>NZ_JACADR010000232.1 GCF_016106005.1 Roseomonas rosulenta
ACGGCCGGGGCCAACCGGGAGGGCTCTGCCCTCCCGGACCCTCCCGCCGGGGGCATACGTGCCCCCGGACCCGCGATGAATGAATGGCTGGTGAGGAGGAGAGGCTCGTCGGTGCTGCCGACGCGATGGGCGCCCCATGCCCCTCCTCCAAACCAGCCATCCGACCCAGGGTCTGGGAGGCGGTTGCCTCCCAGCAGGGGGTCCGGGGGGCTGACCCCTCGCTACGCCCTCGCCATCCTGGCGCTGCTCTCCGCGCCCGTGCACGCCCAGGGCCTGGGCGGCGACGGGACCGGCTCGGACTGGGGTGGGGTTGGTCTCATCGAGATGCGCAATGCGAGGTTTCGCGCGGATGGCGTGATCGAGGCCGGCGTGGCGTGGCGGCATCAGCGGCAGTTCTGGTTTGTGGGGTTCCAGGCCTTGCCGTGGTTGGAGACGACGTTCCGCGTCAGTGAGCGGCTGAACGGGACGACGGGCTCGGGGATCGTTTCCGACCGGTCCTTCGACATCAAGATCCGGCTGTGGGACGAGCAGGAGTGGCGCCCGGCGCTGGCGGTCGGCATCCAGGACATCGCGGGTACAGGCATCTATGCGGGCGAGTACTTAGTGGCGTCGAAGCGCTTCTGGGATTTCGACGTGACGCTGGGCATGGGCTGGGGGCGGCTCGGCACCTATGCGGATGGCAACAATCCGCTGACCGACATCTGGAGCGGCTTCGGCGAGCGCACGCGCACCGTGGGCGAGGGTGGCACGCTGCGCTGGGGCTCGTATTTCCGGGGCGAGGACATCTCGATCTTCGGTGGCGTGGAGTGGAACGTCCCGGCGCTGCCCACGCCGTGGGGAGACCTGGAGGGGCTGCGCGCCAAGGTCGAGTTCAGCGGCGACCGGTTGCGCGATGAGCGCGGCGGTTATCCCGGGCGCACCACGAACCTGCGCGGATACTCGGCGAGCCGCGTGAATGCCGGGCTGCAATGGACGAACGACTGGCTGGATGTCGGCGTGCATTGGGTGAACGGCACGGACCTGCTGCTGCGCGCCTCGGTGCGGATGGATGCGCATGACCCCCCGCGCGCGCCGCTGCCCCCACCCCCGGCGATGGCCGAGCGCGCCGAGGGCGGATCGGCGGAATCGGCCGCGTTCGCGCCGCGCATCTTCGCCGCGCTGCGCGAGGCGCGGCTGCGCGGCACCGCCTTCGCGATCGAGGGCGACGAGGCGCGCATCGCCGTCTCCGGCGGCCCCTTCCGCACGCTGGCGCAGGTGGCCGGGCGCGTGGCGCGGGCCGTTCAGCCCGTGCTGCCGCGCCAGGTGGAGCGCGTGGTGATCGCCTGGTCGCGTGAGGGTGTCGAGATCGCGCGGCTTCTCGTGCTGCGATCGGCCATGGAGGCCGCCGCGCGCGGCCATGGCAGCGCCGAGGAGATCTTCGCCACCGCCATCCTGATGCCGCCCGGCGACCCCTTCGAGGATGCGGCACGCGCGCCCGGCCCCTCCTTCGTCGATTGGGGCATCGAACCGCGTGTGCGCGTGATCCTCGGCGACCCGTCGCGCACCGCGCTGTACCAGCTCGGGATCGGCGCCAATGCGCGGGTCGAACTGGGCGCGGGCTTCGCGATCGGCGGCGCGGTGGCGCAGGTGGTGGCGCAGAACATGGACGGCGCGGCGGCCTCGGATTCCGTGCTGCCGCGGGTGCGCTCGGACTACGCGCTCTATGCCGACCAGGGGCGCAACCTTGCGGTCACGTCGCTGTATGGGGAGCGCATGTGGTCGCTCGCCCCGGACGTGTTCGCGCGCGCCACCGCCGGCTACCTGGAACCGATGTTCGCCGGTGTCTCGGGCGAGGTGCTGTGGCGCCCGCACGACCGGCCCTACGCCATCGGGCTCGACGTCAACTACGTCGCGCAGCGCGACTACGACCAGCGCTTCGGCCTGCAGGACTACCGCGTCACCACCGGCCATCTTTCGCTGTATCTCGACCTGCCTTGGTGGAACCTGACCACCACGCTGCGCGGCGGGCGCTACCTGGCCGGCGACTGGGGCGGTACGGTCGAGGTCGCGCGCCGCTTCGATTCCGGCATCGAGGTCGGTGCCTTCGCCACCTTCACCGACGTCTCCTATTCCCGCTTCGGCGAAGGGTCCTTCGACAAGGGCATCTTCATCCGCGTCCCGCTCGATATCTTCGGCGTGCAGAGCCGGTCGAACGTGGGCGCCGTGATCCGCCCCACGCAGCGCGACGGCGGGCAGCGCCTGGCCGTCGAGAACCCCCTGTGGGAGGTCACGCGCGACGGCCGCGAGGACTCGCTCCGGCGCGGAGCGGGGTGGTTCACGCGGTGATGGTGCGCCGCGGGAGGGCCAGCCCTCCCGCACCCTCCCGCTGGGGGCAACTGCCCCCCAGACCCGGGGTCAAATGGCTGGAATGGGGGAGGGGCGCGGCGCGCCCGTCGCGTCGGCGGCACCGACGAGCCCCTCCGCCATTCCAGCCATTCACTCATCGCGGGTCCGGGGGCACGCATGCCCCCGGCGGGGGATCCGGGGGGCTGGCCCCCCGCCGCACGCCCTCCACCCCCGCTGGACCCTCCGCCGCGCCCGGGGCATAGCGCTCGCATGCTGTTCGAAGCGGTTCTCCGGCATCTGGGCTTTGCGGTCGTGCTGGCCCTGGTGTCGGCGGCGGTGGTGCGGCTGATGATCGCCTACCCGATCCTGGATCATCCCAATGCGCGCTCGTCGCATCTGCGGCCCACGCCGCGCGGCGGCGGTGTTGGGGTCGTGGTCGCCTTCGTGGCGGGAATGATGGTGCTGTACGCGGGGGCAGCCTTCGCGCGGCTGCCGCCGCCGCAATTCGTCGGCGTGATCGGCGCGGCGGTGGCGATCGCGCTGGTGTCGCTGTGGGATGATGTCGCGGATCTGCGGTTCTCGGTGAAGCTTGCGGCACAGGGCGCCGCGGCGCTCGTGGCGATCGGCTCCGGGCTGGTGCTCGAGCGCCTGGCATTGCCCTGGGCGGGCGAGGTCCCGCTCGGCTGGCTCGGCGTGCCGCTCACGCTGTTCTGGATCGTGGGCTGCACCAATGCGCTGAACTTCATGGATGGGCTGGATGGGCTGGTCGGCGGGTCGGTGTTCCTGGCCGCCGTCATCCTGTGCCTGGTGGCGGGCGAGCAGGGCGGGTGGTTCGTCTATGCGGCGGCCCTGCTGCTGGCCGCTGGGCTGGCCGGGTTCCTGCCGTTCAACCTGCATCCGGCGCGCATCTTCATGGGCGATGTGGGCAGCCAGTTCCTCGGCTTCATGATGGCCGTGCTGGCGGTGGCGGCGGCGGGGTTCGATGCGGCGCAGATTTCCTTCCTGATCGTGCCGCTGCTGCTGTTCGGGCTGTTGTTCGATGCCGCCTTCACCCTGCTGCGCCGCGCGGCGACGGGCCGGCGCGTGGCGGCGGCGCACCGGACGCATCTGTACCAGATGGCGCAGCGCAGCGGGCTGGGCGTGCGCACGGTGGCGGGCGCGCATTGGGGCTTCGTGCTGCTGCATGGCGCGCTGGTGGCGCTGTTCCTGCAGTTGCCCGTCGGGACCAAGCCGCTGGTGGTGCTGCCGGCGCTGGCCGTGCAGGCTGCCTGGCTGGCCTATGTGCTGCGGCGCATGAGGCGCGCCGGCCTCACCTGGGCAGAGGGATGATCTCGGGCGGGGTGACTGGCGGGCCCAGCACCTCGACCACCAGCGGCGGCAGGCCCTCGCCGACCCATTGTTCGGAGCGGAACACCGCGAAGGACCGCGCATCCGCCCAGAAGCGGTTGGTGAAGGACGCCGCGCCGCGGCAGGTTTCGCGCACCAGCAGCGTGTCCTCGACCTCGGCCGGGCCGGCGCTGACCCGGCAATCGAGCCGCAGGCCGAAGCGCATGCGCGAGGGGTCGGTCTCGGAGCGCATCACGTCCACCACGCGCGCGCCGCTGACGGGCGTGTCGCTCAGTTCCCCGATGCGGGTCAGCGGGTCGATGCCGTCGAAGCGGGTCGCTGCCACCACCTGCCGCAGCCCGGCGGTGGCTACGATGCGCGGCCCGTCGGTGGCCAGTACCACGCCGCCGGCTGTGCGCCACATGCGCCGTTCGCCTTCCTCCTGCACGAGGGTGGCGATGCCACGGCGCGAGCCGAGCGTCAGCGCCAGCGCGGCTTCGGCCTGCACGGCCTCGCCTGGCCTGTCCCAGTCGGCCTCGGGCACGGCGGTGCTGGCCTCGAACAGGCTTTCGGGCAGCGGAATGGGCCAGATCATGACGCGCAGCACGTCGGCGCCGGTGGTATTGCCGCAGGCGCCGAGCAGCAGGACGGACAGCAGGAGAAGCCCTCGCACGGCGCGATAATACCACCACGACAATTAACCGTCAGGCGAAATTCTGCGGGCGCGCGACGTCCGTCTCCGCCAGCGTGGAACCCGGCGTCGCCGCGCCTGGCGCACGGCTTGGCACCGACGGGTGATGCAATCCGATGCGGCTGGCCCTACTGGCTCGCCAGCCGTTCGAGCAACGCCCGCAGCAGGCCCGCCCCTTCGCCCAGTGCCTCGATCACCACCGGCCGCCCCGCGGCGGCGCCGCCACCGGACGGCCAGGCGGCGCGGTCCTGCGCCAGTTCCGCCGCCGAGAGCCGCCCGTCCCCGTCGAAGTCCAGCCCATCGACGATCAGCCGGGCGGCGGCTAGCGCGGCGATGCTGCCGAGCCCGACCGCGGTCGCCAGCGCCTCCGGCGTGCCGGCATCCTGCGCGGCCATGGCCCAGGCGACCCCGCGCAGCAGCCGCGCCACCTCCGCCACGCCGAGCTTCCCGTCGCCGGAGACATCGCCGACCGCCACGAGCGCCGCGAGGCAGGGAGGCGCCGCGCCCTCCTGGCAGGCGGCCTCGAGCCGTTCCAGCGCGCCCAGCACCGCCAGCCCCTCGCCATGCAGGGCGGCGAGGCCCGGCGGCGGCACGGTGCAGCGCTGCCAGCGGCGCACCGGGGTGTCGCCGGGCAGGCGGTCGTCGCGCAGCTTGGCGTCGGGCTCCATGGTCTCGAGCGCATCGCCGGCGGCGCGCAGCAGAACACGCGGCGCCTCGGCCCCTGCGCCGGTGCCCAGCGTCCAGTCGCCGAGCGCGCGCAGGCTGCGCAGCCGCACCAGGCGGGCGGGGCCGTCGGCGGGCAGGCGCACCAGGTTGCGCGCGGTCAGGTGCAGCAGGTCGGTCGGCACGGCGCAGGCGCCCTGTGCCCAGGTGCCGCGCAACACTTCCGGAATGCCCTGCGCCGCGGCCGGCCCGGCGGCGAGCAGGAGCAGGGTGAAGAACAGCCGCCTCACCGCAGTTCCAGCTCCACCCCGGCGCAGATATCGGTGCCGGCCAGGATCATCTCGCGCCCGTCGCGGAACACCGCCACCAGGTCGACCAGGCAGGGGGTGCCCTCGGGCGGCGCGAAGTCCAGGGTCTCGTTGACGCCGAGCACCGTTCGGCCAAGCCGGTCCGGCCCGCGTGGCGCGCCGGGGGCGTCGGCATAGAGTTCCGCCACCGGGACATCGGCCGCGTTGCGCAGGCGGACGCTGCCGGGGCGCGGGCCGGTGTCGGCGCTGTCCTCGCCTTCGTCCAGCCGGTCGGCCAGGGTCCAGCCGGGGCGCAGCACGATGGTGCCGACCTCGCAGAGGTTGATGCCGGTGCGTTCCTCGGCGGCGCGGCGTTCCTCGAAGACGATCCGCAGGTCGGCCTCGCAGTCGCGCAGGCGGGCGCCGACCTCGCGCCGCTGGCCGCGCGGCAGCACCTCGTCGCCCAGGCGGTCGGGGCCCCAGTCCTCCTCCGAGGTGCCGGAGAGATAGACCTCCTGGATGGTGGCGCCGTGGCGGTTGACGAGGATGACGCGACGTTCGGGCGGGCGCGGCGCGCCGGAGCCGTCGAAGGCGACCTGCCGGGTGGTGCAGAGGTCGACACCCTGCTTCACCTCCTCGGCGTCATCGTCATAGACCGCGCGCAGGTCCCACAGGCAGGCCGACCCGCGCAGGCGCAGCGTGAAGTTGGCCCCCGGCTGCAGCACGGTGGTGCCCAGCCGGTCGGCGCCCCAGGCCAGCGGCGCGCGGGTCGAGGCGTAGAACTCGCGGATGGTGCGGTCCGAGGTGTTGCCGATCCGGGCCTCGCGCCGCGGGGCATTGGCGTCGCCGAAGGTCACCCGCGGCTCGCGGCACAGGTTCACCGCCGCGCGGGTCTCCTCCTCGCCATCCTCGAACATGGCGGTGACGTCGAAGACGCAGTCCCGCGTGCGGCCGAGGCGGAAGCGGAACTCGCGCGAGGGTTCCACCACGTTCTCGCCGAGCCGGTCCGGGCCGCGGCTGGCGGCCCCGGGCGGCGCGGCGAAGACCTGCATCACGATGGTGTCGGTCTCGTTGCGGATGGTGGCTTCGCGCAGCGGGATGGCGGGGTCGCCGAACTGGACGCGGCGGTTCTGGCAGATGTTCTGGCGGCGGCGTTCCTCGGTGCCGTCCTGGAACACGGCGCGGAATTCCAGCACGCAGTCGCTGCCCTGGATGCGGGCGCGGAAATTGCCGCGGTCAGGCACGGTGTCGGCGCCGAGCAGGTCGGGGCCGAAGGCCTCGTTGCCCGGCGGGGCGGCATAGAGCTCGCGCAACGTCTGCCCGGACTGGTTGGCAATTGTGGCCTCGCGCTCGCGCGGGGCGGGTGGCGTGGGGGCGGCCTGCCGCGGCGCGGCCTGGCCGAGTGCGGCGAGTGGGGCCAGGGCGAGGCAGGCTGCCATCGCCAGGAAACGCAGGCGCATGCGGGGGCTTCCGGGGGGATTCGAGGGCAAGAATGGTAGCGTCGGGTCGCGCCGCGCAAGCGCAGCGAAGACACAGTGATGCGGAAAAGTGACGGTCAGCCGGCGATGCCCCCGCGCCGCCCGGCGGCCGTCGCGCGCCGGCCGCTAACGGGGCGCCAACCAGGGTGCCTCATGCTGCGCGGATGCGCCCCGATGTCGCCGCCGCCGCCCGCGCCCTGCGCAGCCTGTCGCCCCAGGCGGTGCATGGCACCGTCACCGGGCTGGGCGGCCTCGCCATCACGCTCGAGGGGTTCGGCCCGCTGGCGGCGATCGGCGACCGGCTGCGTCTGGAGCCGCCCACCGGCGCGCCGGTGCTGGCCGAGATCGCCGCCTTCCGGGACGGCCGGGCGGAGGCGATCGCGCTCGGGCCCATCACCGGCCTGTCCGCGGGCGCACGCGCGGTGCTGGCGCCGCGCCCGGCGCTGGCGGTGGGCGATGCCTGGCTGGGGCGCGTGCTCGACCCGACCG
>NZ_JACADR010000233.1 GCF_016106005.1 Roseomonas rosulenta
CCGCCTTGCGGCGCAGCTCGCGCAGCCGCTCGGCCCCGCCGCGCAGGCGCGGGTGGAGCGCCAGCGCCGCCTCCATGCTGCGCAGCGCGGCGCGCGCGTCGCCGGCCTCCTCCTGCAACAGCGAGAGCGTCAGCAGCGCGCCGAAGTGCCGGGGTTCGAGCCGCAGCGCCTCCTGCAGGTCGCGCGCGGCCGATGCCGGGTCGCCCAGCGCCGCGAAGGCCTGGGCGCGCTGGTGCCAGGCCTCGGCACTCTGCGGGCTCAGCGTGATGGCCGCGTCGAAATCCTCGAGCGCCTCGTCATGGGTGCGCGCGGCGAGGTTGCGCGCGCCGCGGCGCAGCAGCAGCACCGTGGCGGGCGAAGCCTGTTCCACCCACAGCGTGCGGATACGCCCTTCCATCATGTGGGCCACCGCATCGTCGGGGGCGGCCTTCAGCCCGTCGAACAGGCTGTCGAGCTCGGCGCGGCGGCTTTCCTGGGCGCGGTTCGGCGCGGACTGGGACTGGCTTTCGGCCAGCACCGGCACCAGCAGCAGCGGCAGGGCGATCAGGGCGATCAGGGCGGCGCGCATGGCGCCATGTTCCGCCCGCCGGGCCCCGCGGGGCAAGCCTCGCGTGATCATGTCAGGCTGAGGATGGTCATGCCGATCGCGACTGCAAGCCTGGCCGCGCCGGCCCAGCGCGGGTCGGAATCGGACCGCCCGGCGGACCGCCAGACGCCCACGGCAGCAACAAGGTTGTAGGGTAGCGACAGGGCGTGGCCGACGATGAAGCCCGCGACCGTCTGCCCGGCCATCATCAGCCAGAAGAAGCCGATGGAGCTGGCGATGTTCACCAGCAATCCGACCAGCACCGCCCAGGTCCAGAAGGCCTCGCCCAGCGGCAGCTCGCCACGCCAGAGGCGCAGCAGGATCACGCCGCGGCGCGGGCGCGCGCGACGGCCGCGGGTTCCGGCCCGCCGGCCATCCAGTCGAGCAGTTCGACCGTGTGCACCGCCGGGATGGCGCCGTCGCCCAGCTGCGTCAGGCAGCCGATATTGCCCGAGGCGATCAGGACGGCGCCGGTGCGCGCGATGTTGCCCTGCTTGCGCGCCTTCAAGTGCCCGGCGATCTCGGGCTGCATCAGGTTGTAGGTGCCGGCCGAGCCGCAGCAGATATGCCCCTCGGCCGGTTCGCGCACCACGAAGCCGGCGGCCTTCAGCAGCGCCTTCGGCTCGGCGGTGATCTTCTGCCCGTGCTGGAGCGAGCACGCCGCGTGGTAGGCCACCGTCATGCCGGGCGCTGCGCGGCTTGGCGCATAGCCGAAACGGGTCAGCACCTCGGTGATGTCGGCGGCGAGGCCCGCCACGCGCGCGGCCGCCGCGGCCTCCGGTTCCTCGCGGAACATGTGGCCGTAGTCCTTGAGCGTGGTGCCGCAGCCCGAGGCATTCACCACGATGGCGTCGAGCCCCTCGCCCTCGATCTCGGCCATCCAGGCGGCGATGTTGGCGCGCGCCAGGCGCATCGCCGGGTCGTGGTGCCCCATGTGGTGGTCGAGCGCGCCGCAGCAGCCCTGCCCGCGCGTCACCACCACCTCGATGCCCATGCGATTGAGCAGGCGGATGGTCGCCTCGTTGATCGAGGGGGCCAGCACCTGCTGCGCGCAGCCCATCAGGATGCCCACGCGCGCGCGGCGCGGGCCTTCCGCCGGATGCACGCGCGGGCGTTCGATGGCCGATGGCGAGGGCACCGATGCGGGAGCAAGGCGCAGCATCGCGCGCAGCCGCTGCGCCGTCATCGAGGCGCCGGGCACGAGCCGCGCGAAGGGGCGCGCGAGCGTGGCCCCCACCAGAGCGAGCCGGAACCGCCGCGGATGCGGCAGCACGAAGGACAGCACGCGGCGCAGCGCGCGTTCCGGCCAGGGGCGCGTGTAGGTGCGCTCGATATACGCCCGCGCATGATCGACGAGGTGCATGTAGTGCACCCCCGAGGGGCAGGTGGTCATGCAGGACAGGCAGGACAGGCAGCGGTCCACATGGCGCACCACCTGCTCGGTGGCCGGCTTGCCGCCTTCGAGCATGTCCTTGATCAGGTAGATGCGCCCGCGCGGGGAATCGAGCTCGTCGCCCAGCAGCAGGAAGGTCGGGCAGGTCGCCGTGCACATGCCGCAATGGACGCAGGTGCGCAGGATGCGGTTGCTCTCCGCGGTCTCGGGGTCGGCGAGCTGTGCGGGCGAGAAATTCGTCTGCATCCCGTCGTTCTACGGGAGGCCGCGCGCCGCCGCCAGCAGGCCCGGCGATGGACGCCCGCAACGCCGCGCCCCTATCCTTCCCCCGGAACAGGGGATTTGCCGCATGGTCACCGAAGCGATCCAGGAGCTCGCGGCGTTCAGCGTCCTCGCCTTCGCGGCGGCGTTGTTCCTGATCCAGGCCGTGGCCAAGGAGATCGGCTATGTCTTCGGCCATCGCCGCGCAGGACGGCAGGAGAACCCCGGGGAAGGCGTGAGCGTCGTGGTCGGCGGCATGCTCGGGCTGCTCGCCTTCGTTCTCGCCCTGACCCTCTCCTTCTCGAGCGCCCGCTTCCAGGAGCGGCGCGAGGGAACGCTCGCGGAAGCCAACGCGATCGGCACCGCCTGGCTGCAGGCCCAAGCGATCGGGCACCCGCGCGGCGCGGAGATCGCCCGCCTGCTCGAGGACTACACGGTCGTCCGCAGGGACTTCGTGATGGCAGGCCGTTTCGCGCCCGAGGTCGAGGCGGCGACGCGGCGGACCAATACCCTGCAATCCGCGATCTGGGGCCACCTCGCGGCCATCGTGCGCGAGCGCCCCGACCCGGTGGCCGCCTCGCTGATGAATTCGCTCAACACGACCTTCGACCTGGCGACGGCCGAGCGCTTCGCCTTCGCAACACTGTTCCCGCCGCAGCTGTTCTGGCTGCTGATCGGCATGACGACGGTCTCGATGGCCGCCCTCGGCTTCCAGCTGGGGCTCCGCCAGAAGCCGCTGAGGGTGCTGTCCTTCCTGCTGCTGTCCATGTGGACGGCGACCATGACCATCATTCTCGACATGGGCGCGGCGCGGCTGGGTTCGATCCGGGTCGGGGTGCAGGCCTATGACTGGACCATCCAGGGCTTCCACGGGGGCGTGACGATTCCGCCTGCGCCGGCGCGCTGAGGGCCTCTCCCCCCCGGCTGCGGGGCGTGCTATCGCCCCGCTGAGAATGGTTCGCAACATTGCCCTTGCCGCGACGCCGGCCCGCACGCCGCCGGTGCGGACGCGCCGTGCGCCTGCCTGGGCCTGGGCCTCGCTGGTGGTCGCCCTGCTCATTGGCGCGCCGTTGCTGGCGGTGCTGGTCACGGCCGCGACCGGCCCGGGGGCGAGCGTGCTGCACATCGCGGCCACCACCCTGCCCGAGATGCTGCGCAACTCCGCGCTGCTCGCGCTGCTGGTGGCGGTGATGGCGGGGTCGGCAGGTGCGGTCTCGGCCTGGATCGTCTCGACCTGCGAATTTCGCGGCCGGCGCGTGCTCGAGGTCGCGCTGCTGCTGCCGCTGGCCATGCCGGCCTACCTCAACGGCTATGTCTACACTTGGCTGTTCGACGTGGCGGGTCCGGTGCAGCAGAGCTTTCGTGATCTCACGGGGCTGCGCTACGGCCAGTACTGGGTGCCCGAGATCCGGTCCTTGCCCGGTGCGGCGCTGATGCTCGCGATGGTGCTCTATCCCTACGTCTACCTGCTGTGCCGGAGCGCCTTCCTGCAGCAGAGCGTCTGCCTGCTGGAGGCCTCGCGCACATTGGGGCACGGCTTGCCGCGCACCTTCCTGCATGTGGCGCTGCCGCTGGCGCGCCCCGCGCTCGCGGCCGGCATCGCGCTCGCGCTGATGGAGACGCTGGCGGATTTCGGCACGGTCCAGCATTTCGGCGTGCGCACCTTCACCACCGGCATCTACGAGGCGTGGTTCGGCATGGACGACCGCGGCGCCGCGGCGCAGCTCGCCGTCGGGCTGCTGGGATGCGTCTTCCTGCTGCTGGGGCTCGAGCGGCTCTCGCGCGGCGGGCGGCGCTTCCACCCCACCACCACCCGACAGCCGCCACTGCGCCCGGTGGTGCTGCACGGGGCAAAGCAGGCCGGCGCCATCCTCGCCTGCGCCCTGCCGGTGGTGCTGGGCTTCGCCATCCCCGCCGGCGCGCTGGCGATGCTGGCGGCGACCAGCGGCGACCCGCTGGACACGCGGCGCTTCCTGCCCTTCGCGGTGAATTCGCTGATGCTCTCGGGCATCACCGCCCTGCTCGCGGTCGCGATCGCGGCGATGATGGCCTGGGCGGTTCGGATGCATCCCTCTCCCGCGCGCGCCTTCGCGAACCGTGTCGCGTCGCTGGGCTATGCGCTGCCGGGATCGGTCATCGCGGTGGGCACGCTGGTGCCCTTCGGGGTCTTCGACAATGCGCTCGATGCCTGGATGCGGGAGCGCTTCGGCGTGTCCACCGGGCTGCTGCTGTCGGGCACCATGGCGGCACTGGTCTTCGCCTACCTGGTGCGGTTTCTCGCGGTGGCGCTCTCGGCGGTGGAATCGGGCCTCGCACGGCTGAAGCCGTCCTTCTTCGCCGCGGCGCGGGTGCTGGGGCGCACGCCGGGCCAGGCGGTGCGGGAGGTGGAGTTGCCGCTGGCGCGCGGCGCGCTGCTGACCGCGGCCGTGCTGGTCTTCGTGGACACCATGAAGGAATTGCCCGCGACGCTGATCGTGCGGCCCTTCGACTTTGATACGCTGGCGGTGCGCATCTACAACCTCGCCTCGGACGAGAGGCTGGCCGAGGCCTCAACCGCCGCGCTGCTGATCGTGCTGGTCGGGCTGCTGCCGGTGGCGGCGCTGACGCGTGCCATGCGCCGCGCGGACTGACCGCCGCGCCCTTGCCGAGCCACGACGCCGGGCCAAGCTTGCAGGCGATGAAGCGCCTCCTGTTCCTGCTGATGCTGCTGCCCGGCTGCGCCGCGCTCTCGCCGCGTACGGTCGGCACCGATGCGCGCATCGCCGCGCTGCCCGCCGCCGGTGCGGCGGTCGAGCGCCCCGTCACCATCCGCTGGAACGACCACATGGTGCCGTGGGTGGAGGCGGAGACCGACCGCGACCTGTTCTTCGCCCTCGGCCTGGTGCACGGGCATCTGCGCGGCGCGCAGATCGCGCTGCTGCGGCTGGTGGCGCGCGGGCGGCTCTCGGAAGCGGCGGGGCCCTTCGCCACCGAGATCGACCACGCGCTGCGCATCCTCGATTTCGGCCGCGCAGCGCCCGCCATACGCGCCGCCTGGCCGGAGGAGACGCGGGTACTGATGGCATCCTTCACCGCCGGTCTGAACCACGCGGTGATGAACGGGCGCCCGGCGCCGGAATTCGGCCTGCTCGGCCTGTCGCGCGAGCCCTTCACCGAGGAGGACCTGATCGCGATCGGCCGGCTCGCGGGCACGGACGTGAACTGGCTCGGCTACCTTGCGCTGCTGCCGGCGCGCGGCACGCCCGGCTTCGCGCGGCTGTGGGAACGCACCGTCGCAGCCGGATCATCGGCGCCGGAAGCCGCGCTGCCGGAGGGCCGGCGCCTCGCGGTGATCCGCGATATCCTCGCGGGTTCCGGACGCGTGGGGTCCAACACCGTGGCAGTGGCGGCGCGGCGGTCCGCCACCGGTGGCGCACTGATCGGATCGGACCCGCATCTGGGGCTGATCCAGCCGAATGTTTGGCTGGCGGCGGGGATGCGGTCGCCCTCCTTCCACGCGGTCGGGCTGATGGTCCCCGGCCTGCCCTTCCTCGCGATTGGGCGCAACGCCGACATCGCCTGGGGCGGGACCAACATGCGCGCCGCGTCGTCGGACCTGTTCGACGTGTCCGGCCTGCCGCCGGAGGATTTCCGCACGCACACCGTTCGCATCCGCCAGCGGCTGTGGTTCAGCGCGGAGCGTCAGGTGCGCCTCACGCCACATGGCCCGGTGGTGACGGATGCATCCGTGCTGCCGCGCCGGCCGGGCGACGTGATCGCGCTGCGCTGGGTGGGGCACGAGCCGACGGACGAGATCACCGCGCTGCTGGGGGCGGCGCGCGCGCGCAGCGGGGAGGAATTCCGCGCCGCCTTCGACCGCTTCGGCGTCTCGGCGCAGAACATGGTCTGGGCCGGGCGCGACGGGCGCATCGGGCAGTTCTACGCCACCACCATTCCCGACCGCCGCGCCATCCCGCCCGACCCGGTACTGGACGCGCGAGACCCGGCCGCGACCGCGCCCTGGGGGCGCCTGCTGCGCACGCCCGACCTGCCGCATGTGGTCAACCCGCGAGAGGGCGTGCTGGCGAGTGCGAACAACCGCCCCGAGCCGCTGGGTGGCCGCGCGCCGCCGGTGCTGGGCTTCTTCTTCTCCGACAGCGACCGCGTGGAGCGTCTGCGCGAACTGCTCGCATCGCGCCCGCGCCACACGCCGGCCGATATCATGGCGATCCAGGCGGATACGCGATCGCCACGCGCGGGGCGGTTGGCGGCGGCGCTGTCGGCGCGCATGGCCGGCATCGCGGAAGCCACGCCACTGGTCGATGCGCTGCGCGGCTGGGATGGCGACTACCGAGCCGATTCCCGCGCACCGGTCGCCTTCGAGGTCCTGCTCGCGCGGCTTGTCCCGCTGCTGGCGGCCGAGGACCGAGCCGAGGCGACGGGCAACCGCCGCGCGCCGGAGAGCCAGTGGAACTTCATCACCGCCTTCCTGCTGCGCGACCTCGATGGGCTGGAGCCCCCGCGGCGCGAGGCGGTGCTGCGGGACGCGTCGCGCACCGCCGCGACGGATTTCGCGCGGCTGACCACCTGGGGCGAGATGCACCGCCTGCCGCATGCCCATGCGCTCGTGAACCTGCCGGTGCTGGGCGAGGCCTTCTTCCGCTATGGCGACTACCCCGTGGGCGGGTCGCGCGAGACGCCAATGAAGACCAGCCACGGCCTGGTCACCGCGCGCCACAACACCGCCTTCGGGTCGATGGCGCGCCATGTCAGCGACATGGCCGACCCGGATGCCAACTGGTTCACGCTCTGGGGCGGGCAGGATGGCTGGCTCGGTTCGGCCGCCTTCGCCGACCAGGTGCCGCTGTGGCTCGAACGGCGCTCCATCCGCGTGCCGCTGCGGCCGGAGGCGGTGGCGACGGAGTTCCCGCGCGTGACGCGGCTGGCGCCGCCGCGATGAGCGGGCCGGACGCCGCCGGGCCGGGGCGGTGCGCCGGCGCTGCGGCGCG
>NZ_JACADR010000234.1 GCF_016106005.1 Roseomonas rosulenta
CGGCGGCTGCCATCGCTGGCCTGCACGCCGCGGGGCTGCGCACCGCCATGCTCAGCGGCGACCTGCGCGCGGCGGCCGAGGGCGTGGCCGCGCGGCTCGCAATCGACGACGTGGCGGCCGAGGTGCTGCCCGCCGACAAGGCCGCGCGCATCGCGGCGTGGCAGGCGCAGGGCCAGCGCGTGGCGATGGTGGGCGATGGCGTCAACGACGCGCCCGCGCTGGCGCAGGCGGATCTCGGCATCGCCATGGGCAGCGGGACGGATGTGGCGATCGCGGCGGCCGGCATCACGCTGCTGCGCAGCGACCCGGCGCTGGTGCCCGCCGCCATCGAGGTCTCGCGCCGCACGCATGCGAAGATCCGGCAGAACCTGGCCTGGGCCTTCGGCTATAACCTGATCGGGCTGCCGCTTGCGGCGGCGGGGCTGCTCTCGCCGGTGGTGGCGGGGGCGGCGATGGCGCTGTCCTCGGTCAGCGTGCTGGGCAGCGCCCTTTGGCTGGCGCGCTGGCGCCCGCGGGGGGCATCGCGGTGAACATCGGCGAAGCGGCCGCCGCCTCGGGCGTATCGGCCAAGATGATCCGGCACTACGAAGCGATCGGGCTGTTCGGCGCCGCGCGCAGCGCCAACGGCTATCGCGTGTATGGCGAGCGCGAAGTGGCGGTGCTGCGCTTCATCCGCCATGCGCGGGACCTCGGCTTCCCGCTCGAGGATGTGCGCCGGCTGCTCGGGCTGTGGCGCGACCGCCAGCGCGCCAGCGCCGAGGTGAAGAAACTTGCGCTGGCGCATGTCGCCGCACTCGAGACCAAGGCACAGTCGCTACACGCCATGGCGGCCAGCCTGCGCCACCTCGCCGCCCATTGCCACGGCGATGCGCGGCCCGACTGCCCGATCCTGGACGACCTCGCACGGAAGGAATGATCCCATGGAGAAGCCCGGCACCCCGATCATCACGCTGAAGGTCGAAGGCATGTCCTGCAGCCACTGCGCCCAGGCCGTCACCGCCGCGATCGAGGCGAAGGACCCGACCGCGAAGGTGGTGGTCGACGTGGCGGGGGGCACGGTGAAGGCCGAGACCATCCTGCCGCGCCACGTCGTCTCGATGGCGGTGGAGGAGGAAGGCTATCCCGTGAAGGGGTAGAGCAGATCCCGGCCAGGCGGAATCGCCTGGACGGGTGAAGATGCTCGCGGGAACAAGGAGCTGGGGACGTCGCCGTGAGCCAGGGCGAACGGAGGCGGCTCCAGCCGCGACGGTTCAGCTGCTGCCGCCATCCACCACGAAGTGCTGCGCGGTGACCATGGCGCTGTCGTCGGCCGCCAGCCAGAGCACCATGCGCGCGATGTCGTCGGGCATCAGCGCGCCCTTGAGGCACTGGTTCGCCTGGCTGCGGGCCTCGGCCACCGGCGTCAGCCAAAGCGCCTTCTGGCGTTCGGTGTGCACCCAGCCGGGCACCACCTCGTTCACCCGGATGCGGTCGGGGCCGAGGTCGCGCGCGAGGCCGCGCGTAAGGCCGCGCACCGCCGCCTTCGCCGCGGTATAGGCCGGCATGCCGCCGCTGCGGTTCATCCAGGACACCGAGCCCATGTTGATGATCGACCCGCCGCCGGCGCGGCGCATCATCGGCACCACCGCCTGCACGCAGAAGAACTGGTGGCGCAGGTTGGTCGCGATGCGTTCGTCCCAGTAGTCGGGCTCGACGGCCTCGATCGCGTGGCGGTCGTCGCGCGCGGCGTTGTTCACCAGCACGGTGATGTCGCCGACCTGCGTCGCCGCCTGCGCCACCGCCACGCGCAGGGCCGAGATGTCGCGCAGGTCGCAGGCGATGAAGGCCGCGCCGGTGGCCGCCGCCACGGCCTCGCCAGCTGCCGCGTCGAAATCCAGGAACGCCACGCGCGCACGCTGCTGCGCGAAGCGCGCCACCATCTGCGCGCCGATGCCCGAGGCGCCGCCGGTGACGAGCACGCCGCGCCCCGCGAGGCTCGGATAGGTTGCGAAACGATCATCCATGGCCGGTCCCTCCGTGGCGGGCGAGACTGGCAGCTTGCGGCGCGCGCGGCGATTCCGCGGCGGCGATTGACTTCCCGCGTCGCGAACGGCGACCATCGCCCCGGGAGACCGAACAACAGGAGAGGCTATCACCATGTTCCGACGAGGCCTGGCGGCCGCGTTCGCCCTGCTTTGCGCCACCGCGACCGGCGCGGTCGCGCAAACCAACATTCCGAGCCCGACGCTCGACGCCATTCGCGCCCGCGGCAACCTCAACTGCGGCATCCATACCGGCGTCGCCGGCTTCGCCCTGCCCGACAGCCGCGGCGTGTGGCAGGGCTTTGACGTCGAGATGTGCCGCGGCCTGGCGGCGGCGATCTTCAACGACCCGGCCAAGGTGCGCTTCATCCCGCTGTCCTCCTCCACGCGCTTCACCGCGCTCGGGTCCGGCGAGATCGACGTGCTGTTCCGCACCAGCACCCAGACCATGCTGCGCGACACGACGCTCGGCCTGCGCCACGTCACCACATATTTCTTCGACGGCCACGGCTTCATGGTGCGCGCGAATTCCGGCGTGCAGCGCGTGCGCGACATGGGCGGCGCGACCATCTGCCTGATCCAGGGCACCACCAACGAGCAGGTGACGGCGGACTATTTCCGCTCGGTCAACGTGCAGTTTCAGCCGGTGGTCTTCGAACGCACCGACCAGGCGCAGGCGGCGCTGGTGGCCGGGCGCTGCGACAGCTTCGGCACCGACGCCTCGCAGCTCGCGGGCGTGCGCGCCTCCATGCCGAACCCGCGCGACTGGACCATCCTGCCCGAGCGCTTCAGCAAGGAGCCCTACGGCGCCTATGTCCGGCGCGGCGACGACAACTGGTACGACATCGTGCGCTGGTACACGACCGCCATCATCGAGGCGGAGGAGCAGGGCGTGACCTCGGCCAATGCCGAGGAGCAGCGCCGCACCAGCACCAACCCGAACACCCGTCGCCTGCTGGGCGTCACGCCGGAACTGGGCCAGTCGCTCAAGCTCGACCCGGCCTGGGCCTACAACGCGATCCGTGCGATCGGCAACTACGGCGAGGTGTACGAACGCACGATGGGCGAGCGTACCTCGGTCGCGCTGCCGCGCGGGCCGAACAACCTGCACACCAATGGCGGGCTGCTCTACGCCCTGCCGATGCGCTGACCGCGCCGGCCGGGGGTCACGCCCCCCGGCCACCGCGCGGCGCCGGCCGCCAGTCGGGCGGCGCCAGCTCGAACCCCGCGAAGTCGAAGGCGGGGCAGACCGTGCAGCCCACCAGCGTCCAGCGGCCGAGCGAGACCGCCGACTGCCACCACCCCTTCGGCACCATGGCAAACAGGCGCTGGTGCCGCGCGAGGTCGGGGCCGAGATGCACCGCCTGCGCGTCATGCCCATCCGCCGACATGGACAGCGCGAGCGGCCCGCCGGCATGCCAGTGCCAGCCCTCGGCCGCGTCCACTCGGTGCCAGTGGCTGAATTCATCCGCCGCCAGCAGGAACAGGATGGCGGTGCCCGCGCCGCGCGACCCGTCGGCCGGCGCGTCGCGCCAGGTCTCGCGGTAATGCCCGCCCTCGGGATGCGGGCGCAGGTCGAGCGCGGCGATGACCTGCGCCGCCGTCACCGACGGGTCGCGCAGGTCCACCATCAGCCCACCGGCACGGTGCGCGACAGCGGCGGCAGCTCCGACACCTCGGCGAACCAGGCCGCCAGGCGCGGATGCGCCGCCCGCCAGGGCTCGGCGGCGAAGCGGAAGTCGAGGTAGCCCAGCGCGCAGCCCACCGCGATCGCGCCGATGTCGGCGAGCCCGACCGGCGGGTTCGCCTCCAGCACCGCAAGCGCGCGCTCCACCGCCGCCTTCTGTCGCGCATCGAACGCGCGGCGACCGTCATCCTGCGGGTGCGGCATGTTCAGCCGCCGCGCCACCGCGGCATCCAGGATGCCGTCCGCGGTCGCGTGCAGGATCTGCGCGCGCAGCCGCGCGGCGCTGCCGGTCGGCGGGAACAGCGCGGGCGCATCGCCCAGCGTGTCCAGGTATTCGCAGATCACCGGGCTGTCGTAGATCGCGGTGCCGTCGTCCGCGACCAGCGCGGGCACCTTCGACAGCGGGTTGTCGGCCAGCAGCTCGGCCGGCGAGACATGCGGGTTGGTCGCCACCGTCTCGATCCGTCCGTCGAGGCCGCGCGCGATGGCGCAGGCCATCACCTTGCGGACATAGGGGCTGGCGGGGGAGTGGTGCAGCTTCACGGGGGCGTCCTCCTCAGCGGAAATTGTCCTTGGCGGTGCGGATGCGCGCGAGCGTCGCGACGTCCTTGGCGCGCAGGAAGGGGTTGGCGTTGCATTCCTCGCCGATCGTGGTCGGCAGGCTGGGCAGGCCCTCGGCGCGCTGGCGCGCGATCTCGGCGGCGCGGGCCTTGAGCGCGCCGTTGTCGGGCTCGATCGTGAGCGCGAAACGTGCGTTGCTCTCGCTGTATTCGTGGCCGCAGCAGACCAGCGTCTCGGGCGGCAGGGCGGCCAGCGCCTGCAGGCTGTGGAACATTTCCTCCGCGGTGCCTTCCAGCAGCCGCCCGCAGCCCAGCGAGAACAGCGTGTCGCCGCACAGCAGGATGGCGCAGTCGGGCAGGTGGAAGGCAATGTGCCCGCGGGTGTGGCCGTCGCTCGCCAGCACCGTCACCGGCACGCCGAACAGGTCGAAGGTCTCGCCCGGCTTCACCGCCAGGTCGAGATGCGGCAGCCGGTGTGCATCCGCCGCCGAGCCCACCACCTTGGAGCCGTGGCGCTTCACCAGCTCCGCAACGCCGGCCACGTGGTCGCCGTGGTGGTGGGTCAGCAGGATGGTGTCGATCCGCCCGCCCAGCCGCTCGGCCGCGGCGATGACGGGCTCGGCCTCGCCGGGGTCGCAGACCGCGAGCCGGCCATCGGGGGCGCGCAGGAGCCAGGCGTAGTTGTCGGAAAGACACGCCACCGGTGTCACGGTCACGGGCATCAGGGGAACTCCTCCGGCGGGGCTGCGGGGCCATCCCAACCGGGCCCGCGGCGTCCTATATCCCCCGCATGGGCGGCGAGGTCCACGGGCTCGGAACATTCTACGCCTCGGCGCGCGGTGCCGCGGCGGGGCGGCTGCTCGCGCAGCGGCTGCGGCGCATCTGGCCGCGCCTGTCGGGCCAGGCGGTGCTCGGCATCGGCCATGCTGGGCCCTACCTCGACCTGTGGCGGGGCGAGGCGGCACGCTGCATCGCGCTCTCGCCCGCCCAGCTCGGCCTGGCGCGCTTCCCCGCCGAGGGGCCGGCCAGCGCCCTGGTGGCCGAGGAGGACGCGCTGCCGTTCCCCGACCTGTCCTTCGACCGGATCCTGCTGGTCCATGGCCTCGAGATGGCCGAGAACGCGCGTCGCCTGCTGCGCGAGACCTGGCGCGTGCTGAAGGATGACGGCCGGCTGCTGGTGGTGACGCCGAACCGGCGCGGGCTCTGGGCGCATACCGAGCACACACCCTTCGGCCACGGGCAGCCCTATTCGCCCGGCCAGGTCTCGCGCCTGCTGGCGCGGCACATGTTCCACGTGGAGCACCGCGATTCGGCCCTGTTCACCCCGCCCTGGGGCCCCTTCCTGCGCGCGGGCGCGGGATGGGAAAGCCTGGGCCACGCGGTGTGGCCCTCGCGCTACGCCGGGCTCGCCATCGTGGAGGCCGTGAAGGACCTGCTTGCGGCCACGCCGGCCGGCGCGGTGGCGGTCGGGCGGCGGATCCTCGCACCGGCCTGACGCCTCCCCCTTGCCGGACCGCGCGCCCCCTGCGATGCACCCGCTTCCGCGACCGGAGACCGATACCCCATGACCCCCGCCCAGAAGACCGCCCTCGAGGGCGTGACCACCGCCACGCTGACCACCGTGCTGCTCAAGAAGGGCGTGCGCTTCTGCTACATCGCGGGCTCGCGCCCGATCGTTCCGGGAGCCACGAAGCGCATCGTCGGCCCCGCCTTCACGCTGCGCTTCACGCCCACGCGCGAGGACCTCGCGACCGTCGATTCCTGGTCGTCCCCGCGCAGCACGCGCGCCGCGATCGAGGAGATGCCCGCGGGCTGCGTCGCCGTTGCGGACGCGATGGGCTCCACCGCCGCCGGCATCTTCGGCGACATCCTGTGCGCGCGCATGGCGAAGAAGGGCGTCGCGGGGCTGGTCACGGACGGCGTGCTGCGCGACGGCGCGGGCGTGATCGGCACAGGCCTGCCGGTGTTCTGCCAGGGCTATGTCGCCCCCGCCTCGGTCGCCGCGCTGAACTTCGTGGGCTGGCAGGAGACGATCGGCTGCGGCGGCGTCACCGTCATCCCGGGCGACATCATCGTGGCCGACCAGGACGGCGCTGTGGTGATCCCGGCCGCGATGCTCGATGCCGTGGTCGAGGCGGCGGTCGAGCAGGAACGCCTGGAAGCCTGGATCATGACCGAGGTGGAGCGCGGCGTGCCGCTGCCCGGCCTCTATCCGCCCAATGCCGAAACGAAGGCGCGCTACGAGGCGACGCGCAAGTGATCCCCCGCCGCGCGCGGCGCCCTGCCGCGCGCGCCGCCTATTCCAGCACCACCCGCGCGGGTGTCACGACCACGCCGTTGGACCGCCCGCCGGCGCCGAAGGTCTCGATGCGCGTCGCATATCCCTGCTCGGCGACCATGCCGGTCGCGATGTCGATCGCGAGCCGCGCGAAGATCGCCACGCGCGCCTCCGACTCGCCGCCGCGCAGCCGCCCCGCCAGTTCCACCGCGCAGCGCGCCACCAGCACCGGCCGCCCGGCCAGCGCCGACGTGCCCTCGGGCCGGCAGGTTCCCCCGCGCGGCGACCCTCCGATCGGCATGGGCACGTCCTCGCGCGGGGCGATGCGCCGGCGCTCGAGGCTGATCGTGGCGAACTGGTCGCGCCAGGCCGCAAGCAGCCCGTCGCGCGCGGGGTCGGGCGGCGCGGGGGCGCCATCGGCGCGCAGCGCGGCGAATTCGGCGATGCGCCCGTCGCTGCCGCGCAGCGCCGAGATGCGCAGCCCCACCTGCTCCTGCACCAGCGTCAGCCGGATGCCGCTGGCCTCCGGCCGCGCCTCTGACACCGCCAGGCAGTCGCGCTGCACCGGGCGGCCGGGGCGCGTGGCCTGCTCGCGGCAGAGGCTGCGCCACGGCCCCCAGGCGGC
>NZ_JACADR010000235.1 GCF_016106005.1 Roseomonas rosulenta
GTGCCTTCGTCCATACTCCGGGCACGCCCGCAGCGCGGGCGGGGGAGAAGACACGCATGACCATCGCCGCCTGCCGCCGCCGTGGGCTTCTCGGCGCCACGCTTGCCACGCTGGCCGCGCCGCGCCCGGCGCGGGCCGCCTGGCCCGAGCGCGCGCTGCGCATCGTCGTGGCCTTCCCGCCCGGCAGCTCGACCGACGTGGTGGCGCGCGCGCTGGCGCAGAAGCTGGGCGAGGGCATCGGCCAGGCGGTGGTGGTCGAGAACCGCGGCGGCGCCGGCGGCAACCTCGGCGCGCAGGCGGTGAAGGCCGCCACCGACGGCCACACGCTGCTGATGCATTCCACCGCCATCAGCGTGAACCCCACGCTGTACCGCAATGCCGGCTACACGCTGGACGACTTCGCCGCCGTCGCGGTGGTGGCCACCGCGCCCAACGGCTTCTTCGTGCATCCGTCGGTGCCGGCGACCACGCTGCCCGAGCTGCTCGCCTGGATGCGCGCCAATCCCGGCGCGGCCTATGCGCATTCCGGCACCGGCACCACGCCGCATCTGGGGGCCGAGCTGCTGTTCCGCACGCTGGCCGGCGTGCAGGCCACGCCGGTTGCCTTCGGGCCGGCCCAGGCGGCGACCGCGGTGGTCGCGAACCAGGCGCCGATCGGCAGCACGTCCTTGCCGCCTGCCCTGCCGCTGATCCGCGAGGGGCGGGTGCGCGGCATCGCCGTGGCCGGGGCGCGGCGCGACCCGACCCTGCCCGACCTGCCGACCGTCGCCGAACAGGGCTTCCCGGGCTTCGAGGCGAGCACCTGGTTCGGCCTGTTCGCCCCGGCGCGGACGCCGGGCGAGGGCGTGCAGCGCCTGCTGGCGGAGGTACCGCGCGCCATGGCCTCGCCCGACCTGGTGGCGCGCCTCGCCGCGTTGTCGCTGACCGATCCCAGCCTGGTGGGCGAGGCGGCGGCGGCCTTCGCGCGGACCGAGGCGACACGCTGGGCCGAGGTGGTGCGCAGTTCGGGTGCGACCGCGGAGTAGCGCCGGCGGCACGGGCGTCTGCCTGGTGCCGAGTGCCCGAACGGGCGCCGACGCGGTCCCGCGAATCCTGGGGCACCGGAGGTTTATCTGGCGCGCCAGATGTGTGCCCGTGGCACGGCGCGTACGCGGGCGGCCGGATGTGGATGCAAGAGCGGCGTCCGCGCTGCAGGCTTCCGCCGTGCTGACATTTGCCGCCCTGGAATCCACGGTGCCCAGCGCAGGAAGCCCGACCGGATGATTCCCGCTGGTTGGATATTCCTCCGAGGGTCGAAGCCTGCGACCCCTGGCAGGAGGCCCGCCCTCAGCTCTGGAAGCGGAACGCCCCGGAGGCGCCCTCCGCCGGCGCCGCGGCGGCGGGCTCGGCGGCCGGTGCCGGCATCTGCGCGCGCACCCGCTCCTCGATCTGCCGCAGCAGGTTGCCCATGCCGTTCACCAGCGCGGGCAGCTGCGTGACCGGGATGCACAGCGTCGCGCAGGGCAGGGCCTTGCCGTCGGTTCCCGTCACCGCAAGGGTGATGCGCGCGACGCCGTGCGCGACCTGCGCCTCGGTCACGCCGTCGCAGAAGACGGTGGGGCGGTTCTCGGCCATCTCGGTCTGTCCCTGGTCTATTGCTCGCGGAAGGCGCGGGTGAAGCTGTCGCGCACCGGCTGGGTGATGTAGCGCAGGAAGCTGCGCTCGCCGATGATGATCATGGCCTCGACCGGCATGCCGGGCACGAGGGTCACGCCATCGAGGCGCGCCAGCTGCTCCGCGTCGATCAGCACATGCGCGCGGTAGTAGGTCATGCGCGTCCGCTCGTCGGTCGTCACGTCCTGGGCGACGAAGGTGACGTGCCCGTGCAGGAAGGGCACCAGGCGCTGCTTGAAGGCGGGCAGCCGCACCTCCGCCTGCAGCCCGACATGCACCACGTCGATGTCGTGGGGCTGGATGTTCACCTCGGCGACCAGGCGGTCCTGCAGCGGCACCAAATCCATCACCGGGTCGCCCGGGCGCACCACGGCGCCGATGTTGAACAGGCGCAGGTTCAGGATGGTGCCGTCCTCGGGGGCCGCGATGTCGCGGCGCACCGCCACGTCCTGCGCGGCGCGCAGGCGTTCCTCGACCTCGGCGAGGCGCGTGCGTGCCTCGCGCTGCTCGGCCGCCACTTCCTGCCGGCGTTGGCCGACGATGCCGGCGATGGTGCTGCGCGCCTCCGCCATCACCTGCGCGGCGCGGTCGAGCTGCCCCTGAAGGTCCTCGGCCTGGCCTTCCAGGGCGGCCGCGCTGCGTTGCAGGGCCAGCAGCGTGGGCAGGCGCTGCAGCCCCTGCTGGACCAGGGTGCGGGTCAGTTCCTCCTCGCGCCGGATCAGTTCCAGCTGCTGGCGCTGGGCGCGCAGCTGGCCGGTGGCGCCCGCGGTGATCGCCTCCTGCTGGCCGATCCGCGCCTCCTGGACCGACACCTGCGCCATCAGGCTCGCGCGCCGCGCCTCGAAGACCGCGCTCTGGCCGGCGATCGCATCCTGCGCGCGGGGTTCCTGCGCCTGTTCGAGCTCGGCCGGGAAGGCGATGGTCTCGGCGCCGGCGAGCTCGGCGCTGAGGCGCGCATCCTGCGCCAGGAAGGACCAGCGCTGGTTGCGCAGCGTCTCGAGATCGGCGCCGGCGCGGATGTCGTCGAGGCGCACCAGCACCTGGCCGGCGCGCACGCGGTCGCCGTCGCGCACCAGGATCTCGCGCACGATGCCGCCTTCCAGGTGCTGGACGGTGCGGCGCGTGCCCTCGACCTTGATCATGCCGGGCGCGATCGCGGCCTCGCTGAGCGGCGCCAGCGCGGACCAGGCGGCGAAGGCGCCGAAGAAGATGCCGATGGCGGCGAAGCCGAACAGCACCGTGCCCCGGGTGCGCGGGCGTGGCGGCGTGGCGGGCACCTCGGGCAGGGTTAGGCGCACCGGCGGCAGGCGCCGCGGCACGACCTCCTGGCCGGGGGCGGGCGGCGGCGCGGGGAGGGTCTCGCTCACGCCTGGGCCTCCCGGCCTTCGATCCGCCCGGGCGCGGCGGGGATCGGGGTGGCGGGCTTCAGGATCTTCTTGAGCACCTCGGCGCGGGGGCCGAACATCTCGACCGCGCCGTCGCGCATCAGCAGCACCTTCTCCACCCCCTGCACCAGGACCGGGCGGTGGGAGACCAGCACCACCGTGGTGCCCTGCCGCTTAAGGTCGTGCAGCGCGCGCAGCAGCGCCGATTCCGCATCGCCGTCCAGGTTGGAATTGGGTTCATCGAGCACGAGCAGCTTCGGATTGCCGAACATGGCTCGCGCCAGGCCGATCTGCTGGCGCTGGCCGCCCGACAGGTGCTGCCCGCCCTCGCCGATCTCGGTCTCGTAGCCCTTGGGCAGGCGCAGGATCATCTCGTGGCAGCCGGCGAGCTTCGCGGCCTCGAACACCGCCTCTGCCGGGGCCTGCGCCATGCGTGAGATGTTCTCGAGCACGGTGCCGTCGAACAATTCCACATCCTGCGGCAGGTAGCCGACATGGCGGCCGAGGTCCTCGCGCTGCCAGGTGTGCACGTCGGCGCCGTCGAGCCGGACCGAGCCCGACGCCGGTGCCAGCGTGCCGGTCAGCAGCCGGATCAGCGTGGTCTTGCCCGCCGCCGAGGGCCCGATGACCGCGAGGCTCTCGCCTGGCTCGAGCGCGAAGGCCACGCCCTTCACCACCGCGACATTGGTGCCCGGGAAGCCGTAGGTCACGCGCTCCACCGTGAGGCGCCCGGTCGGCTCCGGCAGCGCGATCCCCGGCGGGCGCAGCCGCGGCAGCACCAGGAAGGCCTGCAGCCGCCTCCAGGATTGCCGCGCCTGCACCAGCTGCTTCCAGCCGCCGATCATCTGCTCCACCGGCGCCAGCGCCCGACCCATGATGATCGAGGCGGCGATGGAAGCCCCCGAGGTCAGCTGCTGTTCCAGCACCAGGTAGGCGCCGATGCCCAGGATCGCGACCTGCACCGCGAGCCGCATGAACTTGGTGATGGCGAGCAGCGGCGCCGCGCGGTCCATCGCCTGGTTCATCGGCGCCGACATCTCGGCCACGCCGCGCTGCCAGCGCGCCATGACGGCGGGCAGCATGCCCATGCTGTCGATGACCTCGGCATTGCGCACGATGGATTCGGCGCGGCGCTGGCTGCCCATGGCGGCGGTATTCGCCTCCCGCAGCAGCTTCGAGGTGGCCAGTTCGTTGAAGATGGTCAGCCCCAGCAGCAGCACCGCGCCCGCCAGCGCCACCCAGCCCAGGGTCGGATGCAGCAGGAAGATCACGAACAGGTAGGCCGGCACCCAGGGCACGTCATAGAGCGCCAGCGCCCCGGGCGAGCCCATGAAGCCGCGCACCACGCCGAGGTCGCGCAGCGCCTCCATCCGGTAGGCGCGGCCGCGCAGCTGGCTCTCCACCGCGCGGGCGAAGCCCTCGGGGGCGACCTTCTCCTCCATCCAGGATCCGATGCGCTGCATGATGCGCGAGCGCGCCCCTTCCAGCAGCGCCATGAGCGCCAGCGCGACCAGGGCGATCAGCGTCAGGTAGAGCAGGGTGTTCAGGTTGCGGGTGGAGAGCACCCGGTCGAAGACCTGCATCATGTAGAGGGAGACGGTCAGCTGCAGCACGTTGACCACGCCGCTGAACAGGCCGACCGCCATGAACTGCGCGCGGCAGGTCGCGACCGCGCGCGCGAGCGGCGTCGATGCCGCGGGCGTCTCGCCCAGCAGGACGCGCGGGTCAGTCGCCATGCCGATCCTCGGCCACCAGCCTCATGCCAGCCTTCCTCGCCATTGTGGCGCCGACCTTCGAACGCAGCCGGCGGCCGCCCTCATCCCGCCCCCTTTGGGCGCGAGACCATGACGGGTGGGCCAGACACACCATATTTCGGCCCGGATCAACATGATCTTAGTGACATTGCGGTCCGGCAAGGGCCGCAAGACGGGAGCGCCGGGACGGCCATGGACATCGCGGAACCGATCGGCGTTGCGGCCGGGGAGGGCCAGGCGGGCCTCGAGCTCACCATCCTGATGCCCTGCCTCAACGAGGCCGAGACGCTCGGCACCTGCGTGCGCAAGGCCATGGGCTACCTCGCCCGCAGCGGGATCGCGGGCGAGGTGCTGGTGGCCGACAATGGCAGCACCGACGGCAGCCAGGACATCGCCCGCAGCCTTGGCGCGCGGGTCGTCCCGGTGGCGGAGCGCGGCTACGGCGCCGCCCTGATCGCGGGCATCGCCGCCGCGCGGGGCCGCTATGTCATCATGGGCGACAGCGACGATTCATATGACTTCACCGCGCTCGACCCCTTCGTGGCAAAGCTGCGGGAGGGCTACCAGCTGGTGATGGGCAACCGCTTCCGCGGCGGGATCAAGCCGGGGGCGATGCCGCCGCTGCACCGCTACCTGGGCAATCCCGTGCTCTCGACCATCGGGCGGATCTTTTTCGCGAGCCCGGTGAAGGACTTCCATTGCGGGCTGCGCGGCTTCGACCGGACGGCGATGATCGCGCTCGATCTTCGCGCACCAGGCATGGAGTTCGCCTCCGAGATGGTGGTGAAGGCGACGGTCAATGGCCTGCGCATCACGGAAGTGCCGACCACGCTCTCGCCCGACGGGCGATCGCGCCCGCCGCATCTGCGCTCCTGGCGCGACGGCTGGCGGCATCTGCGCTTCCTGCTCGTGTTCTGCCCGCGCTGGCTGTTCCTCTATCCCGGGGCGGCGCTGTTCCTGGCGGGCATCGCGGCGATGGCGGTGCTGCTGCCCGGCCCGGTGCGGGTGGGGGGCGTCACCTTCGACGTGCATACGCTGCTCTATGCCGCCGGGGCGGCGGTGATGGGCTTCCAGGCCATCCAGTTCTGGGTCTTCGCCCGGATCTACGGCGCCCAGCAGGGCGTCGTGCCGGAGGAGAAGCGCCTCACCGCCGCGCTGGCCCGCTTCGGGCTGGAGCCGGCGCTGATCGTGGCGGGCGGGCTGGTGCTGGTCGGCCTCGGCCTCGGTGTGGCGACGGTGGCGGTCTGGGGCGGGGAGCGCTTCGGCAATCTGGTCGGCACCGGGGCGATGCGGCTGTCGATCGCGTCCGTCACGGCCATGCTGCTCGGGTTGCAACTGGCCTTCGGCGCCTTCTTCGTGGCGCTGCTGGGGATGATGCGGGCGCGGTAGCGGCGGCGTCAGTTCCCCGGCTGCGCGCGGAAGACGATCTGGCGGGAGAGGATGAAGTTGCTGAACATCCCGGCGATCGACCCCGCCGCCACGCCCAGCACCGGGTAGGCCGCGACCAGAGGCACGAAGGCCACCAGCACCGCATAGGCGCCGTAGTTCAGCGTGAAGCCGCCGAGGTTCACGAGCAGGAACAGCGCCCATTGCCGGTGCACCTGCTGCCCGCCGCCGCGGTGGCGGAAGGTCCAGATGCGGTTGAGCAGCCAGGTGGTCGTCGCCGCCGTCACGTAGGAAATGGCACGCCCGCCATAGAGCCCCGCCCCGAGCGCCAGCGCCCCGTACAGGACCGCGGTATCGACCACGAAGCCGATCGTGCCCACCGTGCCGAAGCGCAGGAATTCCCATGCGAGCGCCGCGAGGCGCGGCCCCAGCAGGCGGATCATCAGCCGGTCGATCTGGTCTGGCAGGGCCATGGAAGGGCTGTAGCCCGCCGGCGCGCCGCTGCGAAGCGCCCCCCGCCGGCTTGCCAGCCCGGCGGGGCCGCTGCCACCGTCCCGCCGTGCCGAAGCGGAGTTGGCGATGGTCGCGGTGATCGGTCTGGGCAACATGGGCATGGCGATGCTGGGCCGCCTGGTGGGGCAGGGGGTGCGGCCGCGCGCCTTCGACCTCGACCCCGCCAAGCGGGCCGCCGCCGCCGCGCTCGGCGCCGAGGTGCCCGCGGCGATCGAGCAGGCGGTCGCCGAGGTCGTGGTGCTCTCCCTGCCCAGCGAGGCCGCGAGCGCGGCGGTGCTCGCCGCGATCCTGCCCGTGCTGCCCGCGGGCGCGGTGATCGCCGACACCTCCACCCTCTCGCCCGTCGCGGCGCGCGGCTTCGCGCGGCAGGCGGCGGCGCGCGGCTGCGCCTATCTCGATGCGCCGGTCTCGGGCGGCGCGGCGGGGGCCGCGGCG
>NZ_JACADR010000236.1 GCF_016106005.1 Roseomonas rosulenta
GCCGCCTCCGGGTGCCGGTCCGGCCGCAACGACGCCGGCCGCCGCGCCAGCGCCACCAGCAGCGCCGCTTCCGCCGCGTCCAGCCGCGCCGCCGGGCGCCCGAACCAGGCCAGGGACCCGGCGCGGATGCCCTCGATGTTGCCGCCCTGGGGGGCGAGCGTGAGCCAGATGCCGAGGATCTCGTCCTTGCTGAAACGCGCCTCCAGTTGCAGCGCGCGAAAGATCTCGATCGCCTTCGATCGCAACGTGCGCGGCCGCGGTTCCAGCAGCCGCGCCGCCTGCATGGTCAGCGTCGATCCGCCCGACACTACCCGCCCCGCCCGCACCCACTGCACCACCGCCCGCGACAGCGCCACCGGATCGACCCCCGGATGGCCGCGGAACCGCCGGTCCTCCGCCGCCACCAGCAGATCGGTCAGCGTCGCCGGAACATCCGCCTCCGTCGTGCGCAACCGCCACACACCGCCCGGCGCCGGCAACACCGACAGCGTGCGGCCGTCACGGTCGAACACCTCGACGCCCGTGGCATGCAGCCGCGACAGGTCCGGCGGGAAGATCCTGTCGAGCGCCAGCACGGCGAGGATGATGGTGGCTACCGCGAGGACGGCGTGCCGGGCGCGACGGGCGGCGGGGGAGGGCGCCGCCCTCCCCCGCACCCCCACCCGCCAAGGGCTTAAGGCCCTTGGAACCCTCGAGTTGATCGGGGGAATTGGGGAGGGGCATGGCGCGCCTGTTGGGTTAGGCTGCACCAGCGATGCCCCTCCCCAATTCCCCCGATTCAAAACCCGCGGTCCAGGGGGCCGTAGCCCCCTGGTGGGGGAGGTCCGGAGGGGGCAAGGCCCCCTCCGTCCACCGTTGCGCCCGGCGCGCCCCTCTCACGGCAGCACCGTGATCCTTGCCGTGTTCTGGCGCGCGAAGATCCCCGGCCGGTACATGTCCTGGGCTTCGCCGCCCGGCAGTTCGAAGGTGCCTGGCGTGACGGCGCGCAGGCGGACGGCCAGGCGGGCGAAGGGGCGTTGCGGGGTGAGGGTGATGGCGGCGGCGTAGCGGTCGTCGAGTGCCGGTTGGCTGTCGACCTCGGTGAGGGTGCCGAGCCAGGGCATGCCGGCGATGTCGCCGGCGGGCAGCCGCGTCGCGATTTCCCAGCCGGCGGGCAGGCCCTGGATGAGCATGGCCTCGTGCCGGTCGTTGGTTTCGCTGCGCAGTTCCATCAGCAGGATGAAGGAGGTGTTCTGGCGCAGCTGGTCGAGGTTCAGCGGTTCGCCGTTCAGCGCGAAGAAGCGGCGGGTGACGCGGAAGCCCTCGCGCGCGGCAGGGAGTGGTTCGCGCGGGATGCCGTTGATCGACACCGACTGCCAGACGGAGGCGGTGCCGAGGTTGCGTGCGGTGCCGGGGCCGGTGAGCGCGGCCATCACCACCGGGCGCGGCGGCAGGGCCGTGCCGTTCACCGCGACGGTGGCGGCGCGGCTGCCCTGGCCCAGCACCTGCGCGGCGAGCACCGCCCAGGCCTGTTCCTGGGTGCTGGTGCGGATGGGCGTGAAGTCCGGCCCGGGGAGCGTGCTCATCACCTGGTTGAGTCGTTCCGGCAGCAGGCCGGATTCGCGCAGCAGCAGCGTGGTGGCGAGCAGGTCGCGCGGTGCGCTGCCGTAGTCGAAGGACCAGAAGCGGCGGCCCGTCGCGGCGAGTGCCGCGGTGAAGGCCTGTTCCGCGCGCGCGGTGTCGCCGCCGCGCGCGAAGGTCGCGGCCAGCTGCGCGCGCGAGAGCATGGTCGGCAGGTCGTTGAGCGATTCCATCAGGCGGCGCGCCGCACCCAGGCGCACCTGGCCGGCCAGCGCCATCGCGTGCAGGCGATAGGCCTGCGCCGCGCGGTCCTGCGGGCTGTCGCCGCCGGCATCCTCGATGGCGTCGTCGAGGAAGCGCAGCGCTTCGCGCAGCGCGCCTTCCGGCACGGTGGCGCCGGCGGTGCGGGCGCGCACCAGGGCTTCGACCGCGAAGGGGGTGAGCCATTGCTGGGTTTCGCCGCTCGCGCTCCACATCGCGAAGGACCCGTCGAAGCGCTGACGGTCCAGGATGGAATCGACGGCGCGTTGCAGGCGGATGGCGCGTTCGGTGTCGCCATCCTCGGTCGTGCCGGCCGAGAGTGCCAGCGCGCGCGAGGCGGATTGCTCGAGGCAATAGAGCGGGAACTCCTCGACCGCGCGCAGCATGCCGGCCACGTCGTAGCGCACCGCCGCGCCGAAGGACGCGCTGGCGCGCCAGGCATTGGGCACGAAGTGCTCGATCGGCGGGGCGAGCGGCAGTTCCACGCCGGCGGGCAGTTCCACCCCCGCCACTTCCGTCACGCGCGGGCGGGAGGAACGGATGGTGATGCGGCTCTCGCGCTCCACGCGGAAGCCGTTGGGGCCGGTGACGGCGAGGCGGAGCACGCCCTCGCCGCCTTCCGTCGCGCGCAGCGTCGTGAAGGGCTGCGCGCGCGCGCCGGTGGCGAGGTTCGCCGCGAGGCGAGTCGGGCCGCTGATGGCGAGGCCGCCGGAGGCTGTCAGTTCCGCCGCCACCTCGCCGGCGGGGAGTTCGATGTTGTGCAGCAGCACCGACAGCTGGGCTTCGTCGCCGGGGGCGAGGAAGCGCGGCAGCAGCGCTTCGGCCACCACCTCGTCGCGCACGGTGAGCGGGCGCGATCCGGCGCCGACGCGCGTGCCTTCCCAGGCCACCGCCATCAGGCGCAGTTCCCCGGCGAAGTCGGGGATGTCGAGCGGGACCATCGCGACGCCGTTCGCATCGGCGCGGACCACGCCGGAGAACAGCGAGACCAGGCGCTGCGGCGGCTGCAGCGCATCCGCCCCGGCGTCCTCGTCGCCGCCCTGGCGCAGCAGGGCCAGCTCGCCTTCGGCGGGGGCGATCAGCCGGCCGTAGTCGTCGCGGATATCGACGCCGAGCTGGCGGCGCGAGAGGAAATGCGCCGCCGGGTTCGGCGTGGTGAAGCTGGTCAGGCGCAGGATGCCTTCATCCACGGCGGCGAGGGTCAGCAGCACCGGGCCGTTGGCGTTGGTCACGCGGACCGGGATCTCGATGCGTTGGCGCGGGCGGATCCGGTCCGGCGTGTCGATCGCGACACCCAGCGTGCGCGGCGCGGGATCGATGCCGACCCAGGCGAGGCCGAGGCCACGCCCGGCCTGGCCGTTGCGGGTCTCGCCGGCGCGGAAGACCGTGACGGCCACGTAGGCGCCGGGGCCCCAGGCGGCATCGACGGGCACTTCGATCTCGGTGCCGGCGGTGGTCACCTCGATCTCGCGCAGCGCGACCAGGCGGTCGGTCAGCACGGCGACCGAGGCGCGCCCGGCGAAGGGCGGCGTGATGCGGATGCGCGCGGTCTCGCCGGGCGTGTAGGCGCGGCGGTCGGCGGCGATGTCCACGCGGTCGGGGATCTCCGCGCTCTCGACGCCCGCCCAGCCGGAGCGGAAGCGGATGGAGGTGATGCCGAGGCCGTTCGCGTCCGTCACTTCCAGCCTGTAGCGGCCGAAGGGCAGGTTACGGGCGAAGCGCGCCTGCTGCTGCGCGGTGACGCGGAGTTCCTGCGCATCGACCGGTTCGTCGCGCCACACCGTTTCCCAGCGCGCGATCGACCCGCGCACGACGATCCGCCAGTTCGGGCGTTCGCGCACCAGGCGCACGCGCAGCGTCGCGGGCACTGCCGCACCCTCGGGCGAGACGGCGGCGATGTCGAAGGCCGCTTCGCCGCCGGCGTCGATGGCGTCGTTCTCGAAGGCGGGGCGCACGCCCACCAGCGTGGCGCGGGCGCGCACCGGCACGGTGAAGCGCGTGCGGGTCTCGCGCCCGCCGGGCTCGGCCACCGAGACGGAGACCTCGCCGCGCACCGGGCGCGTGGTGTCGGGCGGCTGCGGCAGGGTGAGGGAGAGCGTGGTCGCGCCCTGTTCGTTCGTCTCCGGGATCTCGAAGGGGATCAGGTCGGGGGCGAATTGCTCCTGCGCCAGGCCGAAGCGCCAGCCGCGCCAGGCCTCGAAGGGCTCGGGGTCGTGCACCAGGCGGAGTTCGGCGGTGCCGGACAGGCCCGATCCAGGCGCGCCGTAGAGGAATCGCGCGGTGACCGGGACCTCCAGCGTGCGGCCGGGCACCAGCGGGCCGGGCACGGGGCCGGCGGTGACTTCCAGGCGTTCCGGGACGAAGGCATCGACGCGGAAGGTGGTGCGGCCGACGGGCGGCGCGTCGGGGTCGGTCAGCGCCTCGATGCTCCATTGGCCGAAGGGCGCGCCGGCGGACAGGCGCAGCGGCCAGTAGATGGCCCCACCCTCCTGGCGCGGCGGCACGATCTCGGCCGCCACCTGCCCGTTCGGGCGGCGCAGGCGCAGGCGGACGGGCAGGTCGAGCGGCTGGCCGGCGGGGTCGCGGATCAGCGCGGCGGCGTTCACCGTCTCGCCGGGGCGATAGATGCCGCGGTCGAGCCACAGGAAGGCATCGACCGGGCCGGGATGCGCGCGGCCGGTGGCGCCGCGGTCCGACAGGTCGAAGGAGGCGGCCTCGAGCGAGAGGGCAGCGATGTCGTCGGTGGTCTCGGCATGCACGGCGACGGGGGCAAGCGGCCCGGTGCCGCGCATCAGCGCGACCGGGAAGCGCACCAGCCCGTCGGCGCCGGTGCGGGCCTCGGCCAGGATCTCGTTGTTGCGCGCCATCAGCATGACGCGCAGGCCGGCGGTGATGGTGCCGGCCTGCAGGCTGCGCGCCTGCACCGCCAGGCCATCGGCGCCGCGCCAGGCGGTCAGGCCGATATCCGTCACGAAGAAGGGCAGCGCGGCCGTCGTGCCGCCGCCGCGCCGCGACTCATCCTGGCGCAGCACCAGCAGGTAGGCGCCCGGCCCGGCGCTGCGCAGCACCTCGGGCAGCGGCAGGATGGAGCGGTGGGTGCGGTTGGGCTCGACGCGCTGGAGCTCGGCGCGGCCTTCCCACAGGACGCGTCCCATCTCCTCGCTGATCGATTCGGCGGACCAGGATTCCAGGCCCTCGCCAGGTCGCCATTCGCGGCGCAGCGGCACCAGGTTGCGCTCGGCGACGCGCACGATGCGCATGGTCATGCCGCTGACGTTGACGGTGGCGACACCCACGCGCGGCTCCTGCCCGCGCGGCAGGATGAAGGCGCTGGTGTCGAAGGCGATGCGCGCGTCGCGGTTCGGCACGGCGATGCCGACCGTGGTCTCCTGGCGCAGGTTCTGCCGGTCCTCGCCAGGCAGGCCGGCGCGCAGGATGACGCGCGTTGTGGCCCCCCAGGGCAGGCCGGCGATGCAGAGCAGGTCGCCCTCGCGTTCCACCGCGAGGTTCGGGATCGGCGGGTCGGCGCGCACCCAGTCCTGCGCCTGCCAGTCGGTGCGGCGCGCCGGCGGGTTGGTGAAGGCGATGCAGGCCCGGGCCGGGTCGGCATCGGCCTCCGGTGTCACGCGGCGCACCAGCATGCCGGCGGCGCGGCGCGCGGCTTCCAGGCGCTGGCGGTGCTCGGGACTGTCGGTGCGCTCCAGGATGGCTTCCAGCGCCTCGATCTGCTGGACGGGGCGGTTGAGGCGGCGCAGCGCCTCGGCGATCGCCATCAGGGGGACGATTTCGGGTTCGCCGTAGGGGGCGAGCTGGAAGGCGCGCCAGGCGGCCTGCAGCGCGCGCTGGTTGTTGGGTTGCGGGCTGTTGAGTTGCGCCTGCGCGAGGGACAGCCAAAGGTTCCCGCCGATCTGCCCGCCCATGCCGATGCGTTCTTCCCAGGCGGCCGCGGCGGCGGCGTAGTCGCGCCGGCCTTCCGCCTGCGCGGCGCGCAGTTCGGCCGCCGCGCGCTGCTGCGGAGAGGCGCCGGCGGGGAAGCGACGCTGCATCTCCTGCAGGTAGGCGGTGGCGTCGCGCCCCAGCCCCGGCAGGTCGAAGGTCTGCGCGGCGGCCAGGCCCGGCATCGCGAGGGCGAGGATCAGCAGCAGGCGGATCAGGCGCATGTGGAGCGGTTCCAGTCGTGACGCACGGCGCGCCGAGCATGACACGCCGCGCGGCGTCGCGCACGTAATGAGCGCAAGGGGCGCGCGGGATCGTGAAGCGCTTCACGTGGCGATGCGCGGCGGGCTGTTGGCTGCTGCGGCGCCGGGCAGAATGAATGCATGAAGACCCTGCTTCCCTTCGCGATGGCGCTGGCCGTCGCCGCCGCCCCGGCGCACACCGCCGATACATCCCTGCCCGCGCTGATGCGCCTGCTGCCACCACCTATGACCAGCGCGATGCAGCCAGGGCAAGCGATCCTGTCCTATGCGCGGGTGGACCTGCTGGCCGGCAGCCGCGGGCGGACCTACGGGCCGGGCGCGACGCGCGCGGCCGCCGTCGTGCGGACCGCGGCGGTAGGGTTTGGCCATATGCCGATGGGCCCGGTGGACCAGTGGCCAAGCGTATCCGGCTTCGACTTCGACGCGATCGAGGCGTTGTTGGTGCTCGAGACCGGGGGGCTGCCGAACGGCATCCGCATCCTGGCGGGCGCGCGGATGCCGGGGCTGGAGGCGCTGGCACCGCGCCTCGCATCGCGGGGCTTCGCGCCGCGCAGCATTGCGGGCCAGGCGGTTCTGGCGCGCGGCGCGGACAATGCGATCAACCCCCAATACCGCGCGGATGGCGATGCGCTGGGTGGCAGCATCGCCATTTCCCTGCGCTACGCCGTGCCCGCGCCGGGCGTGCTGCTGGCGACGCGCGAGGACGCGACCATGGTGGCGGCGCTGGGGACGCCGCGCCTGTCGGACGTGCCAGAGTTGCGCGCGCTGGCGGAGAGTTCGGCCGGCGGGCCGGGCGCGCGGGACCTGGCGCAGGCGGTGGTCTTCGTGATGGCACTGCGCAGCGCGCCGCCGATGCCGCTCGGCAGCCCCGACGAGATGCGTCGCACGCTGGGCACGGAGATGCGCGACACCGACATGCTGGCCGGCCCGCCGCCCTGGGTCTTCGCGATGCTGTCGGAATGACCCCGCCCCCTTGGATGCCCCCGCCCTGAGCTAGAGTCCGTCGAAGGGAGACGGATGATGAAGCGATCGAGGTTCACGCAGGAGCAGATCATCGGGGTGCTGAAGGAGCACCAGGCGGGTGCGA
>NZ_JACADR010000237.1 GCF_016106005.1 Roseomonas rosulenta
AGGGCCAGGCCGATGGGACGCGCATCGCCGCGCGCGACTGGACCGATGCCAGCCCCGAGGTGCTGCGCCGCGCCGCGCGCGACGCCGCCCCGCGCATCGCCGATCTGCTGCTGCGCGCCGAGGCCGCCCGCAAGGGCACCGACCCCGCCGCGCTGGCCGTGACCGGCCCGCCGCGGATCTACGTCCCGCCGGTCCGTGGCGCGCCCGGGGACGGCAACCAGGCACTGACCGCCCGCCTGCGGGAGGCGCTGGGCCAACAGGGCATGGTGGTGCAGGACGTGGCCCAGGGCGCGCGCTTCGCCGTGACCGGCCAGGTGGTGGTAGCCGACCAGCCGGCCACGCGCACGCAGCGCGTCGAACTGCTCTGGACCGTCTCGCGCAACGATGGCGAGGATCTCGGCCGCGTGCTGCAGCTCAACGAGGTGCCGGCCGGCGTGCTGGCGCGCTTCTGGGGCGACGTGGCCTTCGCCGCGGCGACAGAGGCGGCGGGCGGCGTTCGCACGGTGGTCGCCAATGCCGGTGGCTTCCCGGCGCAGCCGGGGGCGGCACCGCGCGGCCAGGCGCCGCAGCAGGGCCAGGGGCTGGCGATGCCGCAGGATCCGGGCGCCCTGCCGCCGCCGCGCCCGGCACCTGCCGCCGAGTAGCGATCGGCGCGCGCCTGCTGGTCAGCAGGCTTGGGCCGTTGCTGGCGCGGCCGGTGACAGTCGCATCCTGCCTGGTTCGCCGGGCGGCCGCGCGCTGGCTTCGGCCGGCAGCCGGTTCCGCGGTGGGCGCGCCTGTCCGGGTCTGATGGGCGGCGAGGGTCCGGGCGCCGCGCACGAAAAAGGGCGGCCACCCTCGCGGGTGCCGCCCCTGCGCCTGCCTTGCGGGCAGGGTGGCGTTAGGCCGCCTTCTTGGCCTGGGCGCGCTCGATCCGGCGCTTCAGCAGGCGCGCCTCGTCCGGCAGGCGCCGGTCCGGCGTGCCGAGCAGGAAGGCATCGAGGCCGCCATTGTGCTCGATGGTGCGGATGCCGTTGGTCGAAAGGCGCATCTTCACCTGGCTGCCGAGCACGTCGGACCAGAATGAGGTCTCCTGCAGGTTGGGCAGGAAGCGCCGGCGGGTCTTGTTGTTGGCGTGGCTGACGTTGTTGCCCGTCAGGACGCCCTTGCCGGTGATGCCGCAGCGGCGGGCCATGGCGAAAATCCCGAAACGATGAGGGCGCGGGCGAAGGCCCCGCGCGCCGGGTGGAAACCGAGGAAGGCGCGCTGTGTGGCCCAGCCGCTCCGCGGCGTCAAGCCTCGGAGACCGCTTAAGCATGCGTCGTAAGGCGCATTCTGCAGCCCGGTGCCGGCATTCTCAAACGGTCGCTTACACCGAACGCACGCAGATTTCACCTTCGTGCCCCTCAGGCGTGTCATGCCGGAGGCACGCCTCCGGCGTGCCGCGGGCCGCCTTCGCGGCCTCGGCCCTCCGGGCCGCAGGTCAGGTCTTCATGCGCCTGGTACTAGGCCTGCGGCTTGGGCGGCGGTGCCTCGCGCGCCTCTGCCAGTTCGCCCGCCTCGACCGAGGCCAGCGCATTGCGCAGCACGCCGGCCACCGCGCGGTCGTCCATGCTGCGCGCCAGCAGGCCGAGCGCCCCGCCCAGCAGCGCCGAGGCGATGGAGATCGGCGCGATACGCTGCTCGATCATGTATTCGATCGCCTTGTCCACCACCGATCCGGCGTGGCTGAGGTCCTCCGGGGCCATTCCCGCGGGGTCCTGCTGCATGCGGCGTCCTCCTTACTCTGCTCGCCAGATGGGGCGGCCGGTGGGGCCGTGTAACCCCCGTTCGTTCAAACGCTTCCGCTCGGAGACCGTTCGAGAACGCCGGTCCCGACCCGCCCCCGTGTCGGCAGCGACAGTATCCTGGCCGGGTAGATGAGCGGGCCTGCGCCGGACTTCAGAATGTGCCGACGGCGCATTCTCGAACGGTCGCTCACGCGATCGCCTCGCCCAGCCGGCCGGTGCGCGGGCGGTCGAGGTCGGCCTCGGCCTGCGCGCGCGCCGCGGCCTCCGCTGCGGCGACGGCCTGCGCCTGGCGCCGCCACATCTCGGCATAGAGGCCGTCCTCGGCGATCAGGGAGGCATGGGTGCCGCGCTCGGCGATGCGCCCGTCCTGCAACACGATGATCTCGTCGGCCTCGACCACGGTGGACAGGCGGTGGGCGATGACCAGCGTGGTGCGGTTGCGCGCCACGTCGCGAAGTGCCGCCTGGATCTCCTGTTCCGTGCGGGTATCCAGCGCGCTGGTCGCCTCATCGAGGATGAGGATGCGAGGGTCCTTGAGGATGGTGCGCGCGATGGCCACGCGCTGCTTCTCGCCGCCCGAAAGCTTCAGCCCGCGCTCGCCGACGCGCGTCGCGTAGCCTTCCGGAAGGCGGAGGACGAAGTCATGCACCTGGGCGGCGCGGGCGGCGGCCTCGACCTCGGCATCCGTTGCGCCAGGCCGGCCATAGGCGATGTTGTAGCGGATGGTGTCGTTGAACAGCACGGTGTCCTGCGGCACCACGCCCATCGCGGCGCGCAGGCTCGCCTGCGTCACGCTCCGCACATCCTGCCCGTCCACCGTCACCGCGCCGCCGGTCGCGTCGTAGAAGCGGAACAGCAGGCGGGAGATGGTGGATTTCCCCGCCCCGGTGGGACCCACGATCGCCAGCATCTTCCCTGGTGCCACAGTGAAGGATACGCCCTTCAGGATCTCGCGGTCAGGCCGGTAGCCGAATCGCACATCCTCGAAGCGGATCTCCCCCGGGCCCTTCGCCAGCGGCACCGCGCCCGGCGCGTCCCTCACCTCGGCCGGCACCTCGAGTAGCGCGAACATCTGCTCCATGTCCGTCAGCCCCTGCTTGATCTCGCGATACGCGAAGCCGAGGATGTTGAGCGGCAGGTAGAGCTGGATCAGGTAGGTGTTGACCATCACGAGGTCGCCCACCGTCATCGTGCCCGCCGCGATGCCGGAGCCCGCCAGCAGCATGGTGACCGTGAGCCCCACCGCCATGATGCAGGCCTGGCCGGCGTTCAGCATGTTCAGCGTCGTCTCGCTGGTGACATAGGCGCGCTCGTAGCGCGTCAGGCTCTCGTTGTAGCGCCGCGCCTCGTGGCCCTCGTTGCCGAAGTACTTGACCGTCTCGTAGTTCAGAAGGCTGTCCACCGCCTTGGTGTTCGCCTCCTCGTCGGTCTGGTTCATGGTGCGGCGGAAGCGCAGCCGCCAGTTGGTGAACAGCAGCGTGAAGGCGACATAGGCCGCGATCGTCACCAGCATGGTGATCGCGAAGGACGCGGCGAAGACCCACCACAGGATCAGCGCGACGAACAGGATCTCGACGATGGTCGGGATGATGTTGAACAGCAGGAAGTTCAGCGAGGTGGCGATGCCGCGCACGCCGCGCTCGATCACCCGCGACAGCCCGCCCGTCGCACGGTCCATGTGGAAGCGCATGGACAGCGCGTGCAGGTGCTCGAACACCTCGAGCGCCACGCGCCGCCCGGCACGCGCCTGCACCTTGGCGAAGATCGCGTTGCGCAGTTCCGCGAAGGCCGAGGACATCACCCGCAGCCCGCCATAGGCCAGCAGCAGCGCGACCGGCACGGTGATGGCCGCACCGATGCCATCCTTGGGCGCGAGCGCATCGACCGCGCGCGCATAGGCAATCGGCACCAGCACGTTGGCCGCCTTGGCGGCGGCGACCAGCACCAGGGCGACGACCACGCGGATGCGCAGCTCGGTCTCGTTCTTCGGCCACAGATACGGCGCGATGCGCAGCAGGGCGGAGAGGTGGCTGCCTTCGGCAGCGGGCTTGGCAGCGGACACGCAGATGCAACTCCGGATCGGCCCGCGAGATGGGGCGGCTTGGCGCCTATGGGAAGCGCGCCTGCCGCATGGGACCCATCGGCGCGCAGGATGCAAGCCCCCCGGGCGGCGCTTCGTGGCGGGTATGGCGCGCGGGCCGGCTCGACAAGTCGCCACGGCGGGCCATCTGCCGGCGCATGGCTGGCGCACCCGCTCCTCGCCGTGCCGTCCTCGCCGGTGCAGCCGTGCTCGGCGCCGGTGCGGCGCATGCCGAATGGATCGCACCGGCGGGGCTGATCGACAGCGACCGTCCCGCCCTGCGCGACCTGGCACAGCGCCTCGTCGCCGGCCTGCCCGACGCCAGGGCCCGCGCGGTCGCCATCCATCGCTTCGTCTCGCGCGAGATCGCCTTCGGCTTCCGCCCCACGCTGTGGGACATGCACGCCTCGGCGGTACTTGAGGCGGGGATGGGTTTCTGCACCTCGAAATCGACGCTGTTCGTCGCCCTGCTGCGCGCCGCCGGCGTGCCGGCGCGCCAGCGCTTCCTCGATATCCCGGCGGAGATCCTGGCGGGGATCCTCGATCCCGGCACGCCGCGGGTCGACCACGCGATCACCGAGGTCCTGCTCGACGGCGCCTGGATCGGGGTGGATTCCTACACGACCGATCCGCCGCTCTTCGACCGGGCGGTGGCGCGGCTGCGAGCCGAGGGGCGGGTGCTGGGCTACGGTGCGCATGCGCGGGGGACCACTGGCTGGGACGGGCTGCGCCCCGCCTTCTGCCAACTGGTCGATGACGGCGCCCCGCCGGACCTCACGCCGCGCGACCACGGCGTCCATGCCGATGCGCGGGCCTTCGTGGCTGCGGTCCCGGGGGCCTGGAACCGGCTGACGCTGCTCGCGCGGCTGGTGCTGCCGGGGGCGGCGCGCGCCGCCAATCGCCGCATCGCGTCGCTGCGCGCTGGCCCGGGGGTCGCGGCTGGCGCCGCCCCGGGGTAAGCGAGGGACATGCCCGACCCCGCTCTGTCCCGCCACATCGCCGCCTGCAACAACATATCCTCCCCGGCGGGACTGATCCCGTTCCGGGCGGGCGCGGCGCAGGTCGGCTGGGTCTCGCCGGAGCTGGCGCAGGCGCTGACCTTCCGCCCGCGCGACTTCCACTTCGACAGCGACGGGGTGGCGCTGGCCGCACGGCTGCGCAGCCCGGGAAGCCGCAGCGAGGCCCTGGCCCAGGCGCTGCCCTCCCTCGCCGCCGGCGGCTTCCTGCGCATCCGCAACGAGGCCTTCGACGTGCGCGAGACCACCACCGGCCCGGTGCTGGCCACGCTCGACCGCGGCGCGCTGCCGGCCTTCGGGGTCATGTCCCAGGGCGTGCACGTGAACGGCCTCGTGCGCCGCGCGGACGGGCTGCATGTCTGGGTCGGCATCCGCGCGAAGGACAAGGCGGTGGCGCCGGGGCAGCTCGACAACGTGGTGGCCGGCGGCATCCCGGCCGGGCTCAGTCCGGAGGAATGCCTGGTCAAGGAAGCCGCCGAGGAGGCGCGCCTGCCCCCCGAGCTCGCCGCCGCCGCGCGCCCCGCCGGGCGCGTCTCCTACGTCATGTCGAATGCCGAGGGCCTGCGCCGCGACGTGCTGCACGTCTATGACCTCGACATCCCCGACGGCGTCACCCCCACGCCGGGCGACGACGAGGTGGAACGCTTCGAATTATGGCCCGCCCCACGCCTGCTGGAGGCCGTCCGCGGCACCGACAGCATCAAGTTCAACGTCAACCTGGTGCTGATCGACCTGTTCCTGCGCGAGGGCCTGGTCGCCGACCCGGATGGCAGCCTGCGCGCCGGGCTAGACCAGGGCCCGGATTGACCCCGGGCGGGGCCGCGCCATCTCCGCCCGCATGAGCACCACCACCGCCGACACCCTCCCCGCCGCCTTCCCCGCCTGGCTGGTGGGCGAATTGCGCTCCGACCACGCCGGGGAGACCGGTGCGGTGTGCATCTACAACGGGATTCTCGCGATCAGCCGCGACCCCGCGGTGCGCGACTTCGCCACGCGCCACCGCGCCACGGAGCAGGGTCATCTGGACCTGCTGGAAGGCCTGCTGCCGCCCGCCGACCGCTCCCGCCTGCTGCCCATCTGGCGCGTCGCGGGCTGGCTGACCGGCGCGCTGCCCGCCATGTTCGGCTCCCGCGCCGTCTTCGCGACGGTGGATGCGGTCGAGACCTTCGTCGACCACCACTACCGCGCCCAGACCGACCGGCTTGCCGCCGAGGGCATCCTGCCCGAGGTCCACGCCCTGCTCGAACGTTGCCGGGAGGAGGAGGTCCACCACCGCGACGAGGCGCGCGAGGCCGGCCATGGCCCCGCCTATGGCCCGCTGCTGCGCGCCTGGGCCTGGGTGGTGGGCAGCGGCTCGGCCGCCGCGGTGGCCGCGGCGAAGCGGATCTGAGCGGCGCGGCCGCACGGCTCGCCACGCGCTCCTGTCCATCCTGGGCCGCGCCCCCCACAATCCGGGCGTGCGCCGCGCGACCACGCCCAGGACGACCGCAGGGCGCGGAGCGATCGCCGCACCCGCGCTCGCCTGGCGAGCCGGGGCGGGATCGAAGCCTGCCTCCACGGCGCCTGACCGCCTCCAATACAACCGCCGCGCGCTGGACTCGCCAGCGCCGAGGCCGTCCCACTATATGCGGCGGTCATCACCCGCCCGTGTCGATTCCCCCCGTGACCGCAGGAGAGGCCCCATGACCAGCACCCGCGCCCTTGCCAGGCTGGCCCTGCTTGCCTCCGTGGCCGTGCTGCCAGCCTGCGGCTACTCGGTCGAGAACAGCGCACGGGTCGCCGGGCTCGAGCGCGACCTCACGGCCTCGCAGGCGCGCGGGCAGGAGCTCACCGCCCGGGTCGGCGAGCTCGAGACGACGCTGGCCGCCGAGCGCCGGGCGCGCGGCGACCTCGCGGCAATCGAGCGGCGCCTCGCCATTGCGCGCCGCGACCTTGGCTCGGCGCAGCAGGGCCGCAGCTCAGCCGACCAGGAATCGGCGCAGCTGCGCCAGCGGGTCGAGGAGGAAACGCGCCGCCTCGCTGCCCTGCAGGCGGAAGCCGCGCAGGCCGCGGCCCTCGGCGAGCAGCGCCGCGGCCAGGTGGCCGAGGCCGACCGCCGCCTCGCCGCGCTGCGCGAGAACGCCAATGCCGAGGACCGGCGCCTCGCCGCCCTGCGCGGCGACATC
>NZ_JACADR010000238.1 GCF_016106005.1 Roseomonas rosulenta
CGCGGCGTGAGCCGCGCGGCTGGGGGCGTGACGGGACGCGCGCCGCCCTTCCTCGGCCATGACGGCGCCATCACGCTGCTGGCCGCGCTGGCGGTGGCGGGGCTGACGCTGGGCATCGCCCCACTGCTCGCGATGCGGGCGGTGGCGCGCACGGCGCGGGAGGCGCCGCTCACCCCGCCCGCCGCACCCGCGCGCATCCTGGTGCTGGGGCATCGGCTGGCGGACGGTGCGGTCTCGGCGGTCTTCGCCGCGCGGCTCGATCGTGCGCTGGCGCTGGCGCGCGCCATGCCTCGCGCGCGTGTGCTGCTGCTGGGCGGGCAGACCTCGCCCGGCGCCCTGAGCGAGGCCGAGGCGGGGCGCGACTGGCTGGTGGCGCGCGGCCTCGATCCCGCGCGCATCGGCCTCGAGACCCGATCGCGCCACACGCTCGAGAATCTGGCGAACCACCGTGCCGGCGGCGGCGGCGGGGCGAACGAGGCGTTGGTCACCAGCCGCGCGCATCTGCACCGGGCGCTGCTGATGGCGCGGGGGCTGGGCCTGGCGCCAACGCCCGTGGCGGCCGAGGACGCCATCGCGGCGAACCCCATCGCCCTCGCGGCCGAGGGCTTCATGGTGCACTGGTATGTCACCGGGCGCTGGCTGTCGCGCCTGCTGCGGCGTCGTGCCTGGCTGGAGAGGATCGGCGCGTGACTATTCCGCCGGCGCCAGCGCGCGTGGCGCGGCCTTCGTGAGCCCCTGCGGCCCAAGCCGGTAGCCGAACCGATAGGCGAGCGACAGCGCATAGAAGGCGGCCTTGAAGGCCAGCACGGGCAATTGCCGGTTGGCATTGGCGTGCACGTCGCCGGCCAGCAGGCTGACCAGGCCTTCGCGCATGCGGAACCGGTTCCGCGGTTCCATGAACATGTCGCGCAGCACCGGGGTGTTGATGCGGTAGATCAGCCAGGAGAGCGATCCGATCGCGCGTTTCACCTTGGCCTCGAAGGCGCGCGCCATCGGCGCCGCGCGCGCAGGATCATCCAGCCAGGTATCGGCCACTTCGGCGCCCATCTCCGCGCTCGCCATCGCCAGCAGCACGCCGGAGGAGAAGACCGGGTCGATGAAGGCATAGGCGTCGCCCGCCATCAGCCAGCCATCCCCATGCATCACCTTCGAGGCGTAGGAGTAGTTGCCAGTGGTGGTTACCTCGCTGACCAGCTCCGCATCCGCGATGCGCCGCGCGACGGAGGGCACGGCGCGCAGCGTCTCTAGGAAGTAGTCGCGCACCTCGCCGCGCCGGCGCTTGAAGAAGCCGGGGTTGGAGACGACGCCGATGCTCATCACGCCGTCAGGCAGCGGGATCATCCAGAACCACCCTTCGTCGAAAAGGTGGATGGTGATGTTGCCGTCCTCGGCCTCGCCGAACGGTGCCACCCCGCGGAAATGCCCGTACATCGCGGCGGTGTTGTTGTGCGGGTTGCGCGCCTTGCTGCCCATGGCCGTGGCGAGCACCGTGTCGCGGCCCGAGCAGTCCATCACGAAACGCGGGCGGAAGGCGTGCATCGCGCCGGCCTCGTTGCGCGCGCACACACGGTGGCCGCCGCGCGCATCCAGCGCGACATCCAGCACGCGCATCCCCTCCCGCGCATCGGCGCCGGCCGTCTGTGCGCGGTGGAACAGCACCTCGTCGAAGCTGCTGCGGCGTACCTGGTAGGAATAGGTGTAGTCCTGGTTCAACCCGGCGGCGAAGGAGAAGGCGGTGTGCTTGCCGTGCTCGTCCGAGACGAAGCGCGCGCCGGGCTTGTGCACGCCGATCGCCGCGATCTCGTCCTGGACGCCCAGGCGCTCGAAGATGCGCAGGTTCAGCGGCAGCAGGCTCTCGCCGATGTGGAACCGCGGGTGGTGGTCCTTTTCGAGCAGGACGACGGTGCGGCCCTTCTCGGCAAGCAGCGTCGCGGCGGTGGACCCGGCCGGCCCACCGCCGATGATCAGCACGTCGCAGGCGGTCTCCCCCACGAGCGGGGCTGGCGTGGCGTCGAGCGGCATGGCCCTGGGTTCCGGTGCGCTTCGGTTGTAGGGTCGCTCAGGCATTTCAAACGACAAACGGTGACAGACGCAACCGCCACGGACCTTTCGCCACCGCCGGGCCTCGCCGTGGTGGTGCCGGCCTTCCAGGAGGCCGCGACCATCGCCGCGCTGGTTGCCCGACTGCGCGCCACACTGCCTGGCCTCGTGCCGCTGGTGGTCGATGACGGCTCCACCGACGGCACGGGTGCCATCGCCGCTGCGGCCGGCGCCGAGGTGATCAGCGCCCCCGGCAACGAAGGCAAGGGCGCGGCGCTGCGCCGGGGCATGCGCGCGGCCCTGGTGCGCGGGGCCGCCTTCGTTGTGACGCTGGACGGCGACGGTCAGCACCGGCCGGAGGACCTGCCGCGCCTGGCCGCCCTGGCGCGGCAGGATCGCATCGTCATCGGATCGCGCCGCCACGCCCAGGGCCAGCCGGCGGCCCGGCGGCGCGCCAACCGGGTGGCGGATTTCTGGATATCCTGGGCCGCGGGGCACCCCGTGGCGGACAGCCAGTCGGGCTTCCGCATCTATCCGGCGGCGGCGCTGGCCGAGCTCGACCGCTACGAGGGCCGCGCGCGGCGCTTCTCCTTTGAAAGCGAAATCCTGATTGACGCCGCGCGGCATGGCATTACGACCGTCGCGGCCGATATCCCGGCGCTCTATGCCGGCACCCTGCAGCGGGCCAGCCACTTCAGGCCCGTTGCGGATATCGCAGGCATCGTGATGATGGTGGCGGGCAAGCTGTTCGCCCGCGGGATGGATCCGGCCGGGCTCTACCGCTGCTTGGCCGGCCGCCCCCGGCAGGAGGAGGGACCGAAGCCTTGATCGATCGCCGTTCCATGCTGCGCAGCGTCGTGCCGGTCGTCGTCGCGGTGGGCGGCGGGGTCGGGCTCGGCGCCTGCCGCGCCGAGCCGATTTACGAAAGCACCGATGGCCAGTTCCAGGGCCGCGGCTCCCTCAGTGAGCGCGAGGCGCTGATCCGCCGCGCCGCCGCATCGCAGGGCGGCTGGTCGGTGCAGGCCATGCGTCCCGGCCTGCTGCGCGCCACCAACACCTGGCGCAGCCACCAGATGACGGTGGACATCGCCTTCGACATCCGCACCTTTACCATCCGCTACGTGAACAGCGTGAACCTCGACTACAACGGCGCGCAGATCCACCAGGCCTACAACGAGCGAGTCCGCGCGCTGGAACGCGCCATCCTGCAGGGCAGCGGCGCAGGGCTGCCGATCTCGGGCGGCGGCGGGCGCGGCGGCAGCGACGCGGTGCCGGTCTCGGGGCCGGTGGTCAGCCAGGAATAGGCCGCCCATACAAGGCGCACGAAGGTTTCACCTTCGCGCCCCTCAGTCGCCGGGCGGGCCGCATCCGCGGCCCTCGGCTTCGCCGCACTTTCGGCGGTGCGCATTCGCGCGCTCGGCCCTCGGGGCCGCAATCCGGAATTTCGTGCGTTCGGCATCAGGCCATCCCGCCATTGATCGACACCGTCTGCCCGGTGATGTAGCCGGCGCGGTCCGAACACAGGAAGGCCACCAGATCGGCCACCTCCCCCGGCCGGCCGAGCCGCCGGGCGGGCACCATCTGCTTCACCGCCTCGGGCGGCACCGCGGCGGCGATGGCGGGGCTGTCGATCAGCCCGGGTGCCACCGCATTGACCGTCACCCCGCGCGGCGCGCATTCCAGCGACAGCGCGCGCACCGCCCCGATCAGCCCGGCCTTGGCGGCCGCGTAGTTCGCCTGGCCGCGATTGCCCATGATGGCCGAGACGGAGGACATCGCGACGATGCGCCCGAAGCGCGTGCCCATCATCGGCAGCAGCAGCGGCCGCGCCACATGGAAGAAGCCGTCGAGCGACACGCCGATCACGCGCTGCCACTGCGCCTGGGTCATCGCCGCCATCGGCACGTCGTCATGCGCGCCGGCATTGTGCACCAGCACCTGGATCGGGCCGTGCGCCAGCAGCGCCTCGCAGGCGTCACGCGCCGCGTCGTGATCGGCGATGTCGAAGGTCGTGGCGGTGCCGCCGAGCTCCGCCGCAAGCGCCTCGGCCCGGTCGCGACTGGCATGGGCATGGACGATCACCCGATGGCCGTCGCGCGCCAGGGCGCGGCAGATGGCCTCGCCGATCGGGCTGGCGCCGCCGGTCACCAGGGCGCGGATCATGCCAGCACCACCGTCCCGCGCCCGGCCACCAACACCCGGCCCCCGCCCGCCACCGCGAAGGCGTAGATGAAGCCCCGCGTCTCGCGCGACAGCGCGGTGGCCGTCACCTCCAGCGCGCCCGGCACATCGTCGAGCCGGTCGGCCGAAAGCTCGACGCCCGCCAGCGCCGCCACGAAGCCCGGCGGCTGGGGTGCGCCGGCGGTCAGCGCGCCATGCAACGCCATCGCCTGCAACCCGTATTCGACACCGCAGATCGCCGGCAGCACGCCCTCGCGGCGCAGCGGATTCGCGGGGTTGCGATGCGTCGCGCTGGCGCAGGCGATGCCCTGCGCGTCGCAGGCGGACACGCTCTCCAGCAGGCACATCGCACCCTGGTGGGGAATGAGGCGCGCGATCGCCGCGCGTGTCGCCGGCAGCGTCACGGCACGACATCCAGGTGCAGCCGCGCATCCTCGAGCATCGGCACATCGAGCGCGGCAGCCCGGCCACCGGCGAGCGCCGCCAGGACCGGCAGCGCGCGCGCCACGGGGTTCGCAACATGCAGCGCCACCAGGCTGCCTGGCAGGTCGGGCAGCGCGGCCGCGCCGGGCTGCGGCGCGAGGCGCAGCGAACCGTGCCGGCCCGGGCCGGGCACCAGCACCAGCGCCATCGCGAAAGGCTCGGTGGTGACACGCAGCGCATCGAGCGGCGGCGGCAGCGGCACGTCATGCGCGACGAACAGCACCGCCTGTCCGCCCGCCACCACCTGGGCCGCCGCATGGAGCAGCCCGGTGGCGAAGACCCCGTCATGCCCGCCGAGGCTCACCGAGGGCCGCGACGACCCGACCGCAATGCCCCAGTACCCCGCCGCCGCATTGTGCACCGAATTATGGAACTGGGTGGGCGAGATGGCGCCATCCGGCGTGTGCAGCGCCTCCAGGATCGAGGTGATCACCTGGCCTTCCCCATTCGAGCTGGCGAAGACGGTGTCGAGCTCCTCCGGTACCAGGCCGCTGTCCTGCACCGCCTCGATCGCCACGGCCAGCGCGAGGCGCACGGAAGGGCCGGTGCGTCGCCGCTCGGTCGCGGGCAGCAGGGTGGGCGCGGGCGGGGTCAGCGGCGCGGATTCGTGTGGCACGCGCCCGGCCAGCACCGGCGCCGCCTGCGCCCATCCCGCCAGCCCCGGCGCGAGCAGCCCGATGCCGGCGATGCCGACGGACAACGTCACGGCAACCGCCCGATCACAAGCGCGCAGTTGCTGCCGCCGAAGCCGAAGGAATTGGACAGCACGCGATCGACACGCGCGGCGCTGTTCTCCACCGCGATGCGCGCGGTGAAGGACGGGTCCGGGCGATCGACGCCGAGGCAGCCGGGCACCAGCCCGTCCTCGACGCAGATCGCGGCTACAGCGGCCTCCAGCGCCCCCGAGGCGCCGAGCGTGTGCCCGGTCCAGCCCTTGGTGGAGGAACAGGGCACCGCGTCGCCGAAGAGGTGCGCAATGGCGCGGTCCTCCATGGCGTCGTTCGCGCGCGTGCCGGTGCCGTGCATGTTGACGTAGTCGACCTGCGCCGGCGTGAGCCCCGCGCTGTCCAGCGCCGCGCGCATCGCCGCCACCGCGCCGTGGCCGTCCGGATGGGGCGATGACATGTGATGCCCGTCGGAGGACGCGCCCGCGCCGAGCAGGCCCAGCGCGCCCTCGTCGCCAGGGCCGGCACGCTCCAGCAGCGCGAAGGCCGCCGCTTCGCCGATGCTGATGCCGTCGCGGTCCTCCGCGCAGGGGCGCGTCGGTCCCTTCGCCAGCAGCTCGAGCGACCCGAAGCCGTGCAGCGTGAGCCGGCACAGCGTGTCGGCCCCGCCCACCACGGCCGCATCCGCCAGGCCCGCTGCGATCAGCGTGCCGGCATCGAGGAAGGCGCGGGCGCCGGAGGTGCAGGCGGTGGAGATCGATACGCAGGGCCCCGCCAGGCCGAGCCGCGCGCGGACATAGCGCGGCAGGGCGTGCAGGTCGTGCGTGCGCGCGTAGTCGTAGCCGGCGAGTGCGCCATCCGCGCCGTCGCCGCGACGCGCCCAGGCCTGCTCGGTTTCCTCGATGCCGGAGGTGGAGGTGCCCATCACCACCGCGACCCGCGCCGCGCCATGGCGCGCAACCGCCGCTTCCACCGCTGCCAGGAAGCCGTCCTGGCGCAGCGCCAGCTCCGCCAGCCGCGTGTTGCGGCAGGCGAAGGCAGCGAGCGGCGCGGGCGGGGCGATCGCCTCGGCCGCCCGCACGCGGCCGATCCAGATGCCCGCGGGCATGCCTGCCAGGTCGCACGGGGTCAGGCCACCCTGCCGCCCGTGCAGGGCCGAGCGCATTGCATCGAGCCCCACGCCCATGGCGCTGCTCGCGGTGATGGCGGTGATGCGCAGCCTCGGCATGCGGATCAGATGGTCATGCGGCGCCGCGGCGCCAGCGCGCAGGCCAGCAGGAAGGCGCAGGCCACGCCGATCGACACCGTGAGCCCCGTGGCGTGCAGCACCGGCGTGCGGCACAGCGCAAGCAACCCGAAGGTGAGCAGCGTGGTCACCATGCAGGCGATGACGGACCCCAGCATGCGCGCCGCCTCCTCCCCGGTGCTATTTTCGGAACGAGACATGAACAGCGCATAGTCCATGCTCACGCCCGCCAGCAAGAGCGCCGCGGTCAGGTGGAAGATGGTGATCGCCTCGCCCAGCGCGGCCAGGGCCGCGAAGGTCAGCAGCAGCGCGCCCGCGAGCCCGAGCGCGATCCGCGCCCCGCCCACGAGCCCGCGCCCCGCCGCGAGCAGCAGCAGAACGGCCACGCCGCCGAGCGCCGCCCAGCGCAGCGCC
>NZ_JACADR010000239.1 GCF_016106005.1 Roseomonas rosulenta
CGGGGCGCGCGCCGAAGGCTTCCGGGGGAAGGGCGGGTCGGCGCTGGCCGCGCTGCGGCTGCGCCGCCGCCGGCGCGCCGCGCGCGGCGACCTGCGCGAGCAGGCCGTCCACGCTGGCGAAATGGTCCTCCCAGCTGGGCGGCGCCCAGTGCCGCAGCCGGGCAAGCTGGGCGGCGCGCGCGCGGCTGTCCGGCGCGGCGTAGTCGAGCACCAGGCGCCGCCAGGCCGCGCCGTCGAGCGGGTCGAGGTATTCTGGCACGTCCCCGCCCACCTCCCGCAGCGCCGCGAGGTCCGAGCAGATGGCCGGCGCGCCGGCCGCGAGCGCCTCGGCCAGCGGCAGGCCATAGCCCTCGGCAAAGGAGGGGAAGAGCAGGGCGCGGCTGCCCGAAAGCAGCGCGGCGACCTCCGGGTCGGGCAGTGATCCCGCTTCCCGCACCAGGCCGCGCAGAAGGGTGCAGCGTTCGAGGAGGTCGAGGACGTTCTCGTTCTCCCAGCCGCGGCGGCTGACCAGCACGAGGCGCGGCGCGGCGCTGCCCCACCGGGCGGCGAAGTCGCGCCAAAGGTGCAGCAGCATCAGGTGGTTCTTGCGCGGTTCTATTGTGCCGATCACGACGAAGTAGGGATCGGGCTCGCGCGGCAGGGGCGCGGGGAGCGGCCGGCCGATGCCCAGCGGTGCCACCAGCAGCGGTGGCGGCGCGGCCTGGCGGACCAGATGCGGGCGCAGCACGGCGGCGGTGGCGGCGGAATTGACGATGATGCCATCGGCCAGCGCCGCCACCGTCTCGAGCCGCTGGAGGTGCTGCATCGCCACGCCAGGCCGGGCGTATTCCGGGTGCGTCGCCGGGATCAGGTCGTGCACCAGCGGGATGAAGGCAGCGCCGGCGCGGCGCAGCTCGGCGATCGGTTCGGGCTGTTCCATCAGGCGGTGCGAGACCAGCAGGAACAGCGTGCGGCGTTCGCGCGCCAGCACCTCGGCCACGCGGGCGCGGCCGCGCCCGACCATCATGCGGGCCATGGCGAGCAGCCCAAGCCGCCGGGCGTTGCGCAATGCCGCGGCGGCATCGGGCCCGCCGGCCCAGGCGGCGTCCAGCCTGTCCGCGAGGTCGGCCACGAGGCCGCGCGGCACGGCGGCATAGCCGTTGCGCGGACCACGGGCGACGAAGGTGACGGACTGCGCCGGTGCGTCGAGCCAGCGGCGCGCATAGGCGGCCTCGACCCGGTCGATTCCCGATGGCGCCTTGCGCCGCCCGCAGGCGAGGAACCGCGAAATGTCGAGGACTACGTGCACGGCATTGCCTTCGGCGCCGAGGGTTGGAAGCCAGCCCCTCGGTTGACACACATGGAATGGCGCGCGCGCCCCGGGGCCATGAAGCGTTTCACAGGCTGTCCCGCAAGCATGCAAGCGGGCGCGTGTTTCAGATGGTCTGCCGCCGGGTCCGGCTGCAGGTGACGCACGTCGCCTTGCCAGTTGAGAAATGCAACCATTAGATGTCGCCTTTGGCACAAAATCAACCCTGGCGTCAAGATCGGGTGGTTGTCCCCCGCCTCGGACCTGGATATGTCGGGGATGTCATGGCGATCTGGAAACGCGATCACGATCCCGAGGGCTTGCAGGCCCGACTCGCCGGCAGCCTGCCCGGTCATTTCGGTATCCGCATCCTGGAGGTCGGCGCGGATTTCCTGAGGGCCGAGATGCCGGTCGATGACCGGCACGTCCAGCCCTATGGCATCCTGCACGGCGGCGCCTCGGTCGTGCTTGCCGAGACGCTCGGCAGCATCGCCAGCACCCTGACGCTACCCGAGGGGCGCCGTGCCGTCGGGCTCGAGGTGAATGCCAACCACGTGGCCGCGGTGCCGAAGGGTGAGACGGTCACCGCGGTCTGCCGCCCGCTGCACCTGGGCCGCACCACGCAGGTCTGGCAGACCGAGATCCGGCGGTCCGACGGCAGGCTCGCCTGCGTGTCGCGGCTGACCACGGCGGTGGTGGAGTGGCGCGGCTGACTCGCCCGCGGGTTGCCGGGGGTGCCCAGCGCCGATAGCGTGGCGGCGAGGAAGCCCATATCGCCGGCGCAATGCCCGCCCCCGGGAGACCGCCCGCTTGCACCCCCTTTCGATCCCGCCCGAGATCATCGCCCGAGTCGAGGCGCGCTGCGGCCGCGCGCATCCCTTCGAGGAGCTCGACCCACGCCGCACCGCCTTCGTCGTCATCGACATGCAGGTGGGCTTCATGGACCCAGCCATCAGCCACGCCTGCTGCCCGATGGCCGAGCGCATCGTGCCCGCCGTCAACCGCTTGGCCGCGGCGGTGCGCGCCAGCGGCGGCGGCGTGTTCTGGATCCAGAACACCCATGATGCGCGCTGCGATACCGAATGGAGCGTGATGCAGCGGATGGCGACCCCCGCCGCACGTGCGCGGCGCGTCGCCGCCATGACCGAGGGCGCGTCTGGCCATGCGCTGTGGCCCACGCTGGATGTGCGCCCGCAGGACGAGCGGGTGAAGAAGCACCGCTTCAGCGCCTTTATCCAGGGCTCGTCCGACCTGCCCGAGCGGCTGCGCGCGCGCGGCTTCGACACCGTGCTGATCGGCGGCACCGTGACCAATGTCTGCTGCGAGAGCAGCGCGCGGGACGCGATGATGCTGAACTTCCGCACCGTCATGGTGGCCGACTGCAACGCCGCCAACAGCGACGCCGAGCACAACGCCTCGCTCGCGAATTTCTGGAACATCTTCGGCGACGTCATGACCGCCGACCACGTGATCGAAAGGCTGCGCGCCGGCGCGGCGGGAGAAGCGGCAGCATGAGCACGAAACCCAAGGTCGCCATCATCGGCACGGGCGGCACCATTTCCTCGATGGGGCAGGGGCCTCTCGAGCTCATCGACTATGGCGCGCGCGGCAAGGTGCTGGATGTCGAGGCGGTGATCGCCCGCGTGCCGGAACTGGCGCTGGTGGCCGATGTGCTGCCGGTGCCCTTCAAGGCGATTCCTTCCACCGCACTCGCCTGGGCCGAGTGGAAGGAACTGGTGCTGATCTGCGACCGGCTCTCGGCCGAGCATCCCGACCTGGCCGGGATCGTGGTGACGCACGGCACGGCCTCGCTCGAGGAGACGGCGTATTTCCTCTCCCTGACGTTGAAGATTCCCCAGCCCGTGGTGGTGGTGGGTGCCCAGAGGCCGGCCTCAGCGCTGGCCGGCGACGGGCCGATGAACCTGCTGAACGGCTGCCGCGTGGCGGCCGACCCGGGCGCGCGCGGCCTCGGCGCGCTGGTGCTGCTGAACGACGAGATCCAGGCGGCGCGCGAGGTGACCAAGACCTCGACGCTGCGCATGCAGACCTTCCGCACGGCGGATTTCGGCGTGCTGGGCCATGCCGATGCGGACATGATCGCGTGGTATCGTCGCCCGCTGCGCCGCATGGCACCCGACACCGAGTTCGACATCCGCGGCATGGAGGCGCTGCCGCGCGTGGACATCGCCTATACCTACGCCGGCGCCGACGGCACCGCGATCGACGCCTTCGTCGCCGCGGGAGCCAAGGGCATCGTCGCCGCCGGCTTCGCGCCGGGCTACGTCACGCCGGCCATGTCGGATGCCCTGGCGGCGGCGGTGAAGAAGGGCGTCGCCGTGGTGACGTCTTCGCGCGCCATGTCGGGTCGTGCGGCCAAGACCACGAAGAACACCGCGCTCGGCTTCGTCACAGCCGACAACCTGACGCCGCAGAAGGCGCGGGTTCTGCTGGCGCTGGCGCTGGCGCACGGCATGACCGACCTGGAGCGCGTGTTTGCCACCTACTGAGGCAGCGCGCCGTGGCTGAGCGCGCCTGGGTGCGCCTGCCCTCGGGCCGGCGGCTCGACCTGCTCTCGCCCACGCCGCTCGACTGGACGGATGCCGACCTCGCGACCGGGCTCGCGCGCACCTTCCGCTGGGGCGGGCATTCCGCCTGGCCGGAACCGCTCTCGGTCGCGCAGCATTCGCTGAGCGTGCTGGCGCTGCGGCGCTCGCGCACGCGCCATCGCCTCACACCGCTGCAGGAACTGCGCGAGGTGCTGCACGATGCCGATGAGGGGCTGATCAACTTCGACTGCATCTCGCCACTGAAGCCCTTCCTCGGGCAGGGCTTCGCCGACCTCCAGGCGCGGCTGTCCGCGGTGATCGCCACGCGCTACCGCCTGCCGCCATGGACCATCGAGGAGAAGCGCGCACACAAGGCGGTGGACATCGCGATCGCCGCGGCGGAGGCGGTGCACGTGGTCGGCTGGACCGCGACGGAGGTGCGCGAGACGCTGGGCATCCGCGCCGCCGTCATGGCGCGCGACCCGCTGGCGGTTCGCTATGGCGATGCGCCCTGGCGGCCCTGGGCGCCGGACGTGGCGGCGCAGCGTTTCCTCGAGGAACTGACGGCGCTGCAGGCGCGCGCGGGGCTCTAAGGTCACTTCCGCACGCCTCGCCGCACCGCCTCTGGCGTGTTGTTGTGGCGGGCATCTCCACCCGATCAGGCGATTCCATCCGATCGGGATCTGCTCTAGCCGCGCCGCCCGTCCCGCGCGATGCTGCGACCCAACCAATGTCGCTGAAGGGTGGGAAGCGCATGAGCGCAGCGGTGCCGGTCGCCGGCAACAGGTTCATCATCGTGGGCGGGGCGAGCCTCGTCGGTTCCGCCACCGCCGCCGAGCTGCTCGATGCCGGCGCCTCGGAAGTGGTGCTGTTCGACAATTTCTCGATGGGCTCCGAGGCCGCGGTCGCGCATCTCAAGGACAACCCCCGCCTGCGCCTGGTGCGCGGCGACGTGATGCGCCTGCCCGACCTGCTGCGCGCCATGGAAGGCTGTGCCGGCGCGCTGCTGCTCGCGGCCTACATGACGCTGAACATGGACCGCGACCCCTGGGGCGGGCTCGACGTCAACATCCGCGGCGTGCAGAACGCGCTCGAGGCGGCGCGCGCCAATGGCGTGCGGAAGGTGGTCTTCGCCTCCTCCAACGCCGTCTACGGCTATGGGCCGGGCGTGAAGGGCGAGCTGGTCGAATCCACGCCCTTCCATTCGGTGGGCGCCCCGCCCGCGGCCATCCTGTACGGCGCGACCAAGATCATCGGCGAGCAGCTCTGCCGCGACATGAAGCGGCGCTTCGGCCTCGACTACGTCGTGCTGCGCTATTCGACCGTCTATGGCGAACGCCAGCACTACCGCGCGGCGAACGCGCTCTACATCATCGAGACCTGGGACAAGGTGAAGAAGGGCGAGCGCCCGCAGGTCTTCGGCGACGGGTCGGAGACCAAGCACTTCGTCTATGTCGGCGACCTCGCGCGCGCGAACCGCATGGCCTTCGAATCCGCCGCGACCGACGTGGCGGTGAACACCTCGGGCCCGAAGCCGGTCACCACGCTCGAGCTGGTGCGCATGGTCACGAAGCTGGCGGGGTCGGACATCGAACCGGAATTCGTCGGCGACACGCCGGGCAAGGTGCGGCTCACCTCCGGCGGCGCCTTCCGCATCGCGCATGAGGAAGCCTTCGCCGCCATCGGCTGGAAGCCGGAGGTGCAGATGGAGGAAGGGCTGAAGCGCCTGATGGCGTGGATCGAGAGCAACGAGGGGAGGACGACATGACGACAAGAAGAACGCTGCTCACCGCCGCTGCGGGCCTCGCGGCACCCGGCATCGCGCCGGCGCTGGCCCAGGCGAACCGCTGGCCGGAGAAGCCGGTCGAGATCGTGGTCGGCTTCGTGCCCGGCGGCGCCACCGACCTCGACGCGCGCGCCGTGGCACCCATGCTCGAACGGCGCATCGGCGGGTCGGTCGTGGTGGTCAACCGGCCCGGCGCGGGCGGCGAGGTGGCGCTCGCCTCGGTCGCGCGCGCGCGGCCCGACGGGCACGTGCTCGGCACCACCAACATGCCCGGGCTGCTGACCATCCCGATCGAGCGCACCGCGCAGTTCAAGCTCGATGACTTCGCCGGCATCGCGAACATGGTCACCGACCCGACCGCGATCACCGTGCACGAGGACAGCCCCTACCGCTCCCTGGCCGACCTGATCGCCGCCGCGCGCGCGCGGCCGGAGACCATCACCTATGCCTCGCCCGGGGTGGGCACCGACGACCACCTGCAGCTTGTGCTGCTGCAGGCGGCGACCGGTACGCGCTGGGTGCATGTGGTGTTCCAGGGCGACCCGCAGCTGATGACCGCGGTGCTGGGTCGCCAGGTGGATTCGATGGGGCTGAACCTCGGCCCGGTCTCCGCCAATCGCGACAAGCTGCGCACGCTCGCGATGGCCGGTGCGGCGCGCAGCCCCTTCCGCCCCGACGTGCCGACGCTCAAGGAACTGGGCTTCGATGTCGAGATGGCCTCCGAGCGCGGCCTGGTCGCGCCCGCCGGCGTGCCGCCCGCGGTGCTCGCGAAGCTGCGCGAGGCGATGGCCGACGTGGTGCAGGACCCTGCCTTCGTCGCCGCCTTCCGCGCCCGCTTCACCGAACCGCGCTTCGAAGGGGGCGAGGCCTGGTTCACCCGCCTGCGCGGCCTGCAGGAAGGCTACCGCACGCTGTGGCAGCGCACGCCCTGGTCGCAGCGCTGACCCCGGTGCCCGCCGCGCAGGCGGCAGCTTGAACCACGCGCCGGCAAGGCCCAGCCTGCAAGCGATGACCGTGCTCCAGGCGACCTTACCGGGCGTGCCCATCATGGCCGCCATCGAGCAGGTCGCGGCCCGCTGGCCCGACCGCCCGGCGATCATCCACGGCGGCGGCATGCTCGGCTATGGGGATCTGGTGCGCCAAGTGGGCACGCTGGCGGCGCAATTCGCCCGGGCGGGCCTCGGCCCGGGCGATGCCGCCGGCATCACCATGCGCGACGACCTCGCCAACATCCTCGTCGCACTGGCGCTGATCCGGTTGGGCTGCCGGCAGGTCGCGCTGCCGCCGCGCGACCCGGCGCCGCTGCGCGAGGACCTCGCGCGGCGCCTGCGTCTCGCCGCCGTGATCGGCGAGGAGGGCGCCGATGCGCTGGGCGGCGCG
>NZ_JACADR010000024.1 GCF_016106005.1 Roseomonas rosulenta
CGAGCGCCGGCCTCTGGCCGAGCGCCGGCCCGGCGCCCAGCAGCGCGAGCAGCACGAATCCGATCCGGCGCGGGGCTGTCATGCGTCCTCTGTCCACCTCACGCCGGGGCCGGGTCAAGCGCGGCTACAGCGTGACGATCTGGCTCGGCCCGATGGCGTCGAGGAAGGTGACGATCCCGGCGACCTCGACGCCTGGCGCGAGCGGCAATTCCGTCAGGTCTTCCGCACGCAGCCCGGCCTCGCAGGCGATCATGCGCACGCCAAGCTCGACGCAGGCGGCCCGCAGCGTGGCGATGCCGGCGACGCCGCGGGCGGTGATGGCCGCCTCGCGCTGGTCCTCGACCAGCGGGCAGGGCTCGGCGAGCAGGAGGCAACCGCGGTTGGTGGCGAAGACCACCACCTCGCGCCCGAGCGCGGCGGCGCCGGCGGCGACCACCAGTGCGTAGTGCGCGCGGGCATGGGTGCCGGATTGCAGCAGGATGCCGAGGCTGCTCATCGAAGTCGGCGCGGCGGCTGGCGCCGGCCATCAGTCACTGCCGGCCGGACGGAGGCGAGGGCGCTTTGCATCCGCTGGCCCTCCGTCTCCGTCACGCCGCGCACACCGGCGCCGTCGCGCCATGCGCCGACAGGTCATGGATCGTCGCACCCTCGCCGCAAAGCGCGCAGGCCGGGTCGCGCTTCAGCCGCACCGTGCGGAAGCGCGCATCGAGCGCATCCCACAGCAGCAGGCGGCCCACCAGCGGATCGCCGATACCCAGGATCAGCTTCAGCACCTCGGTCGCCTGCAGCGTGCCCATCACGCCGGTGACGGCACCAAGCACGCCCGCCTCCGAGCAGGTCGGCACCAGGCCCGGCGGCGGTGGCTCGGGGTGCAGGCAGCGGTGGCAGGGATGCGCGCCGTCATGCCCGGCGAAGACGCTGAGCTGCCCTTCGAAGCGCAGCACGGCGGCGCTGACCAGCGGGCGGCCGAACAGGTGGCAGGCATCGCCCAGCAGGAAGCGCGTGGCGAAATTGTCGGTGCCGTCGCAGACGATGTCGTAGCGCGGGATCAGTTCGCGCGCGGCCCCGGCATCGATGCGGCGGGCATGGACCTCGATGCGTGTCTCGGGGTTCAGGGCGCGCAGCGTCTCGGCGGCGCTCTCGGCCTTGTTGCGCCCGATCCGCGCGGTGGTGTGCGCCACCTGGCGCTGCAGGTTCGACAGTTCCAGCGTGTCGTCGTCCACCAGGCCGAGCGTGCCCACGCCCGCCGCGGCGAGATACAGCGTGAGCGGCGAGCCGAGCCCGCCCGCGCCCACCACCAGCACGCGCGCCGCGCGCAGCTTCGCCTGGCCGACCGCCCCCACTTCCTCCAGCAGGATGTGGCGCGAATAGCGGTGGAGTTCCGCCTCGGTGAAGTCGAGATCCATGGGCGGGATATGGGCGCGCCGCCGGGCGGGGTGCAAGCCACGCCCTTGCGATGCGGCGCGGGCGGGCGCGAAATGCCGGCATGCACGGTGAGGACCTGATCCGCCGCCTGGCCGTGGCGCTGGCCATCGGCCTGCTGGTGGGCGCCGAACGCCATTGGCGCGAGCGGGAGGAAGCGCCAGGCCGGCGCACCGCCGGGGTGCGCACCTTCGCGCTGGTCGGCCTGTCGGGCGGGGTGGTCGCGGCGCTGGCGGCGCCGCTCGGTCCACTCGGTGCGGCCATGCTGCTCTCGGCCGGGCTGTTCGCCATGATGGCCGCGCTGCTGCCCTTCGCGCTGCGGGAGGCCGAGGCCGAGGGCCGCTTCAGCGCCACCAGCCTGGTCGCCGCCATCGGCACCTACGTGCTCGGCGCGCTGGCTGTCTCGGGCGAGGCGCCGGCCGCCGGCGCCGCCGCCGTGGCGATGACCGCGGTGCTGGCGGCGCGCGAGAGCCTGCACGAACTGATGGCGCGCATCACCTGGGCCGAGTTGCGCTCCGCCATCCTGCTGCTGTCCATGACGCTGGTGGCGCTGCCGCTGGTGCCCGACGCGCCGATCGACTGGCTGGCCGGGGTCAATCCGCACAAGGTCTGGATGCTGGCCATCCTGCTCGCCGGTGTCTCCTTCCTTGGCTACCTCGGGATCAAGCTGGGCGGGGCGCATCGCGGGCTGCTGCTGGCGGGGGCGGCGGGTGGGCTGGTCTCCTCCACGGCGGTGACACTGTCGAATGCGACGGCCGCGGCGAAGGGCGGGCCGGCGACGGGGCTGGCGTCCGGGGCGCTGGTGGCCGGCGCCGTGTCCTGCCTTCGCACCGCGGGGCTGGCGCTGCTGGTGGCGCCGGAGACGGGGCGGGTGCTATGGCCGGCGCTGCTGGCGGCGGGGGCGGGCATGGCGGTTGTGGCGGCACTGCTGGCACGCCGCCACGACAGCGTCGCGGACGGCCCTGCCGCGCCAGGCAACCCTTTCGAGATCGGCACCGTGCTGCGCCTGGCGCTGCTGCTGGGCGGCGTGGGCGCGGCGGCGAAGTTCGGCGCGGAACGCCTGGGCAGCGGGGCCGTGCTGCTGATCGCCGCGGTGACCGGGCTGACCGACGTGGACGCCATCACCCTGTCGGTGGCGCCGCTGGCGCCTGGCACCATCACCGCCGCGATCGCCGCGCAGGCCGTGGCGGTGGCGGTGGCGAGCAACATCCTCGCCAAGGCGGGCTACGCGCTGGCGCTCGGTTCGGCGGGCTATGCGCGGTGGTTCGCGCTGGGCTCGCTGGCCGGGCTCGGCGCCGGGGCGGCCCTGATGGTGGCGCTGCCGCCCTGATCACCCCGCCGGGCGCGCCCGGGCATCGGCCCGGCGCGGGTTCCCGCCTATTCCGCGGCGAGGCTTGCGGGAAGGCGGAAGGTCACGTCCTCGATAATGCCGGGCAGGGCTTCGACCGATGTCGCACCGAGGTCGCGCAGCCGCGCCACCAGGTCCTCCACCAGGCGTTCCGGGGCCGAGGCGCCGGCGGTGACGCCGATGGCGGCGGCACCGTCCAGCCAGGCGGGATCGAGCGCCGCCGCGTCGGCGATGAGGTAGGCGCGCGCGCCGCACTCCGACGCAATCTCCCGCAGGCGGTTGGAGTTGGACGAATTCGCCGCGCCCACCACCAGCACCACCTGCGCGATGCGCGCCAGTTCCCGCACCGCGGTCTGGCGGTTCTGCGTGGCGTAGCAGATGTCGCGCGTGTCGGGTCCGGTCACGTCGTCGAAGCGCGCGCGGATGGCGGCGATCACGCCGCGCGTGTCATCGACCGACAATGTGGTCTGCGTGATGAAGGAGACCGGCGTCTCGCGCGGCAGGGGCAGCGTCTCGACCTCGGCCGCGGTCGCCACCAGGTGCACCGGCGCGTCGATCTGGCCCATGGTGCCGATCACCTCCGGATGGCCGGCATGGCCCACCAGGATCACCTGGCGGCCCTGCGCGGCGTAGCGCCGGCCCTCATTGTGCACCTTGGTGACCAGCGGACAGGTGGCGTCGAGCACATCCAGGCGGCGCAGCGCGGCCTCGCCTTCCACCTTGCGCGCCACGCCATGGGCCGAGAAGACGGCGACGGCGCCGACCGGGATCTCGTCCACTTCCTTGACGAAGACGGCACCGCGCGCGCGCAGGTCCTCGACGACATGGCGGTTGTGGACGATCTCGTGCCGTACGTAGACCGGCGGGCCGTAGCGCTCGAGGGCGCGCTCGACGATCTCCACCGCGCGCACCACGCCGGCGCAGAAGCCGCGCGGCTGTGCCAGAACAACCCGCATTCCCGAAGCCCCTCCCGGAAGGACGCATGCGCGGCGGGATGTCGGCCCGCCCGGTGCGATTGCAACCGGAATCAGGCGGGACTTACAAGCGGGATCGTCACCAGCCGTTGACGCGATCCCAGGTGGCGATCACGTCCCGCCGGCCATCGACCACATGGTACCGGTCATGCGCGGCGACGGTGAGGCAGGTGTGGTTGGGCGCGACGCGCACCAGCGCGCCGATCGGCAGGGCATCGAAGGGCAGCGGGTGCTCGCCGCGCACCTCGCCATGTTCCTGGTGGGTGCGCACCACGATGGCATCGCCGAAGGACGGCTTGCCGTCGATGTCGAGCATCAGCCCGAAGCCGTAGTCCTTCGGCGCGCGCTCGGTGCTGCGGTCCTTCGAGAGCGCGATGGCGCCGGCATCGACCAGCACGGCGTTGCGGTCGGGCTTGCGGCCGGTGACGGCGGTCAGCACCGTGACGGCAATGTCGTCCAGCCCATGTGTGCCGATCTGCCCCTGGAACAGGTCGCCGAACATGTAGACGCCGGCGCGCACATCGGTCACGCCGCCCATGTCGCGCCCGTAGAGCGCGGTCGGCGAGGAGCCGAGCGAGACCACATCGACCGTGGCCCCCATGGCGCGCAGGCGCGCGGCGGCGGTTACGGCGCCGCGGTGCTCTGCCTCGGCCACCGCCTGCATCCCGGCTTCGCTCCGCTCGGCATAGGAATGCCCGGCATGGGTCATGATGCCGGCGCAGCGCGTGCCGAGCCGACCGGCGATCTCGGTCAGCAGGTTGGAATCGGGGGCCACGCCGCCGCGCCCCTCGCCGCAATCGACCTCCACCAGCGCGCGCAGCGGGCCTGGATGGGCGGCGATGGCGGAGGCGACGTCGGCATCGTCCGTGATGACCTTCACGTCGCAGCCCTGCGCGTTCAGCGCGGCGACCGCATCGAGCTTCGCCGGCGTGATGCCGACCGCATAGATCTGGTCGCGGAAGCCGCCGCCGGCAAAGTAGCGCGCCTCGGCGATGGTGCTGACCGTGATCGGTCCCTTGCCGGGTGCCGCGAGGTCCGCCACCGCGATGGACTTCGCGGTCTTCATGTGCGGCCGCAGCACGAGGCCCTGATGCCGCGCCACCGCCGCCTGCATCCGCGCGAGGTTGCGCTTCAGGATGGAGAGGTCGAGCACCAGGCAGGGCGTGGGCAGGTCGTCGAGGGTCATGGCGTCACCAGCGAGAGGCGATGGAGAGTTCGACGATCGAGTCCGCCACCTCCCGGCCGCCATCGGCGCGGCGCAGGCCGACCACGGCGTATTGGGTGGTCCATGCGGCCTGCGCGGTGCCCTGGCCCTCGGTCAGGCCCTGGAAGGACGCATCCGTCAGGCATTGGCCGACCTCGTGCTGCAGCGCGCGGAAGCGGTCCTGCGTGGGGTCGGGAAGCTGGCGGGGATCGTGCCGCGACATCACCTCGGTGAACACGCCGCGCGGCGCGCCGCCGGGCGTCTCCAGCGTGCCGTGCCGCTCGTCCAGCGAGCCCGGGATGTTGCGCCCGGTGCGCGGCATCCAGTCGAAGCGCGACTGCGCCGCCTGCACCACCTGCTGCAGCGCGGTGCAGAAGGCGGCATTGGCGGAAGCGGCGCCGGGCAGCGCGAGGCTGAGCGTCAGAGCGAGCAGCAGCGGGCGCATCATGCGTCTCCGGATCGGGGCGGGGCACGCTTACAGGGCGCTGCCCGCCGCGCATAGGGTCAGGGCCAGCGCGCCTCGGGGTCGATCGGCAGGACCGGGCGCGGCAGGTGCTTCCAGGCGAAGGTGCCCAGGTTGGGCGAGGTCAGGCCCGGGCAGTCCACCTCGATGATCTGCTCGTGCTTGAAGAACTCGTCGAAGCCGCCGCGGAAATGGCCGCGCGACTTCACCACCACGCAGCGCGCCTTGCCGATATCGAGGCCGAGATGTTCGAGGAAGACCGGGTCGGCGCATTGCGTGCGTCCCTCGATCACCACCACCGCGATGCCGCCGATCTGCAGCCAGGCAGTCCGGCCGAGCCGCACGGAGCGCCCGGCGAAGATGCCGCGCCGGCCGGTGACATTGCCGTCGGACAGCGCGCGCACCTCCGCCTCCGCCGCGAAGGGCCTGGAGAAGGGATCATCGGCCGCGACCGCGCGGTTGAAGCGCGCCGTGAAGCGCGCGCCGACGCCAAGCGCATGCGCCTCGGCGGCCAGCGGCGCATCGGCGATGATGCCGATGATCGCACCCTGCACGCCGGCGCGGTGGAAGGCGTCCAGGATCCACATGGTGTTGCCGCGCCCGCCCCCGCCCGGATTGTCGGCGACATCGGCGAAGGCGAGAGGCGTGGGGCTCTCCTTTGCGAGGCGCACCGCATCGTCCAGCGAGGTCAGCTTCGCGACGAAGCGCGCGCGCCGTTCCCAGGCGGCTTCCGCCAGGGTCTGCGCCAGTGCTTCGGCCGCGTCGCGGTCCGTGGCGGTGACGATCACCGACAGCCCGTTGAAGGGCGTATCGCCATAGGAGAAGCCGCCCATCACCGAGACATTGGCGATGCGCGGATCCTTCGCCGCGAGCGCCTGGCCGAGGTCGATCACCTCGGCATAGGGCCCCTGCGCCGTCAGCAGCGCGGTCTGCGGCGAGACGATGGGCAGGCGGCGATGGGCGCGCACGAAGCGCTCGCCCGCCAGCAGCCGGCGCAGCAGCCGCGCGCATTCGGCGCCGCGCGCGTGCATGTCGAGATGCGGGTTGGTGCGGTAGCCTACGAAGGCGTCGACGGTCGCGACCATGCGCTCGCTGACATTGGCGTGCAGGTCGTAGGAGCAGACGAACGGGATATCGCCCAGCACCTCGCGCACCAGCGCCTGCAGGGTGCCTTCGGGGTCGTGGTCGTGCTCCGCCAGGCCGGCGCCGTGCATGATGGAATAGACGCCGTCCACCTGGCCACGCAGGGCGGTCAGCCCCGCGCGCCAGGTCGCCATCATGGCGTCGAAGTCGCCCTGGTCCACAGGGCCGTTGGGTTCGGCCGCGGCGATCATGACGGGCAGCGGCGTCCAGTCGCCGGTCGCGTTCATGCCTTCCAGGAAGCCGGAGAGCTCGGCCGGCGCACGCGGCGCGGGCTTCGCCGCATCAGTCAGGATGTCGGCGCCCTCCAGGTAGCAGCGCTGGTCGAAATCGGCGCGTCGCGCGGGGGGCGCGAAGCGGTTGCACTCGATCGAGAAGCCGAGGATGGCGATGCGCGGTCCGGGCATCAGATGCTCACTCCGAGAAGTTCCGCGATGCGTGGCGTGGATTTGAGGCCGGTGCCGGTGAGAACCACCACCGTGGTCTCGTCGGCGCGGATGGTGCCGGCCTCGAGCAGCCGTGCGAAGGCCGCCGCAGCCTGGGCGCAGGTGGGCTCGACATAGATGCCGGTGCGCGCGAGGTCGAGCGTCGCGGCGGCGATCTCCTCCTCGCTCAGCATCACCGCGCCGCCGCCGGAGCGGGTCAGCACGTCGCGGCATTCGGCGCTGCGCAGCGGCTGCGCGATGGCGGTGCCCTCCGCGATGGTCGGCTGCGCCGGGACGGCCGGCTGGCCGAGGAACTCGCGCGCGATCGGCGCGCAGTTGGCGGGCTGGGCGGCGAAGATGCGCGGCAGGCGCGTGATCTCCCCCGCGCGTAGCAATTCGTCGAAGCCGATGCCGCAGCCCAGCACGTTCGACCCCGCGCCGCAGGGCACGATGACGTTGTCCGGTGCGGTGAAGCCCAGGTCCTCCCACAGCTCATAGGCCAGCGTCTTGGTGCCGTGCAGGAAGAAGGGGTGCCAGTTGTGGCTGGCGTAGAAGATGCTGGCCGCCTCGGCCAGCGCGGCATCGGCGCAATCCTGCCGGCTGCCGGGGATGAGGCGGATCGTCGCCCCCGCCGCGCGCGACTGCACGGTCTTGGCCGGCGACGTGCTGGCGGGGACGAAGATCGTCGCCGCCATGCCGCCGGCCGCGGCATAGGCGGAGACCGCCGCGCCGCCATTGCCCGAGGAATCCTCCAGCACCGCGGCGACACCCTGCGCGCGCAGCAGCGAGAGCATGACCGAGGCCCCGCGGTCCTTGAACGACCCGGTGGGGGCGAACCACTCGCACTTCACCAGCGCCGAGGCGCCGGCGATCACGCGCGGCACCAGTGGAGTGCAGCCCTCGCCCATGCTGATCGGGTCGTCGGGGATGAAGGGCAGGGCGGCGGCGTAGCGCCAGAGCGACCGGTCCTCGCCGCGGATCGCCGCGCGGGTGATGCCGGGCAAGGGTGTGAGCAGCAGCGGGGCCTGGTCATCCCCGCACCAGCGCGGCGTGTCGAGGGGATAGGTGCGCCCCGTGCGGGGGTCGAGATAGGCGGTGTCGGTCATGGCGGGCGCAGCCTCGCTTGCCCGGGCGCGCGGGGCAAGGGATGCTGCAGCCATGTCCGATGATGCCGATGCCGTCCTCCGCCTGGCCGCCGATCTCGTCGCGATCGACAGCCGGTCCTCCGTCTCCAACCTTGCGATTGCCGAACGCATCGAGGCCGAACTGACCGGCTTCGACATCGCCCGCGTGGACTACGCGGATGCCAACGGCGTGGCGAAGCGCGCGCTGGTGGCGCATCGCGGCCCGCGCGGCGGCCTCGCGCTGTCCGGCCACATGGACACGGTGCCCGAGACCGGCTGGACCGATCCGCCCTGGACGCCGCGCGTGGCGGATGGCGTGCTGCATGGCCTCGGCAGCGTGGATATGAAGGGGCCGGTCGCGGCCTGCATCATCGCCGCGCGCGGCCTGCCGGAGAACATCCCGGCCACGCTGCTGATCACCACCGATGAGGAAACCAGCAAGCAGGGCGCGCGCGCCGTTGCGGCATCCGATGCGGCGCGCTCGCTCGGCCTGCGCGGTATCGTGGTGGCGGAACCGACCGGGCTGCTGCCGGTGCGCGGGCATCGTAGCCATATCGAATACACCGCCGTCGCCACGGGGGTGCAGGCGCATTCCTCGACCGGGCAGGGGCTGAACGCGAACTGGGCGCTGATCCCATTCCTGGCCGAGATGAAGGCGGTGTTCGAGCGCCTGCGGCACGACCCGGCCTTCCAGGATGCCGGCTACGACCCACCCTTCAGCGACTTCAACCTGGTCATCGACAACCACGGCACGGCGGTGAACGTGACCGTCGCCAAGGCGACCGCGCGCATCAAGTTCCGCCGCAGCCGTAACATCGACTATGCCCCGATCGAGGCCGCGGTCCACGAGGCCGCCGCGCGCGCCGGCGTGACGCTCACCGAGAAGCGCGAGGGCACGCCGCCCGAATTGCCCGCCGACCATCCATTGGTGGCACTCGCCATGCGCGAGACCGGCCAGGCCGCGCGCACCGCGCCCTATGGCACCGACGCGAGCGAATTGCAGGAACTGGCCCCGTGCATCGTGATGGGGCCGGGCAGCATCGCCACCGCGCATACGCCGCGCGAATGCGTGGCGGTGGCGGACCTCGCGGCCGCCGTGCCGCTGTTCCGGCGGATGCTCGCCGCTAGTCCGGCAGGGTGACGCGCACCTCGCCCACCGGCTGGCCGTTGCTGTCGTTGATCACGCCTTCCACGTCCCGCGCGAGCGACTCCGCCGCATCGACCAGGCCGAGCCGGCCGAGCAGCGCGGAAAAGACGCCCATCTTCGCCCTCGCCGTGCCGTCGGCGAGCTTCACCGCGATGCCGAGGCCCTGCTCCGGCACGAAGCCCACCACGTAGCCCTCCGCGCCGCCCTTCAGCAGAACGCGGCCCTGGCTGGCGCGCACGATCCTGCCGGTGGCGGAACCGCGGCCGGAGAGGTGGTCCGGGTAGGTCCGGATGGCGGATTGCAGGCGGTGGATGGCGGTGCGGCGCGCCTCGGTCGCCACACGCGCCGCGGCCCAGCGCGCCGCGCCGCGTGCCATGGCCGCCATGGGCAGCGCCAATGCGGGCAGCCCGCAGCCATCCACCCCGCGCGGCAGCCGCGTCGCATCCTCGCCAAGCAATTCGGAGAAAGCCTCGAGATACAGGCGCTGCGCCGGATGCGCAGGGTCCGCATAGCCGCCCACCGGCGCGCCGATATGCTTCGTCAGCGTCAGGAAGCCGCAATGCTTGCCGGAGCAGTTGTGGAAGACGCGCGACCGGTCGCCGCCGGCGCGGATCACGCTGATCTGGTCGGCCTGGCTGCGCGGCAGGTCGGGCCCGCAGACCAGCGCGGATTCGCTCAGCCCCAGGCGCTCCAGCCAGCCGCGCACCAGCGCCACCTGGAAGTCCTCCGCGCTGTGGGAGGCGCAGGCGAGGGCCAGGTGTTCCTCCGTCAGCCCAGCCGCGTCAGCCGCCCCGCTCTCCACCAGCGGGATCGCCTGGAACGGCTTGAGAGAGGAGCGCGGAAAGGTGACGAAGGACGGATCGCCCCAGGATTGCAGGATGCGGCCATCGGCATCGGCCACCACGGCGATGCCGTGATGCAGGCTTTCCAGGATGCCGCCACGGCGGATCTCGGCCATCGGCACGAAACTCATGATACGGACTCCGGCAGGGGAATGGCGCTGCTGCCCGGGCGGCCTTCCAGCACCGCGTCGAACAGCTTGACCTGGCGCGGCAGGCACAGCGCATGCAGGTCGAAGCGTTCCAGCATGGTGCGCCGCGCCTGCCTGCGCAGCGGCACGTAGCGGTCGGGGTTGGCGATCGCATCCACCACTGCATCGGCCATGCGCTGGTGGTCGAAGAAGGGCAGCAGCAGCCCGTTGTGCTCGTGGCGCATTACCTCGGCCAGCGGTGGCGTGTCCGATCCGATGATCAGCGCCTCGCAGCCCATCGCCTCAACGAGAGACCAGGAGAGCACGAAGGGATAGGTGTAGTAGACATGCGCCGAGCTGGTGCGGAACAGCGCCACCAGCCCTTCATGCGGGATGCGGCCGGTGAAGTGCACGCGCGCCATGTCGAGCTTCGCGCCGACCTCCTCCATCATTACCGCCTTCCACGACTTGCCGCCGTCGGGAAGGCGGCCATAGCCGCGCTCCTCGCCGCCCACGATCACGGCGTGGGCGTTCGGGCGACGCGCCAGGATCTCGGGTAGGGCGCGCATGAAGATGTCGAAGCCGCGATAGGGCTCGAGGTTGCGCGAGACGAAGGTCACCACCTCCTGCCCCTTGGTCACGGTGTGCCCGTCGGGCAACTTCACCGTGGCCGGGCCGTTCGGCGTGGCGAAGTTGGCATCCACCCCCTCGTGCACGACCGATGTCCTGGCCTGGATGAAGTCCGGATAGCGGCTGCGCTGCCACAGCGTGGGGGAGACGCCCCAGTCCGTCGCCTCGAGCGACTGCAGCTGCGTCATGTTCAGCGTGCGCACGCGCGCCATCTCGTCGAGCGTGACCTCCTGCGTGGGGTCGAAGCCCACGTCGCCGCCGTTCGAGCGGTAGTAGAACTCGCAGTATTGCAGCAGCTTCGCGTCGGGGAAGACGTCGCGCAGGTACAGCCCCTCTCCCCAGCCCGGATGGCAGCAGATGATGTCCGGCACGAAGCCCTTCTGCTTGAGGCCGATCAGCGCGCGCGCCACCGCCTGGCCGCGCCGCACCGCGGCCTCGACCGGGCGCAGGTAGCGATGCGTCTTCTCCCCCGCACCTTCGGGCGCGGGGTAGCGCAGGTGCTGCGGGCCGGGCGGGGATTGATTGGCGCGTTCGCCAAGGCCGATCACGCGCGCGCCCTTGCGGCGCGAGATGATGGGCGCGAGGTGCCGGTACTGGCCCGGGAAGTTCTGGTGAATGAACAGCGCCTGGACCACGAACCCCGTCTCCCCCTGCTGCGCGTTGTCGCTTGATGCCGTCATTCCGCGGTTGCGGCAACGGGGCGTCTGGCCGTGGCGCCGTGGCGGGGCCAGGATGCGGGAGTTCGATCAAGGGATGGTTGCCATGGGATTCGACTTCGCGGGGCGTCGCGTGCTGGTGGCGGGCGGCAGCCGGGGCATCGGCCGGGCCATTGCGATCGGCTTCGCGCGGGCGCGGGCGAAGGTCTCCGCCTGCGCGCGCGGTGCCGAGGGGCTGGAGGCGCTGCGGGCGGACGGGGTCGCGCATGTCATGCCGACCGACCTCGCGGATGCGGCGCAGATCGCCGCCTGGGTGGAGGCGGCCGCGGCGGCGCTGGGCGGCATCGACGTGCTGGTGAACAACGCTTCGGGCTTCGGCATGGGCGACAGCGAGGAAGGCTGGAAGCGCGGGCTGGACGTGGACGTGATGGCGACGGTGCGGGCCAGCACCGCGGCCCTGCCGCACCTTCGCGCGTCGAAGGGGTGCATCGTCAACACCACCTCGATCTCGGGCCTCGGTCCCTCGGTGCGCACGCCGGCCTATGCGGCGGTGAAGGCGCTGGTGATCAACTACACCGCGTCCCAGGCGGCTGCGCTCGCGAAGGATGGCGTGCGGGTGAACGCCATTGCGCCCGGGTCGATCGAGTTCCCCGGCGGCACCTGGGAGAAGCGGCGCGCGGAGGATCCGGCGCTCTACAACCGCATCCTGGCCGGCATACCCTTCGGCCGGCTGGGAACGCCGGACGAAGTGGCCGACGTCGCGCTGTTCCTCGCCTCGCCGCTGGCGCGCTGGGTGACGGGGCAGACCATCGTGGTGGATGGCGGGCAGATGCTGACCTAGTCCTCCGGGCGCGTGCTGCGCAGGCGCTTGGTGGTGCCGCGGCGGGTCTTTTCATCCACGCGGCGTGCTTTGGCGGCACGTGAGGGCTTGGTTGCGCGGCGCGGCGGCGGGGGTGGCGCGGCGGCTTCGCGCAGCAGCTCCAGCAGCCGTTCCAGCGCGTCCTCCCGATTGCGCTCGCGCGTGCGGTGGCGCTGCGCGGTGATGACCAGCACGCCATCCTTGGTGATGCGCCGGCCCGCCAGTGTGACCAGGCGTTCCTTCACCCCAGTCGGCAGGTTGGGCGAGGCCATGGCGTCGAAGCGCAGCTGCACCGCGGTCTCGAGCTTGTTGACGTTCTGCCCGCCGGGGCCGGAGGCGCGCAGGAAATCCTCCTGCAGCTCGTCTTCCTCGATGGCGATGCGGGCGGTGACGCGGATGGTCATGGCGCGGGCAGGGCGGTTGCGGGCATCTCGTCCTTCAGCGCCACGCCGGTCGCGCCCAGCGCGGCCGCGGCGCGCAGCAGCCAGGCCGTCTTGGCCGCGGCATCGGCATAGGACATTCCACCGGGACGCACGTTGCTGATGCAATTGCGCTCCGCATCGGTGCGCCCGCGCCGCGGCGCCCAGGTTATGTAGAGGCCGAGGCTGTCGGTGGCGGAGAGCCCCGGCCTTTCGCCGATCAGCACCACCACCGCGGCTGCACCCATCGCCGCGCCGATGTCGTCGCCGAGCGCGACGCGCGCCTGCTCCGCGACCACGATCGGCGCGGCCGGCAGCGGCAGGGCCGGAACGAGAAGGTCGAGCACGCCCGGCGCGTGGCGCTGCACGCCGGTGGCGCACAAGCCATCCGCCACCACCAGCGCGATGCAGCCCGGTGCCGCCGGCAGCGTGGAGCCTTCTGCCAGCCGCCGCCCGAGGTCCGGACGGAGCAGATACTCGCGCCGGTCCGCCGCGGCGCTGCGCACGCGCAGCACCGGCCGCGCGATCGATGCTTCCAGCGCGGCGACGTCCAGCGCCGACCACACCGCATCCCGCGCGCGCGCATGCGCTTCCTGGAAATCGAGATGCGCCACGGTCGGCTGCGCCGTGCCCGCACGGCCAAGGCCGACCCGCGCATCGGTGAAGCGGCGCAGGTCGCGCCAGAGAGCGGGCGTGGTCATTCGAGGCCGATCAGCGCCGGCGACAGCCGCGCGGGAATGCGTTCCGCATCATTGCCGATCCCCATGCGCGCGAGCCAGGCCTCGAATTCTGGAGCCGCCCGCTTGCCCAGCATCGCCCGCGCTGTCAGCCCGTCATGGAACGAGGTGGACTGGTAGGCGAGCATCACGTCATCCGCCCCTGGCACGCCCATCACATAGGTCACGCCCGCCACCGCCAGGCAGGCCAGCAGCGCGTCCATGTCGTCCTGGTCGGCCTCGGCGTGGTTGGTGTAGCAGACATCGACCCCCATCGGCAGGCCGAGCAGCTTGCCGCAGAAATGGTCCTCGAGCCCCGCGCGCAGGATCTGCTTGCCGTCGAACAGGTATTCCGGGCCGATGAAGCCGACCACGGAATTCACCAGCAGGGGCGAGAATTCGCGTGCGACGGCATAGGCGCGCGCCTCGATCGTCTGCTGGTCCACGCCGTGATGCGCCTCGGCGCTGAGCGCGCTGCCCTGCCCCGTCTCGAAATACATCACGTTGTCGCCGAGCGTGCCGCGCTTCAGCACCAGCGCGGCCTCGCGCGCCTCGCGCAGCAGCGCGAGCGTGACGCCGAAGGATTCGTTCACGCCCTGCGTCCCGCCGATCGACTGGAACACCAGGTCGACCGGCGCGCCGCGCTGCATCGCCAGCATGGTCGTGGTCACGTGCGAGAGCACGCAGGTCTGCGTCGGGATGTCGAAGCGCTCGCGCACCGTGTCCAGCATGTCGAGCAGGCGCATCACCGCCTCGACATTGTCGGTCGCCGGGTTCACGCCAATCACGGCGTCTCCCGCGCCCAGCAGCAGCCCGTCCAGCACCGCGGCCGCGACCCCGCGCGGGTCGTCGGTCGGATGGTTCGGCTGCAGGCGGATCGACAATGTCCCCGGCAGGCCGATGGTGTTGCGGAAGCGCGTCACCACGCGGCATTTCGCCGCCACTTGCATCAGGTCTGCCACGCGCATGATCTTGGAGACCGCGGCGACCATCTCAGGCGTCAGGCCATGTGCCAGCGCCGTCACGGCCTCGGGCGCGGCCGCCAGCAGCCAGTCGCGGAAGGCGCCCACCGTCAGGCTGCGCACCGGCGCGAAGGCGCCGGCGTCGTGGCGGTCGATGATCAGGCGCGTGACCTCGTCGGCCTCGTAGGGGATCACCGCGTCGGTCAGGAAGCGCGCCAGCGGCAGGTCGGCGAGCGCGCGCTGCGCCGCCACCCGCTCCGCCGCCGAGGTGGCCGCGACGCCCGCCAGCGCATCGCCCGACCGGAAGGGCGTGGCGCGCGCGAGCAGCGTCCTCAGGTCGTCGAAAACATACCGCGTGCCGGCGATGGTCTGCGTGAAGGGCATGGCGGGCATGATGCCGCGCCCCGGGGGCGGCTTGCCAGCCCGGCGCGCGGCCCTAGGATGCGCCGCCGGAAATCCCGAGGAAACGCATGGACGCCGACGCGATCGACAAGGCCCCGGATGCCGCCGCATCCTGGCCCGACCAGATCTACGACCTGCTCAAGAAGCATGGCATCCGCCAGGTCTGCCTGGTGCCGGATGCCGGGCATTCGCGCCTGATCAAGCGCTGCCTGGCCGACAATGAGATCGTCGTCACCACCCTCACCACAGAGGAAGAAGGCATCGCCCTGATGCAGGGCGCCTGGCTCGGCGGCGACAAGGCCATCCTGCTGATGCAGTCCTCCGGCGTGGGCAACTGCATCAACATGCTCTCGCTGGCGCAGATCCATCGCTGCCCGATGCCGATGCTGGTGACGATGCGCGGCGACTTCGGTGAGTTCAACCCGGCCCAGGTGCCGATGGGCGCAGCCACGCAGCCCGTGCTGGAAGCCATGGGCACCGTGGTGCGCCGCGCCGACACGCCCGAGGACATCGCGCCCACCGTGGACGCGACCATTCGCATGGCCTTCAACACCTTCCGCCCGACCGCGACGCTGATCGGCCAGCGCGTCATCGGCGCCAAGACCTTCGGCAAGGACTGAGACGATGCTGGCGTCATCCGGAAAGCTCGACCGGCGCGAACTCACCGCCGCGCTGCTGGCCGACCGCGGGGAGCTGGCGGTGATCGCCGGCCTCGGCGCGCCGGCCTGGGACATCACGGCGGTGGGCGACCATCCGTTGAACCTGCCGCTGTGGGGCGGCATGGGCGGGGCGGCCATGATCGGCCTCGGCCTCGCGCTGGCGCAGCCCACGCGCCCGGTGCTGGTGCTGACTGGCGACGGGGAGATGCTGATGGGCATCGGCGCGCTCGCCACCATCGCGGTGAAGGCGCCGAAGAACCTCTCGATCGTGGTGCAGGACAACGAGCATTACGGCGAGACCGGCATGCAGGAGACCGCGACGCGGCACGGCGTGGACCTGGTGACCATGGCGAAGGGGGCCGGCTTCGTACGTACCATGTTCGTCACGAAGCCCGAGGAAGTGCCCGCGCTGCGCGCCGCGATCCATGCCGGCGAGGGCCCCTTCTTCGTGGTGGCGAAGATCGACGCCGCCAGCAAGAAGCTGGTACTGCCGCCGCGCGACGGGTCCATCATCCAGAACCGCATGCGGGAAGCCATCCTCGGCCCTGCGGCGCATCACCAGCTGTAAGGGAAGGCGCGCATGCCGCACGTCGTCTGCCTCCGCCCGCTGCATCCGGATGCGATGGCCCGGCTGCGCGCCGAGCCCGGCTACACGGTGACGATGCTCGACCCCGTGACCCCGGAGACGCTGGCCGAGCCGATGAAGACCGCGGATGCGATCATCGTCCGCGCCACGCGCATCGACCGCGCCTTCCTCGCCAATGCGCCGATGCTGTCGATCTGCGCGCGCCACGGCGTCGGTTATGATGCGGTGGACGTGGAGGCGCTGACCGAGCGCGGCATTCCGCTGACCGTCACTCCCGACGCGAACGCCGTCTCGGTCGCCGAGCACGCGCTGATGCTGATGCTGACCACCGCACGGCGCACGCTGGACTACGACCGCAACACCAAGGCGCTGGACTGGGGGCCGAAGCCGGCCTTGCGCACCTTCGACCTGGCCGGGCAGACCGTGCTGGTGGTGGGCTTCGGGCGGATCGGCGGGCGTGTGGCGCGGCTCTGCGCCGCCTTCGGGATGAACGTGCTGGTGCACGACCCCTACATCCCGCAGAACACCATCAAGGGCGCGGGCTTCACGCCGGTGAAGGTGCTGCACGAAGGCCTCGCGCAGGCGGACGTGGTCACCACGCATTGCCCCTCCAACCCCGAGACGCGCGGCATGGTGAACGCCACCTTCCTCGCGGCCATGAAGCCGGGTGCGACATACATCAACACCGCGCGCGGTACGCTGGTGGACGAGGCGGCGCTGGCCAACGCCCTGAAGTCCGGGCACCTGGGCGCGGCCGGCCTCGACGTGTTCTGGGAGGAACCCGTCACGACGAAGCTGCCCTTCCTCGACTTCCCGAACGTGGTGGTCTCGCCCCATTCGGCGGCGGCGACGGAGCAGTCCACGCGGCGCATGGGCCTGTCCTGCGCCGAGAGCATCTTCGCCCACTTCAAGGGCCAGCTCGATCCCGACGTGGTGATCAACAAGGAGGTGCTCCGCGGCAACGCGTGAGCAGCACGCCATGACGAACCCGCTTCTCGTCCTTGCCGACCATGCGGCCTCCTGGCGCAGCCGCGACCTGCCCGCGGACGTGGCGCACCACGCGCGCCGCGTGCTGGTGGACTGGTTCGCCGCCACGCTGCCCGGCTGTTCGCGCCCCCCGGCCACGCTGATGGCGGAGGCGCTGGAGGACGAGACGCGCGGCGGCGGCGGCGCCGTCTGCTACGTGACCGGCCGGCGCGTGCCGCTGCGCCACGCCGCACTGGTCAACGGCACGGCGTCGCACACGGTCGAGTTCGACGACATCTACCGCTACGCCGTCTATCACCCGGGCTGCCCGACCATCGCCGCGGCACTCGCCGCCGCGCAGTCGCACAATACGGGCATGGAGGCGCTGCTGCGCGCCATCGTCGCAGGCTACGAGGTGTCGTGCCGCATCGGTGTCGCGGTGCAGCCCTCGCACTATGATTTCTGGCACACCACCGGCACGGTCGGCACCTTCGGCGCCGCCGCCGCGGTCGCCGTGCTGCTCGACTGCGACGCCGAGCGCACCGCGCATGCCATCGCCACCGCCGCGACCATGGCCGGGGGGCTGCAGCAGGCCTTCCGCGGCGAGGGCATGTCGAAGCCGCTGCATCCCGGCCATGCCGCGGAGGCCGGCGCTCTAGCGGCCATGGCAGCGGCGAAGGGGATGACGGGTGCGCTCGATGTGCTGCACGGCCCGGCCGGCTTCGCGGCAGCAACGAGCGAGGACACCGGCAAGTGGGACAGGGCGCTGGCCGGGATCGGCAAGCCCTATGCCGTCACGGACATGACAGTGAAGAACCACGGCTGCTGCGGGCATATCTTCGCCGCGCTGGATGCGGTGCGCGACCTGCACCTCGAGCACGGCTTCAAGGCCGAGGACGTCGTCTCGATCGCCGTTGGCGGCTACAAGGCGACCAAGGATGTCTGCGACCGGCCCGATGCACGCACCGAGCAGGATTGCCGCTTCTCAACCCAGTTCACCGTCGCGACCATGCTGCTGCATGGCGGCGTGCGCCTCGCGGCCTTCGAGCCCGATCGCCTGGTCGACCCCGCCATCCGCGCGCTGATGCCGCGCATCACCGTCGCGATCGACCCGGAATGCGCCGCGGCCTTCCCGTCGAAGCGCTCGGCCAAGGTGGAAATCCGGCTGAAGGATGGCCGCGTGCTGAACCGCCACCAGCACACGCGCAAGGGCGACCCCGACGCGCCGCTGACCGACCGCGACCTGTCGGACAAGTTCCTGGAACTGACGTCCGATGCGATCGGCGCGGCGCAGGCCAAGGCGCTGCTGGCGCAACTGTGGGACGGCGCGGCCCTGCCCGGGATCGTGCCGCTCGTGACCAGCCAGGCGCGCGCCGCCGAATAGCGGCGCGGCGCGCTACTTCTTCTTGCCGCCGACGCGGACCAGCTGCGAGATCGCGAGCGGCGGCTTGCCGGACGCCTTGGCGATCTCGTTGTCCTGTTCCTGGATCACCTTGCGCGCGGGTTCGTCACCATCGAGACCGCCGAGGATCTCGGCGGGCACCTTGCGGTTGGAACGACGGCTGCCGTCCTCGTAGAACACGTCGAACAGGACGAAGGCGGATTTGCTGCCAGGCTTGGCGGCCATGTCTGTCTCTCCTCCGCAACGCCGAAGCGCGCGGGATTCGGATGCGCCACAGGGGCGCGTGTCCTGAAATTGTGCCGCATGCGCCCGGGCGGCGGATCCCGGGGCAGGCGTGTGGCGCACTGCCGCGAGGCGCCCGCCCGCAGGCGGCGCCGCGCCTCAGCCGCGGTTCGGCTTGTCGGCGTCGCTGTCGGGCTCAGGGCCCAAGCCGGCAGCCTTGCGCTTCGCGACCGCTTCTTCGCGTTCGCGCTGCTTGGCTTCCTTCTTGGCCTGCTTGCTCCGGCTCACCTCGGCACGCTGTTGGCCATAGTTGGGCGGTCGCGCCACGGCGATTCTCCGGATGTCAGGAATAAAAAGGGCGGCCCGAAGGCCGCCCCTGGCCGCTTCAGGCGAGGCGGAGGTTGCCCGCCGAAACCTTGCCCTGCTGGCCGCGCTGCAGCTCGAACTCGACCTTGTCGCCTTCGTTCAGGCCGTTCAGGCCGGCGCGCTGCACGTCGCTGATATGGACGAACACGTCCTTGCTGCCGTCCTCGGGCTGGATGAAGCCATAGCCCTTGGTCGCGTTGAACCACTTCACGGTACCGATGCTCATGCCGATGTCTCCGGTTGAGTCATTGCCGCCAGGCAGGATTGCCAGGCAGTGATGCCGGCCAGCGCAAGCGCTGCCGGGCCATCCTTCGCTGAGGCTCAACCATAGAAAAGGCACGGAGAGCAGGTCCGACATGCGGACCGGACGAGATGACCGTGCGGTTATGCGCTTTCGCAGCCGCGAAAGCAACGCCAATCGACTACCCCGCGCGGGCGCCGGTTTCGCGCAGGATCGGCAGCCAGCGGTCCATCTCCGCCTTGAGGAAGTTGCGCAGCGCGGCCGGATCACCCGGGCGCGGCTCCACGCCGCGCTCCGCGTAGCGCGCCTGAACCGCCGGATCGGCAAGGACCTCGAGCGTCGCGGCGCTCAAGGCGCGCACCACCTCCGGCGGTGTCGCCATCGGCGCATAGAGAGCCTGCCAGGAGGATGACTCGTAGCCCGCCACGCCGCCTTCCTGGAAGGTCGGCAGGTTGGGCAGCATGCGCGACCGCCGCGCGGTGGTCACCGCGACGCCGCGCGCGCGCCCGTCCTGCATCATCGGTGCGAGCAGCGTCTGGCTGTCGATCATGAACTCGACGCGCCCGGCGATGAAGTCGGTCACCGCCGCCGGCGTGCCGCGATACTGCACGATGGTGAAGTCGACGCCCGCCAGCTTCTTCAGCAGCTCGCCCGCCAGGTGCGATGCGGCGCCGATGCCGGTGGTGGCGAAGGTCGCCTCACCCCGCTTGCTGCGCAGCCACGCCAGCAGCGTCGGCACGTCGGTCGCTGGAACCGACGGATGCACCGCGGCGACGAAGGGCTGTTCGCCCAGCAGCGCGATCGGCGCAAAGTCGCCGACAGGATCGATGCCGGCATCGGGAAACAGCGCCGGGATCACGCTGTGCGCCGCGCCATTCAGCAGCAGCGTGTGGCCATCGGCCGGCGCGCGGGCGACGGCACGCGCGCCGATCGTGCTGCCCGCGCCGGGCGTGTTCTCGATCACCACCGGCTGGCCCAGCCGGCGTGGAAGCGGCTCGGCGACGATGCGCGCCACCACATCGATGATGCCGCCGGCGGCGAAGGGCACCACCACGCGGATCGGGCGGCTGGGGAAGGCGCCCTGCGCGCGAGCCACGGCGGGAACGGCAAGGGCGGTGGCGAGCAGGGTGCGGCGGCGCGTCATGGCGTCTGTCTCCGGCGAGGTTCGGGACAGGCTAGCCTCCCTGGGGCGCGGATGACAGCCGGCGCCGCGGCGGATCACTCCAGCCGGATGCTCGCCGCGCGCACCAGCGCGGAATAGCGCTCGGCGTCGCGCGTCAGCATCTCCGCCGCCGCCTGCTGCGTGCCGCCACCCACCAGGAACCCGGCATCGACGATGCGCCGCCGCAGCTCCTGGTTCTGGTAGGCCTTGTTCACCGCCTCGACCCAGCGGTCGGCGATCGGTTGCGGGATGCCCGGCGGGGCCATCAGCATGTACCAGACGACCGCATCGAAGCCGGGGAAGCCGAGCTCGGCCACGGTCGGCGTCTCGGGCAGCCATTCCACGCGCTGCGGCATGGTCACCGCCAGCGCGCGCACGCGCCCGGCGCGGATATGCGGCAGGTAGGTCGGGAAGGTGTCGATCGCGAGGTCGATTCGCCCGGCCAGGATCTCGTTCACCGCCTGGCCCGTGCCGCGGAAGGGCACGTGCGTCATGCGCACGCCGGCCTGCGAGGAGAGCAGTTCCGCCGCCAGGTGCTGCTGCGTCGCGACGCCGGAGGAGGAATAGTTCAATACCCCCGGCTCCCGCCGCGCGCGCTCGAGCAGGTCCGGCAGTGTGGCCGAGGGCGAGTTGGCCGGCACCACGCAGACCAGCGGCACCGTCGCCGCATGCACCACCGCGGTCTGGTCGCGGCGGATGTCGAAGGGCGGCGGGTTCATCAGCGGCGGCACCACGGCCGAGGCGCTGATCGTCGTCATCAGCATGGTGTAGCCATCCGGCCGCGCGCGGGACATGGCCAGCACCGCCAGCGTGCCGGAGGCGCCGGGCCGGTTCTCGACCGCAATGGTCTGGCCGAACTCCTCCTGCAGGGAGGGTGCGAGGAAGCGGGCGATGATGTCGGTCCCGCCGCCCGGCGCGAAGCCTACCAGCAGCGTGATGGCCCGGGTCGGATAAGCCTGGGCGATGGCCGGCGCTGCGAGCACGGGCGTCAGCGCCACGGTACCCAGGGCACGGCGGGTCAGGATCGTCACGGTGTTTCCTCCTCGGCGGTGCGGCGGCCGTCTGGCGCGGCCGCTCGCGGCGTCACTTGCCCTGGAACTGGGGCGCGCGCTTGTTGAGGAAGGCGCTCACCCCCTCCTGGAAGTCGGCGCTCGTGAAGCACATGGTCACCAGGTCGTCGCCCTCGACCTCGCCCACCGCATGGCGCAGCCGGCGCAGCGCGATCTTGGTCGCCTTCAGCGTCAGCGGCGCGAGGGTGGACATGGTGGTGGCCAGTTCCATCGCGCGGGCCGCGACGGCATCGGGCGTGTCCAGCACTTCCGAGACCAGGCCGATATGCTTCGCCTCGGCCGAGGAGAAAAGGCGCGAGGTCATGATCATCTCGGCGATCGCCGCCGGGCCGACCAGCGCGTAGAAGCGCGCGAAGTTGTTCATGTTGAGGATGTTCCCCAACGTCTTCGCGATCGGCAGGCCGAAGCGCGCCGAGGTGTCGCAGATGCGGACGTCGCAGCACCCCGCGATGCCGAGGCCGCCGCCGGTGCAGGCGCCGGCGATCGCCGCGATGATCGGCGTGTTGCAGTTCTCGAGCGCGCCCAACACCTTGTCGATCCGCGCCTCGTAGGCGAGCGCGTCCTCGGCGGTCTTGAACTCGCGGAACTGGCTGATGTCGGTACCCGAGGCGAAGGCCTTGCCGCCGGCGCCCGTCAGCACCCAGACGCGGATGTTCGGATCGTTGCTGATCTCGTCCGCCAGCTCCTGGATGCGCTGGTACATGCTGAACAGCATGGCGTTGCGCGCCTGCGGGCGGTTGAAGGTGGTCCAGGCGATGCCGCCCTCGCGGACCTTGTGCAGAATCTCGTCGCTCATGGCGTTCCGTCCCGGTGGATGTGCGGCGCAAGGCGTAGCCGGTCGGACGGCGGCGTCAAGCCGCTCCCTTGCCGAAGCGCGGCGGCGATGCCACCACAGGTGCAGCCGAGGAGACCCCCGCCATGACCATGCCGCTTGCCCGCTTCACCGTGCTCGACCTGACGCGCGTGCGCTCGGGGCCGACCTGCGTGCGCCAGCTCGCCGACTGGGGGGCGAACGTCATCAAGATCGAGGCGACGGACGAGGTCGATACCGGCAAGGGCCTGGGCGGGGAGCGCGACGGGCCGGATTTCCAGCATGTCCATCGCAACAAGCGCGGCATGACGCTGAACCTGAAGTCGCCCGAGGGCCTGGCCGCCTTCCGCCGCATGGTCGCCAAGGCCGATGTGGTGGTCGAGAACTACCGCCCCGACGTGAAGACGCGCCTTGGAGTCGACTATGACAGCCTGGCCGCGATCAACCCGCGCATCGTGCTTGGGTCGATCTCCGGCTTCGGCCAGGACGGACCCTATGCGAAGCGGCCAGGCTTCGACCAGATCGCGCAGGGCATGGGCGGGCTGATGAGCGTGACCGGTCTGCCGGGCCAGGGCCCGGTGCGTGCCGGCATTCCCGTGGCCGACCTCACCGCCGGGCTGTATTGCGCGCTGGGCATCATGGTGGCGCTGCTGGAGCGCGAGGTCACCGGCAAGGGTCGCTGGGTTCATGTCTCGCTGCTCGAGGCCATGATCGCCATGATGGACTTCCAGGCGACGCGCTGGACCATGAAGGGCGAGGTGCCGAAGCAGGCCGGCAACGACCACCCCACCACCATCCCGACCGGGCTGTTCCGCTCCTCCGACGGCGTCATCAACATCGCCGGCGGCGGCCAGGTGATGTGGGAGCGCATCGTGAAGGTGCTGGGCATCGAGGAGCAGGCGAAGGACCCCGACATCGCCACCGACAAGCTGCGCAGCCAGAACCGCGCCAAGGTCAACGCCATCATCGAGGCCATCACGCAGACCGACACCGCGGCCAACTGGGTCGCGAAGTTCAACCGCGAAGGCGTGCCCTGTGGCCCGGTCTACGCCATGGACCAGGTGTTTGCGGACGAGCAAGTGAAGCACCTCGGCCTCGAGATGACGGTGCAGCACCCGCGCCTCGGCGCGCTGAACGTGGTGCGCGCGCCGATGCAGATCGCCGGCGTGGACTGCGCGCGGAATCCCACGCCGGAACGCGGCCAGCACACCGACCAGGTGCTGGCCGAATTCGGCTTCAGCGCTGCGGAGATCGCCGCGCTGCGCGCCGCGAAGGCGGTGTGATCAGTCCAGGCGGATGCCGCCGCGGCGGATCACCTCGCCCCAGCGGGCGCGGTCGCGGCTGATCAGCGCGGCGAATTCCGACGGCGTGCCGGGCAGCGGCTCCACCCCCTGCGCGGCCAGCTTGGCCACGAATTCGGGACGGGTGAGCAGCGCGTTCACCTCCCGGCTCATGCGATCCACCGCGGCGGCCGGCGTGCCGGCGGGGGCCAGGATGCCGTACCAGCCCAGCGCCTCGTAGCCCGGCAGCGTCTCGCCGATGGTCGGCACGTCCGGCAGTGCGGGGTCGCGCCGCCCGGCCGTCACGGCGATGGCGCGCACGCGCCCGTCGCGGATATGCGGCAGCGCGGTCGGCGTCGTGTCGAACATCATGGTCAGCCGGCCGCCGACCGTATCCACCATGGCCGGCCCGGTGCCGCGATAGGGGATGTGGGCGATGTCCACATTCGCCTGCTGCTTCACCAGTTCCATGAACAGGTGCTGCGCCGACCCGATGCCGGACGACCCATAGTTCAGCTTCCCTGGCTCGGCGCGGGCGAGCGCCAGCAGCTCTGGCAGCGTGCGCGCATTCACGGATGGATGCACCACCAGCACCGAGGCCACGGCGGCCACCGGCACAACCGGCACCAGGTCGCGCTCCGGGTCGTAGGCCAAGCGGATCAGCGAGGGATTGATCGCCATCGGTCCGGTGCTGCCCATCACCATGGTGTACCCGTCGGGCGGGCTGCGCACCGCGGCCTCGGTGCCGACGGATCCGCCGGCGCCGGTGCGGTTCTCCACCACCACCGATTGCCGCAGGATCGGCGTGAGTTCCTCGGCCAGGGCGCGCGCCAGCAGGTCGGCCGCTCCGCCGGGCGGGAAGGGCGAGATCATGCGGATGCTGCGCTGGGGCCATTCGCCCTGCGCGTGGGCGGGGCCGGCCAGCGCCGTCCCGGCGGCCAGGCTCAGAAGCAGGCGTCTCGTGGTCATCTCGGCTCTCCCGGTCCGTGAAACGTCGATGCTAGGCCCGGCGCGGTTTGCGCGCCAACCGCCCGGCCGCTAGGAAACGCGGCGAACCAGCCGGGGACGCATATGCGCATCGCCTCCATCCGCCAGGGCGTCGTGCCCATCAGCAGCGCCATCGCCAATGCCTACATCGACTTCTCGAAGATGACGGCGAGCGTGGTCGCCATCACCGTCGAGGACGGCGCGGGAAAGCAGGCCACCGGCTACGGCTTCAATTCCAATGGCCGCTACGCGCAGCCCGGCCTGCTCGCGGAACGCTTCATCCCGCGCCTGGAAGCCTGCGACGCCGCGGTGCTGACCGCGCCCGACGGCACGCTCAACGTCGCCGCCGCTTGGTCGGCGATGATGCGCAACGAAAAGCCGGGCGGGCATGGCGATCGCTCCGTCGCGGTCGGCGTGCTCGACATGGCGCTCTGGGATGCCGCGGCGAAGCTCGAGGGCAAGCCGCTGTGGCGTCTGCTGGCCGACCGCTTCCGCGGCGGCGAGGCCGATGACGCCGCCTGGGTCTATGCCGCCGGTGGCTACTACTATCCGGGCAAGGGCGTGGACCAGCTGGTCGAGGAGATGAAGCGCTACCTCGGCCTCGGCTACACCACGGTGAAGATGAAGATCGGCGGCGCGCCCGGCACGGCCATCAAGGACGCGCTGCGCGAGGACGTGGCACGCATCGAGGCGGTGCTGAAGCTGCTCGGCAATGACGGCACGCGCCTGGCGGTGGACGTGAACGGCCGCTTCGGCCTGCATGCCGCGCTGGCCTACGGTGCCGCGCTGCAGCCTTTCAACCTGCGCTGGTACGAGGAACCGCTCGACCCGCTGGACTACGCGACGCATGCGACGCTGGCCGAGCACTACGCGCCGCCGCTGGCGACCGGCGAGAACCTGTTCTCCATGCTCGATGCGCGCAACCTGATCCGCCATGGCGGGCTGCGCCCGGACCGCGACATCCTGCAATTCGACCCGGCGCTGTCCTATGGCCTGGTGGAATACCTGCGCACGCTCGAGATGCTGGAACAGCACGGCTGGTCGCCGCGCCGCTGCGTGCCGCATGGCGGGCACCAGTTCGCGCTCAACATCGCGGTCGGGCTCGGTCTCGGCGGCAACGAATCCTACCCCGAGGTCTTCGCCCCCTTCGGCGGCTTCGCCACCGACACGCCGGTGGTGGACGGGCGCATCCGCATGCCCGACCTGCCCGGCATCGGCTTCGAGGCGAAGAACGACCTGTGGGCGGTTCTGAAGGACCTGTGAGCGCGCTGCCCGACGCCGTCGCGGCACGCTACCGCGGACCGACCACACGCGGCTTCGTGCGCGGCAAGCTCAAGCGCGACCCGGTGGTGCCGGCGCTGCTGGCGTTGCCGCCCTTCGGCGACGTGCTGGATCTCGGCTGCGGGCGCGGGCAGCTTGGCCTGGCGCTGCTGGTGGCGGGGCGGGCCACGGCGGTAACGGGGCTCGACCTCGATGCCGGCAAGATCGCGCGCGCCACGGCGGCCGCGGGCGACCTGCCCGCACGCTTCGCCGTCGCCGATCTCGCGACCGCGCCGCTGCCGCCCTGCGAGACCGCGCTCGTGATCGACGTGCTGGTTCAGATGGCGCCGTCGGCGCAGGACGCGCTGCTGGCGCGGCTCGTGTCAGCGGCACCGCGTCGCATCGTCATCCGCGCCTTCGACCCCGACCGCGGCTGGCGCAGCGCCTTCGGCCTGGCAGTCGACCGGCTGCGGCGGCGGTTCGGCGCCGACCTCGGCCTGGCCGGGACGGTGGCGCCCCGCCCCATCCCCGTGCTGCGCGCACCGCTCGACGCCGCCGGCTACGCCGTGACCGTGACGCCCTGCTGGGCTGGCACGCCCCTGCCGAATGTGCTTCTGGTGGCGGAACGCTCATGACCCTGCGCATCGCCCCCCTGCTGCTGATCGCCCTCGCTGCCCTGCCGGCGCGGGCGCAGCAACTGCCTGTCTTCGAGGCCGGCATCGCCGGCGGTGGCGGCTGGCTGCCGGCCTACCCGGCCTCCGACCAGAACCGCTGGCGCGGGCTCGCGGTGCCCTACATCATCTATCGCGGCAGCGTGTTCCGCGCCGATGACAGCGGGCTGCGCGCGCGCGCGAGCCTGGCGGACGGGATCGAACTCTCGGTCAGCGCCTCGGGCGGGGTGAATGCCTCCTCGAACGACGTCACGGCGCGGCAGGGCATGCCGGACCTCGAATGGCTGGGCGAGATCGGACCCAACCTGCGCTTCACGCTGTGGCGCGGCGAGGACGAGGCGGCCCCGCAGCGGATCGTGCTGGACACGCCGGTGCGCGCGGTCTTCTCGACCGACTGGACCTCGGTTTCCTTCCGTGGCTTCACCTTCGCGCCCGACATCGCCTATGAGCACATGCACTTCCTCTCGCCCTTCGCGCGGCTGCGCGTGTCGGCGGGGGTGGTGTTCGGCACCGAGCGCTATGCCGACTACTTCTACGACGTGGCGCCGCAATACGCGCGGCCCGATCGCGTGGCCTACAACGCGCAGGCCGGCTACTTCGGCTCGCGCGTCTCGGTCTCCTACAGGCTGCCGCTGAGCGAACGCTTCTCGGTCGTCGCCGGCGGGCGGGTCGAGAATTTCTCGGGCGCGGCCAATGCCGACAGCCCGCTGTTCCGCAGCGAGTGGAACGTCTCGGTGGTGGCGGGCTTCGCCTTCTCCTTCTGGCGGTCGGAGGCGACGGTGAACGCCGCCTCCCAGCCCTTCGACTGACGCGCGCGCGCGCTTCAGTGGTGCCCGGTTCCCCGGGCGCCGGCGGCCTCGACGGCGAGTTCCACCTGCACCTCCCCGGCGCGTTCGAAGCGCAGCGTCAGCGGCACGCGCGCGCCCTGCTGCATCGGCGCGGTGAGGCCGATCAGCATGATGTGGAAGCCACCGGGGCGTAGCTCCACCGTCTGCCCTGGCGCGACCTGGATGTCTCGCACGGGGCGCATGCGCATCACGTCGCCGTCGCGCTCCATGCTGTGCAGTTCCACCGCGCGCGCGATCGGCGTGGCGGCCGAGATCAGCCGGTCGGGCTGCGCCCCGCCATTGCGCAGGCCCAGGAAGCCGGCGCCGTTGCCGTTGGCGCCGGCGGCGCGCGTCCAGGGATGCAGGATGGCCATGTCGCCGGCGGCGTAGTCATGCGCGGCCGCCGGCCGGGCGGCGAGCGCGAGCGCGGCGCCGAGCGCCCCGCGGCGGGTCATGCTGGTCATGCCCGTTCTCCGTCGTGTCCGCCGGGTGCGGCGACGCGTGGGCCGGCCTTGGCCGGTGCATCGGGATGGACGAGCGCGACATTGGCGGTGGCGCAGGACGACGCCGCGAATGAGAGGCGAGTCATATGAATGATCCTTCGCGAAGGCGATGAGGGTCCGCACGCGGTCGCGCGCGGCGTGTCGGTCGTCAGGCGAAGGCGGGTGGTGCCCTGGGCGCGAAGGGGGGCGCGCGGGCCGGCGGGGGCAGGGTCTCGGCGCCGGCGACGTGCCAGGCCGGGCGACCCCCGGCCCAGGCGAGGGCAGGGACAGCCGGCGGGGGCGGCATCACGGCCTGCGGCAGGGCGGTGCAGACGACGCAGACGCCGGCATCGGGTTCCGGCAAGGCATGCCCGTCCGGCCCGACCAGGATCGTGCGCTCGACGCCCGCCGGCGAGCACAGCACGGTGAGCAGCCCAGCCGGCGTCGCGGCCATCGCCAGGCAATGCGCCGGCGCCAGCACGACCTGCACCAGCAGGACGGCAAGGATCAGGCGCGCGATGCTGCGAAGCGGGCCGGGCACGGGGCGGGACTTACCGGTGCGCCGTGGCATCGGCAAGCGCGCCGGTATTCACGCCGCCGCGCGCGCCGCCAGGTCGTATTCCACCTCGGGCGTGTAGACCGAGGCCTCCTTGCCCAGGCGCGAGGAGAACAGCGTGAAGTGCTGCACGCGCACCGTGCTCGCGCGGAACAGGTTGTGCGCCTGGACATAGGCCACGACCTTCTCCGGCGGCGCGCGATCGACCCGTGCCAGCGTGACATGCGGGGAGAAGCGCTTGCGTTCCGGCGGCAGGCCGATGCGCTGCAGCGCCGTCTCGATCTTGCCCTGCAGGTGCGTGAGCGTTTCGTTGCGCTCCGCCCCGACCCAGAGCGCGTGGATGCGCCCCGCCTTCTCGAAGGTGCCGAGGCCGCGCAGCGAGAGGTCGAAGGCCTGGCCGCGGATCACCGTCAGCGCGTCGTCAACTTCCTGTGCGCGCCAGTTCTCGATCTCGCCGATGAAGCGCAGCGTCAGGTGGTAGTTCTCCGGCGGCACCCATCTCGCGCCGGGGATGCCCCCCGCCAGGCCGGCGACTTCGGAGCGGATCTCCGCGGGTAGGGCGAGGGCGACGAACAGGCGCAGCATGGGCCCCCCTAGCATTTTCAAGCCAGGCGAGATCGCCTGGCGACTCGGAAAATGCGACCGGACAAGCGGTCCCGCCGGGCAGGTCAGCCGTTGGGCACCCGCACCAGCAGCGATTCGACGGAAGGCAGCATGCGACGGACCAGTTCCGCGACGCCAGTCTCATTGGGATGAATCCTGTCGGGCTGGTTCATCGCGGGGTCGCCGGCCACGCCCTCGAGCAGGAAGGGGTAGAACACGACCTCGGGCCGCGCCTGCGCCAGCGCGGTGAAGGTCGCGGCGAATTCCCGCCCGTACTCGGCGCCGAGATTGGGCGGGGCAAGCATCCCCGCCAGCATCACCGGCAGGTTGCGCGCGCGCAGCGCATCCAGGATGGCGGTCAGGTTCGCCGCGCTGGCGCGGGGTTCGATGCCGCGCAGCCCGTCATTGCCGCCGAGGGCCACGATCACGGCATCCGGCCGGTCGGCCAGCGCCCAGTCGAGCCTGGCGCGCCCGCCCGCCGTGGTGTCGCCCGACACACCGGCATCGATCATGCGCACCTGGCGGCCGCGTTCGCGCAGCGCCGCCTCGAGCCGCGCCGGCAGCCCCTGCCCGCGCGCCAGCCCGTAGCCCGCGGTGATCGAATCGCCCAGCATCATCACGCGGATCTCGCGCGCTGCCGCCGATGTCGCGGCCAGCAGCGGCAACACTCCGATACAGCCGGAGAGTTTGCGGATCGCCTCGCGGCGCCCATATCGGGCCGGAAGCCGCGGAACCAGAACGCCCATGGATGCCCTTCCACATGCCGCACCGGACCCTGCCGGGACGCAGGCCGGATCGCCGTTGATCCAGGCCCTGAACCTCTCCTTCCAGGTGAGGGCCCAGGCCGGGGAGATCAATATCCTGCGCGGCGTGGACCTGGCCGTTGGCGCTGGCGAGGCAGTGGGCATCGTCGGCCCCTCGGGTTCGGGCAAGACCTCGCTGCTGATGCTGCTTGCGGGGCTCGATCGCCCGACCGGCGGCACGCTCAGCGTCGCCGGGCATGACCTCACGCGCATGAACGAGGACCAGCTCGCGGTATTCCGGCGCGACCATGTCGGCATCGTCTTCCAGGCCTTTCACCTGGTGCCGACCATGACGGCCCTCGAGAATGTCGCGGTGCCGCTGGAATTCGCCGGCCGCGCCGACGCCTTCGACCGTGCGGAAGCCGCGCTGCGCTCCGTGGGGCTGGGGCATCGCCTGACGCACTATCCCGGTCAGCTCTCTGGCGGCGAGCAGCAGCGCGTCGCCCTGGCGCGCGCCTTCGTCGCCGAACCCAAGCTGCTGCTGGCGGACGAACCCACCGGCAACCTCGACCGCGGCACCGGCGGGCATGTGATGGACCTGCTGTTCGGCCTGCGCGAGCAGTTCGGCACCACGCTGCTGCTGATCACCCACGACCCGCTGCTGGCCGAACGCTGCGAGCGCCAGGTGCGCATCGAGGACGGACGTATCGTCAGCGACGGCGCGCGCTGAGATGAAGACCTTGGGCCTGGCGCTGCGCTTCGCGCGCCGTGACCTGCGCGGCGGCGTGAAGGGGCTGCGCATCGTCCTCGCCTGCCTCGCCCTCGGCGTCGCCGCCATCACCGCGGTCGGCACGCTGCGCGCGGGGGTCGAGGCCGGCATCGCCGCCGATGGCGCCCGCATCCTGGGCGGCGAGGTCGAGGTCGCCTCGCAGCAGGGCTCGCTGCCCCAATCACTGCTGGATTGGGCCGCCGCGCGCGGCGCGCGGATCTCCCGCATCACCCAGATGCGCGCCATGGCGGTGGCGCCGGATGGCGAGCGTACCCTGGTCGAGCTGAAGGCGGTGGACGAGGCCTATCCGCTGTTCGGCGAGCTGCTGCTCGACCCCCCCGGTATCCTCATGCCCGGCGAAGTGGCGGTCGAGCGCGTCGTGATCGACCGGCTGGGCATCGCCCCGGGCGCGACGATCCGCCTGGGCGACGCCACCTTCCGCCTGCGTGGCGTGATCCTGGCCGAGCCGGACAAGGTCGCAAGCCCCGCCATCTTCGGCCCGCGCGCCATGATCCCGCTGGCCGACCTGCCGGCCACCGGGCTGATCCAGCCGGGCAGCCTGGCCAACTGGGAAATGCGCTTGGCGCTGCCGGAGGGCACGTCCCGCCAGGCCTTCGCCAACGACTTGCGCGCCGCCTTCCCGCAGAACGGCTGGCGCATCCGCACCGCCGACGCCGCCGCGCCCTCGGTCAACCGCTTCGTCGACCGCGCCGCCTTCTTCTTGACGCTGGCGAGCCTGACGGCGCTGCTGGTGGGCGGTATCGGCGTCGCGACGGGGGTGCGGTCCTGGCTCGACCAGCGCGCGCGCACCATCGCCACGCTGCGCTGCCTCGGTGCCTCGCCTGGCGTGATCTTCGCGACCTACCTGATGCAGGTCCTGGCTTTGGCGTGCCTCGGCATCGCCATCGGCCTCGCGGCCGGCTTCGGCCTGACCATGCTGGGCGCCTGGGCCCTCGCGGACACGCTGCCGGTGCCCCCGCGCATGGGCGTCTATCCGGCGCCGCTCGCGCTGGCCGCGGTGTACGGGCTGCTGACGGCGCTGGCCTTCGCGCTGTGGCCGCTCGGGCGCGCCATGGAGATCCCCGGCGCGGCGCTGTTCCGCGACGCACTGCAGCCCTCGGGCGCGCGGCCGCGCATCGCCCTGGTCGGCGCCACCGTCGCGGCCGGCGCGGCGCTCGCGGCGCTCAGCATCGGCACGGCGGAGAAGCG
>NZ_JACADR010000240.1 GCF_016106005.1 Roseomonas rosulenta
GGCGAAGAAGGAAAGCCGCTGAGAGGCGCCGCCCGGGGTGGGGCGAGCCCCACCCCGGGCATCACATGGGTCAGGTTTCGATCGGCGACCCCACGCAAAGCGGGTCAGAATTCAACCGGCGTTGACAAAGGTAAGGTCGTCGATCGCCGCCCGGCCGAGTGTAAGGGGGCGGCGCGTCGTGGTGGGCGTCGCCCGGAAGGCGGCCGCGAGGTGGAGCTTCGTGTCGATGAGCCCGGACGACGTGTCTGGGACCAGGCGGACCGCCGCCGGATCGAGGACCCGCGCACCCTTTTCGAGATCCCAGACGAACCGGGCCTCTTTGTCCCGCACGAGACCGCTCAAGCCACGGCAGTGGACCTCTCGAAACCCAAGCTTGAGGATTGAGGTGCCTAGCACCTTCCAAGTAGCAGAGCGAAGCTGGATCACAGATCCGGGCTGAGGAACCGCACTCACTTTGCGCGTCCTGTCACAGCAGATTCTTTGATCAAGTACATACTCTGATCCTGCGGCCTGCGCATACATGAGGCCGCTTTCACCAGACCAGCCATTCCGCCCCGCCTAACTTCTTGTCGCGGGAGCTTAGCGTTTTCGTGCTTCGCTCCGATTCGATTGCCTGCAGCCGCTGATATTCCTCGAACGCCACTACCACGACGACAGCCCGACCGTGCTTCTTAAGCGTTGCGATGAATTTCCAATCGAGGCCAAGCGCATTCTCTATGCCGTTTATGAGATCGACAAGACATTAGTCCGCTGTTCAACACGCTCAAGGAAGCCAAGGTGCTGATTGAGGATTGGCGCCGCCACCACACCCAGAAGCGCGCGAAACGAAGCGGCGAGTTGATCGCGGCGTCCTCCACGACGGGGAATGACGTCCATCCCGCTGGGGACTTCCTGGACACATGCTCGGAAACAGAAGGCACCGAAGCGCAAAGCGCCCACAGAAGCGGAGCAACTTCAAGCTCACCTTCAGACCTGATCCTTGCCGATGTACTTGTCGTCCATCCCTGGCCGACGCACCAGCTCAACGTCTTCGATATCGTCCGGCAGATTGACCTCGGGAATATCGCCCTCGGGCAGGCTGAGCCCAATGGCCACGGCGAGCCGGTGGACCTGATCGCCTGGACATTCGGGATGCTCCAGGTTCTCCGGCGCCGGCAGGGATTCGATCCACACTCCCGCGTTCTCGCGGGTATTTTCGCGTAACCACGCGTCCAGCTGACCCGTGCTTTCCTTATGGACCTGGGACGAAGCGCCGCCGCCCACGAAGAACAGCGGCAGCCCTGCTCGCCAACGCTCACTGAGCGGAGCACGCTTGAACCGCGTACGCCAGATGACTGTCGTCGGAAGCGTATCGAGCAGGTAGCGGAAGTCGTCCGCTGCCCGGTCGTCACCCTCGCAGAGTCGCCATGGCTCGACGCCTAGCAGCTCCACCTGCGCCCACAAGACCGGGCAGCGCGCACCACCGTCCCGCGCTGTGAACAGGTTGAAGGTGCAGCAGTCGACCGTGCTACCGCCGACATCGATGATCGCGTAGAGTCCATCCTCACGGCGGATGGAGTTCGCGAAGCCGGCGATGGCTGCGGCGATTTCGGGATGGAGCGCGGCGCGCTGCCGCTGAAGCCAGTGGGGAGCGTCGGCGGCCACGTCCGCCAGTGCCGCCTTAACCGCAGGCAGCGTCACATCGAGCGGCTTGGCAGCGAGTGCAACGGCGGCCGCCGCGCAGCGTTGATAGCGCGCGCGCATGACCGCGTCGTTCAGCGAGGCTGCTGGAAACCCAAAATTGTACTCCCAGCGCGGTGGTTTCGCTTGAACGAGCGTCGCCTTCTCTGTCACGAACCAACCCTTAGCTTGGCGGATCTGGAGAGCAAGGAAGGCGGTTGCGGCTTCCTCCGCCGTGGCACGGATGACACCCTCGGCATTCAGCACCGGGCCGTTCTCCGCGTCGCATGCCATCAGACTGGCTTTAATGGCGCAGGTGACGGTTGCCTGCGGCATGGGCTGCAGCGCGAAGGCGCCGTTCGGTGTCAACCATAGACGTGACACCCACAAGTAGGGGTGTCCCTCCGCCCGCGCGAACGGCAGAGCGGGAACAGCGAAGGCGCGCGCCCCCGTTTCAAATGGCTGGCGGATAACGATCTTCGTGCTGGTGGTACCAAAGTCGATGCCGAGCACCGTCGTAGCCGCACGCCCACGGCTAGATTTGGCGTCGTGATCCACAAGCCCCGCCCCCGCCTTGAGGCGTGCATCGAGGTGTTCGGCCTCGACCGCTGAGGGGTTACCAGCTGCTTCGGCGGCGCGCCGTGACCGACCCTCGAGGGCCGGCGCGAGGCCGGCGAGCCGCCGTTCGAGGCGCTCCCACGTCTCGGCCCGCTTGGGCTTTGGCGGCTCAGGCTTGGCGATGGCGACCCTAGGGGCTGGTAGCGCGCTGTTCGCCTTTGGGCGTGCTGGCTTTAGTCGAATCATCCCGTGCTGCGGCGCCGCAGCGCGCGACTGCTGAGGCCCGGTCTGCTGGGCCCGTTTCGCCAACTGGTCTCTTAGCGCGGGATGGCCGCCGTTCTTACGGTCGCTGCCCTTTCCCTTCTCCGACGCCCGCCCCTGGAGTTGATGCTGCGTCAGGCGGGCCTTGGCCTGCCCGGATGAAACGCCCGGCTCCGGGCGCGGCCATGAACGGCTTCTGCCGCTTGCTGACGATTGCTTCTGCGCGAGGGGCTGGTCAGTCGCGCCAGCTGCCGGCGTTCGGTACCGCTCCACGTTCAGCCCGGCGGCGCGGAAAGCCTCCCGCATCGCCTCGCCCGGCTCCGGATGCCTAGGCGGTCGATCACCATGGGGACGGGAACCGAGTCCCGATTTAGCGCAGCTCTTTGGAGGACGCCGGCTCACTTCACCACCTCCACCACCGCAATGGCGAGTTGCTCGTCCTGAGCGGTCTGCGATCGCGTACGCTCAATCGCAGCACGGCGAAGCGCGGCCCGTTCCTCGAGCTTGCGCAGCTTGCCCTCGGCCATGGCGATAAGTGATCCGGCCCGGCGCGCATCCCCCGTCCCCTGCGTGACATTCCGCCGGTTCCGTTCGATGATCTCAAGCTGACGCCGTCGTTCGTCGGCGAGCCTCTGCTCCAGCGTCCTTAGCTGGATTGCCGCGCGGTCGTCGCCCTCGGCGCGCCGCGTCGCCCGCTCCTCCAGAAAGCGCCCCGTGAGGCGTTCAAGTAGCAGCGCCTCACACACGTCGGCGACCCGCTGGCAATCCAGCTCTGCCTCAGCTTCGGGCCATAGCGTGCCCGCTTCCGCCGCCGCCACAAGGAGGCGTTCGGCGTCATCGTCCTCGATCGACGTGCCGTCCGGCAGGGCAAGGCCCGCGTAAGCGATGCGCTCCTGGTCCACCTGGCCGCCAAAGCGCCAGAGCACTGCCAGCACGGCATAGCGGCCGGGCGGCATCGACGCTCCACCCTTGATATCTGCCGCCTTGACACGTGCGGCGACGGCGGGTCGGAGCTTCGGTGCGTCTGTCTCGGCCACGCGCCCCGCCAGGAACCGCACGAACGGATGCGTCTGCGTCAAGGTTTCTGCGCCACGGGTCCTCCCGCGCCCGCCCGCCGGGAGCCTACCGATGCGGCAACTCACGGGGCTCGGTTCCCGCTCCAAACGGCCGCCCGGCAGCCGCTGCGCCTGCAGCCACTCGGCGTACGCTCCACGGGCTTCCTGGCTCAGGCGGAGCTCGTATGTATCGTCACGGCCGAGGTCGCGGACGGCGCTACCGGGGAAGAGCGAAGCCATGGCATCGCTGAGGTAGCGGGCCAGATCGCGCGCACCGATCCAACGGTGCATCTCGTGCGCAGCCCGGATAGACATCGTAATGCGATCGCCGTGGGCAATGAGGGCGGCGGCCTCTTCCTCGAGCTGCCGCTCGATCTTAAGCCTGTTCTCGATGGCCTGGCTCGTCTGGTCGATGCGCTGGGCCACCTGTTCTGACGTCAGCCGGCCTGCGAGGAGGTCGGGGGTGAGGCGCGCGATCTCGTCGCCCAGCACCGCCTCGAAGCCGCCCAGCGCCTGCTCGCACAGTCGGAGCCGGTGATAGAGACGAGAATAGATCGCGTCGTCGATGGTGTCGCGGTGGAGCAGATTCACGACGGTGACGCTGTCCGCCGCCTGCCCGAGCCGGTCCACGCGGCCGATGCGTTGCTCGACGCGCATGGGGTTCCACGGCAGATCGTAGTTGAAAACCGTGCGGCAGAACTGGAGGTCGATGCCCTCGCTGCCGACCTCCGAGGAGAGCAGCACCCGCACGCCCTCCTCCGCCTCGAAACGGCCCAGCGCGGCGTCGCGGTCGGGTACCTGGCCGTGGATCACCTCGCAAACGATCCCTGCCATCTGGAGGCGACGTTCAAGATAGCGGAGCGTGGGGCGGAAGGTGGAGAAGACCACCGCCTTCTCTCCCGGGTGGGAGCCGAGGAACTCGCGCAGCGCCTCGAGGAATGTGCGGAATTTCGAGTCGTGGTACTCGAGCTCGGCAGGCGCCGGCAGGCGTGCGCAGGCCGTGGCGAGTCGGTCGACCAGCGGCCTGAGCTGCCCAGCTGCCTCCGTCGTCTCCGACGTGACGTCGTCGCCCACTGCGTCCTCGTCCTCAGACTCAGCGTCCGCCGCGTGGCGCAGCCAGTGCGCGACAGCCGCGGGGAGGCAGGATGCCAAGAGACGCTGCGGTGTCGCCAGCAGGAAGCCGGCAGGGACGTCCCTCTGCCACGCGTAACCCTGCACGACGCCAGTGATCACCTCGTAGGCCTCCCGCTCGACGGGTTCCATTTCGGCGCGGAAGACGCGGACATTCCGGACGACGCGCAGCTCCTGCACATCGCGGCGCCGGGTGCGCGTCACCGTGTTAGCCAGCAGGTTGACCTGCTCCAGCTCGCCGGCGAGACGAGCACGTTCGGAACGAGGCAGCGGATCGGGGAGGCGTGCAAGCCCGTGGAGGAGCGCACCGATCTTCTGCGTGCCGTTCAGAAGCGGGTGCCGGGCCGCGGCCTCCACGCTCGCGCGGATCTCCGCCGCCGTTGCGCCGGCCAAGGCCGCCTCGCGAGCCTCAACGATCGGCCGGTTCGCCTCAATGATGTCGCTAAGTGCCGACTCGTGCCGATAAGTCTCGGGATCAATCAGAGACAGGAGGGAGAAGAGATCGGTGTTGCGAAGGTGGATTGGGGTCGCCGAGAGGAAGACCTGATGCTGTGCTGTCGGGCGCAGCAGTCGCGCGAGCAGGTTGTTCTGAGTCTCTGGGTTCCGGAGGTGATGTGCCTCGTCCACCACCAGCATGTCGAAGAGGGGTTCATCCTCGGCACGGTCGCGAAGCAGCCGGGCAAGCTTGGCTGCGGGGCGCCCATGCTGAGGATCCGCAGGATCGTCCCACCCACGGGGAGGCTTTAGACCCTGGAGGCTACAAACAGCCGCAAAGCCACGCGCCCACCGGTCGCGATCGCCAAGTACGGTCAGCAACTCGGCCGGCGTAAGAACCCGAGCGTCCAGGCCGAACTTGCCAGCGAGTTCAGCCTCCCATTTCGTGCACAACACCTTCGGACAAACGATCAGAAGCCGGCGATAGTCGAATCGAGCGCGGAGCTCGGTCCAGATGAGCCCCGCCTCGATCGTCTTGCCAAGGCCGACCTCGTCCGCGATCAGGAGGCTTCCCGTCGGCGAGGCCAGCATTTTCAGGACTGGCTTGAACTGGTGGGCATGGAACTCCGTGTTCGTCGCCTCCATGCTGTAGATCACGTCGGCAAGCCGGCCTGTGAGGCGAATGTGTGCGAGTACTTGCCGCAGCCTAGCGGGCTCGCTGAAGCGCGCGTCGCGGAGAAAGCTGAGCGGCTCCTCGCGGGCCGATGGCACGGGCTCGATCTCCTCCAGCGGCCATTGCACGACTCCAGTGAGCGCCTGCACGCGCGCGAAGGATCGGCCGGAGCGGAGGACGACGTCCTGAAAGGACCCGTAGCGCTGAGGATCGCCAATCAAACGGACAAGCATGCCACGTGCGAACGCGTGATCTGCGCTGTCGGGACCTGGAACATCTGGCATAAGCAACGTTAACCTGAGGCCAAATTATTTCTCAAGTATTCACTCATAGGGCAGGGCTCCTTTGATCTTCGGCAGTAGATCGTCACCAACCTCGACGCTCTGCGGCAATTGTGTCCGCACATGCCAAGCCGAGATGAAGGCGGGCCAGAGCCGCCGGTTGAGATACGCCGAGCGCCATTCGGAACTCCCGTCCGGGGTCCTGCCCTGGGGCTATCACCCGCATCCCATTGATGATCCGACGGTCACCCTGCGCAGCTGGCCGGAGCCTATGCAGTGCGGTTGAGAGGTGGCGCATCTTCTCCGCAGTGGGCAGGGCAGATGTGAGGACATCCCACACTTCCTTTTGGCCCTCGCGGAGGTCGAAGCTGTGCAGCCAGGTTTGTGCTTCGACGACTGGCACCGGCAGCCCGCCACGCCCGGGCAGAAGGCGCAAGTGGCCTAGGAACGCCCCGTTACCGGCAGGCATGAGTACAGCAGCAACGCCGCCGGCTAGACGCCCTAGTGCTCCCTCGCAGTGGGCAAGGAGCACCACGTTGAAGGCCTCTGCAGCCTGCAGCACAGCACCATGGATGTCTGGCGTCGTTTCCCGGCCGCTTCTCTGAACAAAGCGGCCGAGTGCATGCCGGCTGACCTCCAGCACCGTCCCAACTTCCCGCCAATCAAGCCGCTTACCAGCGAGGCAGAGCAATCGCTGTACAACGATGCCAGGCGGTTCGTTGTTGACCCCGCCCCCTTGGATGCCCCCGCCCTGAGCTAGAGTCCGTCGAAGGGAGACGGATGATGAAGCGATCGAGGTTCACGCAGGAGCAGATCATCGGGGTGCTGAAGGAGCACCAGGCGGGTGCGA
>NZ_JACADR010000241.1 GCF_016106005.1 Roseomonas rosulenta
ACCGGTGGGGGCCATGGCGACCACGCCCATCACCGGCCGGCGCAGCGCGCCCGACCGCGTGCGCATCGCCGCGATCCGCGCCGAGGCCGAGATGGGCGCGCTGCCCGGCCCCGCCGCGCCGCGGATGGCCGCGCTGGCCGAATCGCTGTTCGGCAATCGCTGGCCGGTGGTGCCCGATGCGCTCGCCGCGGCCTTCATCAACACCAACCCGATCGCCCATGCCGCGCTGGTGCTGGCCAACGTCACGCGCATCGAGCAGCGCGAGGCCTGGGGCCAGTACGGGCTGATGACGCCCGCCGTGTGCCGGCTGATGGAAGCGCTCTGCGCCGAGCGCGACGCGCTCGCCGCGCGCTTCGGCCACCACCCGCCCAGCCTGGTCGAGGCGCTGCACCGCACCAACGGCGTCCCCCGCGGCCCCCTGCACGAGATGACGCGCGCCATCGAGCAGGGCCGCGGCGTCATCGCCGGCCCGACCGACATGGACACCCGCTACGTCACCGAGGACGTGCCCTATGGCCTCGCCTTCTACCTCGCGCTGGGGGCGGCGATCGGCCAGCCCATGCCGGTCACCGCGGCCACGGTGACGGTGATCGAGACGCTGTGGGGGCGGGGCCTGCGGGAGAATCCGCTGCTGGCCGGGCTCGACCTCGCGGACCTGCCCGCCGCGCTCAGTCGAGGCTGATCGCCAGCGGCGCGACCACCCGCGTCCAGCGCGCCAGGTCCTCGCGCAGCAGGGCGGCGAAGGCGGCCGGGTCGCTCGGCGCCGGCGTCGCGCCGAGCCCTTCGAGGCGGTCGCGCAGCGCCGCATCCTCCAGCGCGCGGGTGAAGGCCTCGCGCCAGAAGGCAATCGCGGCGGGCGGCGTGCCCGCGCGCACCGACAGCCCGGTCCAGATGCTGGCGGTGAAGCCCGGCACCGCCTGCTCGGTGAGCGTCGGCACCGCGGGCAGGCTCGGGAAGCGGCGTTCCCCGGTGGTGGCGAGCACGCGCAGCGCACCCCCGGAGAAGCCGAGCACCGAGGGCACCGAGACGAACATCAGGGCGATGCGCCCGGCCAGCAGGTCGTTGAAGGCCGCCGCCGCGCCGCGATAGGGCACGTGCTCCACGTTCAGCCGCTCGCGCGCCTTGAGGTCCTCCATGATCAGGTGGGTGTTGGTGCCGATGCCGGTCGAGGCATAGGGCAGCGGCGCGGGCGCGGCGCGCGCCAGCGCCATCAGCGCGGTGGCATCGGCGGCCGCGACGCCGGGCCCGGCCAGCAGCGCCACCGGGCTGTCGAGCAATTGCATCACCGGCGCCAGGTCGGCCTCGGGGTCATAGGGCATGCGCCGGCCGATCGCCTTCGGGATGGTGGTCTGCCCGGCGGTGGCCAGCAGCAGCGAAAGCCCGTCGGCCGGGCCGCGCGCCACCGCCTCCCCGCCCAGGATGCCGCCCGCCCCGGCGCGATTCTCGACGACCACCTGGTGACCGCCCGCGGCCTGGATCGCCTGGGCGAAAAGCCGGCCCAGCACGTCCTGCGAGCCGCCCGGGGCGAAGGGCACCACCAGCCTGGCCGGGCGATCCGGCGCCCAGGCGCCCTGCGCCAGCGCGGGGGCCGGGAGTGCGAGCGCGGCAAGCAGCGCGCGGCGGGGCAGGGGCATGGCGGGGCTCTCCTCGGGCCGCGCCAGTCTTGGCCTGCGGCGGGGCGCGCGCAATCCATCCGCGTCATGGGCGGCGCGCAGGCTTCACGGCGTCCTGCGTCATACGCAGGCTTCACGGCGTCCTGCGTCATACGCAGGCTTCACCGCAATGCCGCGAAGCCTTCATTGCCCCGCCATGCGTCGCGCGCTACCTGCTGCGCCATGGAAGCCGTCGCCCGTTCGCCCGAGGAAGCGCTGAAGCCGCGCCGTTTGCGCCGGCGCAACCCGCTGCGCTTCAGCCCCTGGATGCGCGGCGACGCCTGGGGCGACGTGATGGAACCCCGGCCGATCGGCGGGCGGGTGCGCGCGGTGCGCCGGATGGCCAGCGCGGCGATCTGGACGCTGCTCTCCATCCCGGTGCAGACGGTGCTGCTGCGGGTCGCACCCGGCAGCGCGCGGCGCTTCGCGCGCACCTACCACGCGATGCTCTGCCGGCTGATCGGGCTCAGGGTGCAGGTGGTCGGCGCGCCCGCCGCCTCGCCCTCCGTGCTCTATGTGTCGAACCATTCCTCCTGGCTCGATGTCCTGGTGCTGGGCGGCGTGCTCGAGGCCGCCTTCGTCTCCAAGGCCGAGGTCGGGACCTGGCCGGTGGTGGGCACGGTGGCGCGGCTCGGCCGCACGGTCTTCGTCAGCCGCACCCGCACCGGCACAGGGAAGGAGGCCGGGAGCATCGGCCAGCGACTTCAGGCGGGCGACAGCATCATCCTGTTCCCCGAGGGCACGTCGAACGACGGCACGCGGGTGCTGCCCTTCCGCTCCTCCTTCCTGTCGGTGGCGCAGGATGCGAAGCAGGTGCAGCCGGTCTCGCTGGTCTATGACCGGCTGGGCGGGCTGCCGGCCTGCCGGCGCGACCGGCCTTTCTTCGCCTGGTATGGCGACATGGACATCGCGACGCATTTCTGGCGGATCGCCCGGCGGTCCGGGGCGCGTGCGACGGTGCTGCTGCACGAACCGGCCGACCCGGCCGCCTTCCCGGACCGCAAGGCGCTGACGGCGGCGACCAGCGACGTGGTGGCCGAGGGCGCGGCGCTGCTGCGGCAGAACCGCCCGGTCGCCCCCCTGCGGCTGCGCCCGCCGGCCGGCTGATGCGGCGCGGCGCGCGGGCAACACCGCCTTCGCACCGGCGAGACGGCGCTTGACCCGACGCGACGCGCCCAGCCACGCTTCACCGCATGATTCGCTTCGGGCCGAAGGTCGCTTGACCCGCACCGCCCTGGTGCGCATGTCCGCCGCCAATCCCCCCGCGCCGCGCGGCGGGGCGAGCGGAGCCTGACCCCCGATGACCGACGCCACCCCCCGGAAGCGCCTGCTGATCCGCACCTGGGGCTGCCAGATGAACGTCTATGACAGCGCCCGCATGGCGGATGTGCTGGCCCCGCTCGGCTATGCGCCGACCGAGGCGGTGGAGGAGGCCGACATGGTCATCCTCAACACCTGCCACATCCGCGAGAAGGCGACGGAGAAGGTCTTCTCCGACCTCGGACGCCTGCGCGAGGCCAAGCGCGAGCGCGGCGGCGAGATGGTGATCGCGGTGGCCGGCTGCGTGGCCCAGGCCGAGGGTGCGGAGATCACCGCGCGCGCCCCCTGGGTGGACATCGTGCTCGGGCCGCAATCCTACCACCGGCTGCCGGAGATGGTGGCGCGCGCCTCCCGCGCCGCCGGTGCCGTGATCGAGACCGACTTCCCCGCCGAGGACAAGTTCGACCACCTGCCCGAGACGACCGCGCCGCAGGGTGTCACCGCCTTCCTGACCGTGCAGGAGGGCTGCGACAAGTTCTGCTCCTTCTGCGTGGTGCCCTATACGCGCGGGTCGGAATATTCCCGCCCGGCGGCGGCGATCGTCACCGAGGCCGAGCGCCTGGTCTCCCTGGGCGCGCGGGAACTCACGCTGCTTGGCCAGAACGTGAATGCCTGGCATGGCGAGGGACCGGACGGGCGTGCCTGGACGCTCGGGCGGCTGGTGCGGCGGCTGGCGGAGATCCCGGGGCTGGCGCGCATCCGCTATACCACCTCCCACCCGCGCGATATGGATGACGACCTGATCGCCGCCCATGGCGACACGCCGGCGCTGATGCCCTTCCTGCACCTGCCGGTGCAGTCCGGCTCCGACCGCATCCTGAAGGCCATGAACCGCGGGCACACGGCCGACGACTACCGCCGGCTGGTGGACCGCCTGCGCGCCGCGCGGCCGGACCTCGCGCTGTCCACCGACATCATCGCCGGGCATCCGGGCGAGAGCGAGGCCGACCACGCGGCCACCCTGGCGCTGATCCGTGACATCGGCTTCGCCCAGGCCTTCTCCTTCAAGTATTCGGCGCGCCCCGGCACGCCGGCCGCGACGATGGCCGGGCAGGTCGAGGAAGCCGTGAAGGACGCGCGCCTCGCCGAGATCCAGGCCCTGCTGCGCGACCAGCAGACGGCGTTCAACCGATCCCGCGCCGGCATGGTGGCCGATGTGCTGGTCACCGGCCCCGGGCGCCACCCCGGGCAGATGGCCGGGCGCACGCCCTGGCTGAACCCGGTGCATTTCGACGGCCCGGAAAGCCTCGCCGGGCAGGTCGTCCCGGTGAAGATCGTCGCCGGCAACCCCAATTCCCTCTCGGGCGTTCTCGCAGCGCCCGCCACGCCGTCAGCCAGGGAGAGACCAGCCGCTTGACCGCCACCCACAGCCTCGCCCTCCGCGCCGCCGACCCGCGCAGCCCGACCGAGCAGAGATCGGTCACGCTGCAATTCGACGACAATGTCCTGCTGGCCGCCCTGCACGGGGAACACGACCGGCACCTGGCGCGGATCGAGCAGGTGCTCGGCGTGCGCCTGGCCTCGCGCGGGAATCGCATCGCGATCTCGGGCGGGGCGGACCGGACGACGATGGCGGAGGCGGCGCTGCTGGCGCTGTGGAAACGGCTCGAACAGGGCCAGCATGTCGGCACCGCGGAGGTCGAGGCCGCGCTGCGCCTCGCCGAAGGCGCCGCCGAGCAGGGCGAACCCCGCCTGCCGCTGGCCGACCTGCCGGCGATCCGCACCCGCAAGGGCGCGATCGCCCCGCGATCCCCCGCCCAGGCCGCCTATATCGAGATGCTGGCGCGGCGCGAGATGGTCTTCGGCGTCGGCCCCGCCGGGACCGGCAAGACCTACCTCGCCGTGGCGCAGGGCGTCGCGCTGCTTCAATCGGGCCGGGTGGACCGCATCGTGCTGTCCCGCCCGGCGGTCGAGGCCGGGGAAAGGCTGGGCTTCCTGCCCGGCGACATGAAGGAGAAGGTCGATCCCTACCTGCGGCCCCTGTACGACGCGTTGCACGACATGCTGCCGGGCGAGCAGGTGAAGCGCCGGATCGATGCCGGGGAGATCGAGATCGCCCCGCTCGCCTTCATGCGAGGCCGGACGCTGGCGCACGCCTACTGCATCCTCGACGAGGCGCAGAACACCACCCCGGCCCAGATCAAGATGTTCCTCACCCGCATGGGGGAGGGGTCGCGCATGGTCGTCACCGGCGACCCGACCCAGGTGGACCTGCCCGCCGGCCAGCCTTCGGGACTGGCGGAGGCGCTGCGCATCCTCGAAGGGGTCGACGGAATCGGAGTCGCGAGATTCGCGGAGCGGGATGTGGTAAGGCATCCGCTGGTGGCCCGGATTGTCGCCGCCTATGGGCGGGCCGACGACCAGAACCGGGCGAAGAAGGAGAGGTATGGAACCGGGAAGTAGCCGTCCCGGCCCTCGTTGCGTTGACGGGGCTGGGTTTCGGAGCGGATCGCGGGAGATGGAGGACATCTCCGTGGTCCTGGCGGCGCCGGGCTGGCGCGCCGCCGTGAAGCGGCCCGAGGCGCTGGCGCGCCGGGCCGCCCGGGCGGCGCTGCGCGAAGCGGGGGCCGTTGGCGCGATGACCGTCCTGCTGGCCGACGATGCCGCGGTGAAGCGGCTGAACGGCACCCACCGGTCCAAGGCGAAGCCGACCAACGTGCTGTCCTTCCCGGCCGGCACCCCGGGGCATCTTGGCGATGTCGCCCTCGCCCTTGGCGTGGTGCGGCGCGAGGCGCGCGAGGGGGGCCGCCACGCCGCCGCCCACCTGGCCCACCTGGTCGCCCATGGCGCCCTGCACCTGGCCGGGCACGACCACATCGAGGCCGGCGACGCCCGTCGCATGGAACGCGCCGAGGCGCGCGTGATGCGCCGGCTCGGCCTGCCCAACCCGTGGCGGGGGGCGACATGAGCGACCTGTCCTCCAGACCGGGGCTGTTCTGGAAACTCCAGGGCATGCTGCGCCGCAAGGAGGCGGAATCGGTCCGCGACCGCGTCGGCGAACTCATCGAACGCCGCGAGGACAAGGGCGAGCACGACGGCGACGCGCTCGACGCCTCCGACCTCGACACGCACGAACGCGACCTGCTGTCCAACGTGCTGCGCCTGCGCGGCACAACCGCCTACGACGTCATGGTGCCGCGCGCCGACATCATGGCCATGCCCGAGGACCACACCCTCGAACAGGCGATCGCGCTGATCCAGAAGGACGGGCACAGCCGCTACCCGGTCTATCGCGAGAGCCTCGACGACATCGCCGGCATGGTCCACATCAAGGACGTCTTCGCCGCGGTGGGGAGGCCCGGCCCCTTCTCGCTGAAATCCATCGAGCGCAAGCCGCTGTTCGTCGTGCCGTCGATCCCGGTGCTCGACCTGCTGCTGCAGATGCGCCAGGCCCGCACCCACATGGCGCTCGTGGTGGACGAATACGGCGGCATCGACGGCCTGGTGACCATCGAGGACCTGGTCGAGACCATCGTGGGCGACATCTCCGACGAACACGACGAGGACGCCACGCCCCACATGACGGAACGCCCGGACGGGACGATCGAACTCGACGCCCGCATGCCGGTCGAAACCTTCGAGGCGAAACTGGGCCAGGTGCTGACCGACGAGGAACGCGCGGCCGACATCGACACGGTGGGCGGCCTGGTCTTCACCCTGGCCGGCCGCGTGCCGGCCAAGGGCGAGCTGGTCTCCCACCCCTCGGGCCTCGAGTTCCGCATCCTCGATGCCGACCCCCGCCGCATCCGCCGCCTGCGGGTGCGACGGCCCGGAACCCATCCCGCACGGGCGGCGGCCGAGTAGGCGCGAAGGGTGGAGTCGGGATGGCGTAGGGTGACCGGGGGGCCAGCCCCCCGGACCCCCCGCTGGGAGGCAACCGCCTCCCAGACCCTGGGTCAAATGGCCGGAAGGGAGGAGGGGCTCGTCG
>NZ_JACADR010000242.1 GCF_016106005.1 Roseomonas rosulenta
CCGGGCACGGCGACGGGGCCGGTCACCGCGCGCGGCGTCTCGACATGCGGCACGGCCGGGGCGGCGGCAGCGGGCTGCGGCGCGGCCGGCTTCGCGGCACCGCCGGCGGCGATGGAACCGAGCACGGAACCAGGCGCGACCTCGGCCCCCTCGGCCGCGGCGATCGCCTCCAGCACGCCGGCGGAGGGTGCGTTCACCTCGACGGTGACCTTGTCGGTCTCGAGCTCCACCAGCGGCTCGTCGGCCGCCACCGCCTCGCCGGCCTTCTTGAGCCAGCGCGCCACGGTCGCGGAGGAGACGCTCTCGCCGAGCGTGGGAACCAGGATGTCGGTCATGTCTGCCGTCCGTTGATATGGCGCCCGCGCGTCACAGCCCGAGGGCCGCGCGCACCAGGGCTTCCTGCTGCTGCTGGTGGATGCGCGCCAGGCCCGTGGCCGGGCTCGCCGCATCCTCGCGGCCCACGTAGTCGGGGCGCTTGGCCGCGATGTCGAGGGTGCGCAGCACCTTCTCGATGCGCCGGTCCATGAAGGTCCACGCACCCATGTTCTCGGGTTCCTCCTGGCACCACACCACCTCGGCGTTGCGATAGGGTGCGAGCGCCTTGGTCAGGCTGTTGGCGGGGAAGGGGAACATCTGCTCGACGCGCACGATGGCGACGTCGTCGATGCCCTTCTCGCGCCGCTCGGCCAGCAGGTCGTAGTAGACCTTGCCGGTGCACAGCACGACGCGCTTCACCTTCTCCTCCGGTGCGATCGCGTCGATCTCGGGGATCACATACTTGAAGGCGCTGCCGGGGCCGAATTCCGACAGGGAGCTGACCGCGAGCTTGTGGCGCAGCAGCGACTTCGGCGTCATCAGCACCAGCGGCTTGCGGTAGTTCGCCTTGAGCTGGCGGCGCAGCGCATGGAAGTAGTTCGCCGGGGTGGTGAAGTTGCACACCCGCATGTTGCGCTCGGCGCAGAGCTGCAGGTAGCGCTCGAGCCGCGCGGAGGAATGCTCCGGGCCCTGGCCCTCGTAGCCATGCGGCAGCAGCATCACCAGGCCCGACATGCGCAGCCACTTGGTCTCGCCGGAGGCGATGAACTGGTCGATGATGACCTGTGCGCCGTTGGCGAAGTCGCCGAACTGGCCTTCCCACAGCGTGAGCGTATGCGGGTCGGCCAGGGAATAGCCGTAGTCGAAGCCGAGCACGCCGAATTCCGCGAGCAGCGAGTTGAACGCCTCGAACTTCGGCTGGCCGGCGCGGATGTTGTTGAGCGGGACGTATTCCGCCTGGGTCTGCTGGTCGATCAGGTAGGCGTGGCGGTGGGAGAAGGTGCCGCGCTGCACGTCCTCGCCCGAGAGACGCACGCGGTGGCCCTCCAGCAGCAGCGTGCCGAAGGCGAGAGCCTCGCCGGTGGCCCAGTCGATGCCCTCGCCGGTCTCGATCGACTGCTTCTTGGCCTCGAGCTGGCGGGCGATCTTTGGATTGACGTTGAAATCCACGGGCACGCGAGAGAGCGCGGCGCCCACCTCACGCAGCGTGTCGAGCGGCACCGCGGTCTCGTGCAGCTTCTCGACTTCCTCGCCCGCGGTGGCCGACTTCAGCCCGGTCCAGTGGCCTTCCAGCCAATCCGCCTTGTTCGGGCGGAAGGATTGCGCGGCCTGGAAGGCATCTTCCAGCGTGGCGTTGAAGGCGTCGTACATCGCCTTGGATTCATCGGCGGAAAGCGATCCCTCGCGCGCCAGCTTCTCCGCATACAGGGTGCGCGTCGTGCGCATTTCCTTGATGCGGTTGTACATGATCGGTTGGGTGAAGGCGGGCTCGTCGCTTTCATTGTGGCCGTGGCGGCGGTAGCAGACGATGTCGAGCACGATGTCCGCGCCGAACTCCATGCGGAACTCGGCGGCCATGCGGGCGCAGAACAGCACGGCCTCGGGGTCGTCGCCGTTCACGTGCAGGATCGGCGCCTGGATCGCCTTGGCCACGTCGGTGCAGTACAGGCCGGAATAGGCGTGCGCGGCGACGGTGGTGAAGCCGATCTGGTTGTTGGTGACGATGTGCACCGTGCCGCCGGTGCGGTAGCCGATCAGCTGGCTCATCGCCAGCGTCTCGTACACCACGCCCTGGCCGGCGAAGGCGGCATCGCCATGCAGCAAGATGCCCATCACCGACCGACGGCCCTTGGTGTCGCCAGCCATATCCTGGCGCGCGCGCACCTTGCCGGCCACCACCGGGTTCACCGCTTCGAGGTGCGACGGATTGGGCTGGAGCGACAGGTGCACCATGTGCCCGCCGATCTCCATGTCGGTGGAGGTGCCCAGGTGGTACTTCACGTCGCCCGAGCCCTGCACGTCGTCGGGGTTCGCGCCCACGCCCTTGAACTCGGAGAAGACCTGCACGTAGGGCTTCTTGACCACGTTCACGAGCACGTTCAGCCGGCCGCGATGGGCCATGCCGATCGCGATCTCCTTCACGCCGAGCGGGGCCGCGGTCTCGATCACCGCCTCCAGCGCGGGGATGGTGCTCTCGCCGCCTTCCAGGCCGAAACGCTTGGTGCCGACGAACTTCCGCGCGCAGAAGGCCTCGAAGCCCTCGGCCTTGGTCAGGTCCGCCAGCAGTTCCTTCTTGGTCGCGGCGTCGAAGGCGGTGAGCCAGGGCGCGCCCTCGATCCGGCGCTGGATCCAGGACTTCTGGTCGGGGTCCTGGATGTGCATGAACTCGACGCCGATCGGCCCGCAATAGGAGGCGCGGCAGATCGCCATGATCTCGCGCAGCGTCGCGCTTTCCTTGCCCAGCACGAAATCCAGGAAGATCGGCCGGTTCATGTCGGCTTCGGTGAAGCCGTAGGTCTTGGGGTCGAGCTCGGGATGCGCCTTGGGCGTGGTCAGGCCGAGCGGGTCGAGCTGCGCTTCCAGGTGCCCGCGCACGCGGTAGGAGCGGATCAGCATCAGCGCGCGCAGGCTGTCGAGCACCTGGCGGCGCGCGGCATCGGCCGATGCGGCCTGCACGGCAGGGCTGTCGGTAGCGCGGCGCGCGGCCTGTGCCGACGCCTCGGGCTCGGGGCCGAAGGCGCCGCGGATGCGTGGCGCCCAGGAGGCGCCGGTGGCATCGGTCAGCACAGCCCGCGCCTCGTCGTTCAGCGCGGCGAACAGCTCGGCCATGGAGGGATCGACGCTGTCCGGCTTCTCGGCCCAGCGGGCATAGAGATCCGCGAGATAGGCGGCATTCGCGCCGGTCATCGCGGTTGCGAGGACGTCCACTCCAGCCATCGTTCTTCTCCGTGCCGGCGGATCGGCCGCCGGATCACCTTCCTCGGTTCTTGATGCGGATCGTCGCCGCAACCCCCGGAGAGGTTGCGACGTCGTCCCCTACCATACCCCGTGTGGCCCGCCGGTGGCAGGCCTTTCGGGCGTCAGCCCCGCAGCGCCTTCACCATGGTCGAGCCGAGGGCGGAGGGGCTGTCCGCCACATGGATGCCGGCCGACTTCATGGCCTCCATCTTCGCCTCGGCGGTATCCTTGCCGCCGGAGATCACGGCGCCGGCATGGCCCATGCGGCGCCCCGGCGGGGCGGTGGCGCCGGCGATGAAGCCGACCACCGGCTTGTTCGGCTTGCCGGGGCCGAAATTCTCGCGCCGGAGGTATTCCGAGGCGAGGATCTCGGACTGGCCGCCGATCTCGCCGATCATGACGATCGACTTGGTCTCGTCGTCCTTGAGGAACAGCTCGAGCACATCGATGAAGTCCATTCCCTTCACCGGGTCGCCGCCGATGCCCACGCAGGTGGACTGGCCGAGGCCCGCCGCGGTGGTCTGCGCCACCGCCTCATAGGTGAGGGTGCCGGAACGCGAGACCACGCCGACCGACCCGCGCTTGTGGATATGGCCCGGCATGATGCCGATCTTGCAGGCTTCCGGCGTGATCACGCCCGGGCAGTTCGGCCCGACCAGGATCGACTTCGACCCGCACAGCGCGCGCTTCACCTTCACCATGTCGAGCACCGGGATGCCCTCGGTGATGCAGATGATGAGCGGCAGCTCGGCGTCGATCGCCTCGAGGATCGCATCCGCCGCGAAGGGGGCGGGGACGTAGATCACCGAGGCATTCGCCTGCGTCTTCGCGACGCATTCGGCCACCGTGTCGAAGACCGGCAGGTTCAGTTCCGGGTGCATCGTGCCGCCCTTGCCGGGGGTCGTGCCGCCGACATAGGTCGAGCCGTAGGCGATGCCCTGGCTGGCGTGGAAGGTGCCCTGGGCTCCGGTGAAGCCCTGGGTCATGACGCGGGTGTTCTTGTCGACCAGAACGGCCATGGTTCAGGCTCCCTTCGTCGCGCCGGAGGCGCGCGCTGCATTCACAGCGGCGACGACCTTCTGGGCGGCGTCGGCCAGGTTGTCGGCGGGGATGATGGCAAGGCCGCTCTCGGCCAGGATCTTCTTGCCGAGGTCCACGTTGGTGCCCTCGAGCCGCACCACCAGCGGCACCTTGAGGTGCAGCGTCTTGGTGGCGGCGACGATGCCCTCGGCGATCATGTCGCACTTGGCGATGCCGCCGAAGATGTTGACCAGGATCGCCTTCACGTTGGCGTCGGAGGTGATGATGCGGAACGCCTCGGTCACGCGCGCGGCGTTCGCGGTGCCGCCGACATCGAGGAAGTTCGCCGGCGAGGATCCATACAGCTTGATGATGTCCATCGTCGCCATGGCGAGGCCCGCGCCATTCACCATGCAGCCGATCTCGCCGTCGAGCGCCACGTAGTTGAGGTCGTTCTTGACCGCGTCGAGCTCCTTCGGGTCCATCTCGCTGTCGTCGCGCAGGGCCTCGAGGTCCTTGTGGCGGAACAGCGCGCTGTCGTCGAAGGAGACCTTGGCGTCCAGCGCGACGATGTCGCCCTTGCCGGTCACCACCAGCGGGTTGATCTCGACGATCATGCAGTCGAGCTCGATGAAGGCGCCGTACAGCGCGGTCACGAACTTCGTGAAGGCCGCCACCTGCTTGCCCTCGAGCCCCAGCCCGAAGGCCAGCTTGCGGCAATGGAAGCCGGAGATGCCCGCGGCCGGGTCGATCGCGACCTTGAGGATCTTCTCGGGGTGGTTCTCGGCCACCTCCTCGATCTCCATGCCGCCCTCGGTCGAGGCCATGACCGTCACGCGCGAGGTCGCGCGGTCGACCAGCAGGCCGAGATAGAGCTCGCGCTTGATGTCGCAGCCATCCTCGACATAGACGCGGGAGACGACCTTGCCGTGCTCGCCGGTCTGCTTGGTGACGAGCGTCTTGCCGATCATCGCCTCGGCGGCCGCGCGGACCTCCTCGATCGACTTCACGACGCGCACGCCGCCCTTGCCGTTCGGGTCTTCCTTGAAGCGCCCGGCGCCGCGCCCGCCCGCATGGATCTGCGACTTCACGACATAGACGGGGCCGGGCAGCTGCTTGGCCGCGGCCACCGCCTGGTCGGCCGACCAGGCGACATGGCCGTCGAGCACCGTCACGCCATAGCGGCGCAGCAGCTCCTTGCCCTGGTATTCGTGGATGTTCATGCCGGGGAGTTCCCTCGAGACGGGGCGGACGGGAAAAGGGCCCGGCGTCGCCGCCGGGCCCGGGTGGGTCAGCCCACCAGCTTCTTGGACGCGTCGATCAGTTCGCGCACCGCGCCGCAGGACTTGTCGAAGGCGGCCTTCTCGGTGGCGTTGAGCTCGATCTCGACGATGCGCTCCACGCCGCCGGCGCCGATCACCACCGGCACGCCGACATAGAGGTCCTTCACGCCGTACTGTCCCGTCAGCCAGGCGGCGCAGGGCAGCACGCGCTTCTTGTCCTTGAGGTAGCTCTCGGCCATCGCGATGGCGCTGGCGGCCGGGGCGTAGAAGGCCGAGCCCTTCTCGAGCAGCTTCACGATCTCGCCGCCGCCATTGGCGGTGCGGGCGCAGATCGCGTCCACCTTCTCCTGCGTGGTCCAGCCCATCTTCACGAGGTCCGGCACCGGGATGCCGGCGACGGTGGAGTAGCGGGTCAGCGGCACCATGGTGTCGCCATGTCCGCCCAGCACGAAGGCGGTCACGTCCTCGACCGAGACATTGAATTCCTGCGCGAGGAACAGGCGGAAGCGGCTCGAATCCAGCACGCCGGCCATGCCGACGACCTTGTTCGCGGGCAGGCCCGACTTCTCGCGGAACACCCACACCATCGCGTCGAGCGGATTGGTGATGACGATGACGAAGGCATTGGGGCAATGCTGCTTCACGCCCTCGGCGACCTGCGCGATGACGCCGGCATTCTTCGAGACGAGGTCGTCGCGGCTCATGCCCGGCATGCGCGGGAAGCCGGCGGTGATGATGACGACGTCCGAGCCCGCGATCGCGCTGTAGTCGCCCGTCCCGGCCATGGCGCTGTCGAAGCCGTCCACTGGCCCCGACTGCATGATGTCGAGCGCCTTGCCCGCCGCCACACCGGGGAAGACATCGAACATGACGACGTCACCCAGTTCCTTGAGGCCGATCAGGTGGGCCAGCGTGCCACCGATATTGCCGGCGCCGATCAGCGCGATCTTCTTGCGGGCCATGGAGCCTTCCTCGGGTCTGATGCAGTGCGCAAAAGCGCGCTGCTACCTACTCCGCGGCCCGGCGGGCGGCAAGGCTGGCCCGTTACAGGGGCATGCAGCGGACGATGTTGGTGTGCCCATGGGCCAGGGTGGCCAGCGTGCCGCTCGGGCAGTCATGGGCCTGGGTGTTGGTGGCTGGCTCGAGCCCGCCCTGCCAGGAGACGGAGCGGCTGCGCGGGGCGCAGTTGCGGCCGCGGCAATTCGCCGCCGCCTGCTGGCGGGTGCCCGCGCGGGTCGCCGCCTGGCGCGTGCCGCGTGCATCGCGCGGCTGTCCGGCCGCGGCCTGGCGG
>NZ_JACADR010000243.1 GCF_016106005.1 Roseomonas rosulenta
GACGGTGCGGGCGCGGGTTCCGGCGGGCGGAAGCCGGCGGCGATCAGCGCACCGGCCATGCCGCCGACCTCGGCGCGCAGCGCGGCGATCTGGGCCTGCAAGGCGCGGGCTTCGCGCCGCGCCGCGCCCGCGCGCACGAAGCCGGCAACGCCGAGGATCCAGCCGCCGACGATCAGGAGCGCGACGAGGAGAATCAGGCCTTCCATTCGCGTAACGCTTCGCCACCACCACCGGCCCCGTCAAGGCCGCTGCGCTTGCGCCGCTGAAGCGCTTCACCTAGAACCGGCCCGCGCCGGCACCCCTGGAGGCCGGCGCTTGTCGTTCCGGGGTCCCCGGTTCGGCGACAGCATTCACCTGAAGGAGCAACGACCATGGTCCAGACCATCCGGATCGAGGCCGAGGCGCGCGAGCAGGCAGGTAAGGGGGCAGCCCGCGCAACCCGGCGTCAGGGGCTTGTCCCCGCTGTCATCTACGGCGCGAAGAAGGACGCGACGCTCGCGGCGCTCGACCCGCGCGACGTGATGAAAGAGCTGCACAAGGGCGGCTGGCAGTCTCACCTGTACGAAGTGGCGGTGAAGGGTGGCGCGACCGAGCGCTGCCTGATGCGCGACGTGCAGTTCCACCCGGTCACCGACCGCCCGATCCATGTGGATTTCCAGCGCCTCGCACCTGGTTCGCGCATCCGCGTGAAGGTGCCGGTGGCCTTCCTGCACGAGGACACCTGCCCCGGCATCAAGGCCGGCGGCGTGCTGAACGTCGTGCGCCGTGAGATCGAGGTCATGGCCGACCCCGAGAACGTGCCCGAGAAGTTCGAGATCGACCTGGCCGAGGCCGCGATCGGCGACGGCCTGCGCTGGTCCGCCGTGAAGGACCAGTTCGGCGCGAAGCCGGTCATCGTGGGCCGTGACTTCATGGTGGCCTCGATCGCCGCCCCGACCGTGGTCGATGATGCCGCGCCGGTGGCCGCCGCCGGCCCGGTCGAGGCGATCAAGCAGAAGGCCCCTGCCGCCGGCGCCGCCGCGCCCGCGAAGGACGCCAAGAAGAAGAAGTGATCTGGGGGTTGGGGCAGGCCATGGCTGTCAGTCCCCAACGGCCAGAAGAAGGAGGGGGTCCGGGGGAGTTCACTCCCCCGGCCTTGCTTTTGTGATGGATGGACCGCTGCTCTGGGTCGGCCTCGGCAATCCGGGCGCCGAGCATGCCCGCCAGCGCCACAACATCGGCTTCATGGCTCTGGACGAGATCGCCCGCCGTCATCGGTTCACCCCCTGGCGCAAGCGCTTCAAGGGCGAGGTGGCCGAGGGCGTGGTGGCCGGGCGGCGCGTGCTGGCGCTCAAGCCCATGACCTACATGAACGCGAGCGGCGATGCGGTGCAGCCGGCCGCCGCGTTCCTGAAGATTCCCGTCGAGGGCGTCACGGCCTTCCACGACGAGCTCGACCTCGCACCGGGCAAGGTGCGGGTGAAGAAGGGCGGCGGCGTTGCCGGCCACAACGGGTTGCGCGACATGCGCCGCGCCTTCGCAAGCGCGGAGTTCTGGCGCGTGCGCCTGGGCATCGGCCATCCCGGCCACAAGGACGCCGTCACGGGACATGTGCTGGGCAATTTCGCGAAGCAGGACCAGGCCTGGGTCGGGCGGCTTCTCGATGCGGTGGCGGAGTGCGCGCAGCTGCTGGCCGAGGGCAAGCCCGAGGATTTCATGACGCGCGTGGCGCTTCTGACGCAGGAGGGGTGATGGAAGAGGAAACGCCGCCCGACATCGCCTTCAGCGGATTGAGCGCGCAGGATTTCGCGCATGGCACGGCGATCCTGTCCTCCGCCCTGGTGCGCGAGGCGGAGAGCCTGGCCTCGGCGGCGGCCGGGCTGCGCGCGACGCTGGACCTGTTCACGCTCGATGGCTTCTCGCCCGAGGCGGAGGACCGCCGCATCATGCGCGAGGGCACGCGCGAGGGCGCGGCCCTGGCCGGGGCGCTGCTTCTGGCGGCGCGGCAATTGCTGCGCTTCACCGGCGACCCGGCGCGCGCGGCGCATGAGACGGTGGGGCGGCTGCCGCGCAGCACGCTCTCGGTCGGTGAGATGGTGGGACATCTTCGCGCCGCCGCGCTCGCGCCGGTGACCGATGACGGCGCGGCGCGGATCGCGGCAGCGACCATCGCCGAGACCTTCGCCGAGGAATTCGACGCGGCCTGGCGGAAGGCCGCTCCGCCCGCGGGCGGCCAGGGGATGAACAATGGGCTTTAACTGCGGGATCGTGGGCCTGCCGAATGTCGGCAAGTCCACGCTGTTCAATGCGCTGACGCAGACCGCCGCGGCGCAGGCGGCGAATTATCCGTTCTGCACGATCGAGCCCAATGTCGGGCGCGTGGCGGTGCCCGACCCGCGGCTCGAGGCGCTGTCGCGGATCGGCAAGTCGGCGAAGATCATCCCGACCAGCCTCGAATTCGTGGACATCGCGGGCCTGGTGCGCGGCGCGTCGAAGGGCGAGGGGCTGGGCAATCAGTTCCTGGCGAACATCCGCGAGGTGGACGCCATCGTCCATGTCCTGCGCTGCTTCGAGGACACCGACGTCACGCATGTGGAAGGCAGCGTCGACCCGATCCGCGATGCCGAGACGGTCGAGACCGAGCTGATGCTGGCCGACCTGGAATCGCTGGAGAAGCGCGCCCAGGGCCTGGTGAAGCGCGCGCGCGGCGGGGACAAGGAAGCGGTCGCGCAGATGGCGCTGATCGAACCCATCAAGGCGGCGCTAGAGGCCGGGAAGCCGGCCCGCACGGCGGTGCCGCGCGGTGAGGAAGCGGCGGCGGCGAAGCTGCAGCTGATGACGACCAAGCCCGTGCTGTATGTGGCGAATGTCGAGGAAGCCTCCGCCGCGACGGGCAATGCCTATTCCGCGCGGGTGTTCGAGAAGGCGAAGGCCGAGGGCGCGCAGGCGGTGGTGGTCTCGGCCGCCATCGAGGCCGAGATCAGCCAGATGCCCGAGGGTGACCGCGGGGACTTCCTGGGCTCGCTGGGCCTCGAGGATTCCGGGCTCGATCGCATCATCCGCGCCGGCTACGCGCTGCTCGGGCTGATCACGTACTTCACGGTTGGGCCGAAGGAGACGCGGGCCTGGACAATCCTCAAGGGGATGAAGGCCCCGCAGGCCGCCGGCGTGATCCATGGCGACTTCGAACGCGGCTTCATCGCCGCCGAGACGATCGCGTATGATGACTACGTCGCGCTGGGCGGCGAGCAGGGGGCCAAGGAAGCCGGCAAGATGCGGGTGGAAGGCAAGGAGTACGTCGTGAAGGATGGCGACGTGCTGCTGTTCCGCTTCAACGTGTGAACGCCGCGATCGATGCCTGGCTGAACGGGCTGGGGCCGGAGGCCGGCACGGCCATCGTGCTGCTGCTGGCCTTCGTGGTCGGCGCGGCCATTGGCATCGAGCGCGGCATCAGCACCAGCGCGGTGGGCATCCGCACCTGCACGCTGGTGGCGCTGGCCTCGGCGGGATTCGCCTGCATGGTCGTGTCGCGGTTGCCGGATGCCGCCTGGGGCCACGCCTTCGGGGCGGTGGCGACGGGGGTGGGGTTCCTCGGCGCGGGGGCGATCATCAAGGCAGGGCGCAGCGTCACGGGACTAGGCGATGCGGCGACGATCTGGTGCGTGGCGATGCTGGGCGTGCTGATCGGGGTGCGCGAATTCGCCGCGGCGCTCGTGGTGACGGCGCTGGTGCTGGCGGTGAACGTGCTGCTGCGACCGGTGGCGGGGTGGATCGACCGGCATCGTGCGCGGCGCAAGCCGGAAGACGACGTGCTCGACGGATGATCGGCTTCGTCTTTCGCTGGCTCCTGCCGGCCTTTGGCCTCGGCATGGTCGCGATGGCGCTGCTGGGCGCGCCCGGGCGCGGCGCGCCGCCGCTGGAGAGCCTGTGGCACGCGCCCGTGCAGACGACCGTGACCAGAGCGCGGATCATCGAGCCGGACGGCGTCTTCCCCTATGCGCGCACCGCGGTATTGGTCGCCTGGCCGCCCGGATCGGGTGAGGAGGCGGAGGTCGGTGCTATGTCCATCGGCGAGCAGACGACCCATCGCCGCGTCCTGGAGATGGAGGTCGCGCGCTTCCCGGCAGGCACGCCCATCACGGTGCGGGTCGCCGGGGGGCGGCCCTGGGCGGATGTCGCGGATGGCTTCGCCTTGGCCTGGACGATCGGGATGACGCTGCTGGGGTCGCTGCTGGCGGCCGTCGGGCTCTTCGTGAACCGCGTGCTGCGGTAATCGCTAGCGCGCCGGCAGCGCCATGCGCGCCTGGCCGGTTGCCGGATCGGGCGGCGGCAGCGCGGTGCCACGGGGGCCGAGCCCGTCACGCTCGCCCGCGCGGTCGCCACATGCGACGAGGACAAGGAGCAACAGCACGATTCGAATGGCGGGCGACATGCTGCCCGCTTAGCACGCGCGCCGCCCCGCGCTACACCCCGCGCAACCCCGCGACCCGGAGAAAGACTCCCCGCATGCCCGACACCATCACCCCCATGATCGGCTTCATCGGCGGCTCCGGCGTCTATGACCTCGATGGCCTGGACGACCGCGCCTGGGTGAAAGTCCGCACCCCCTGGGGCGACCCGTCGGACGAGATCCTCACCGGCCGCCTGCACGGCGTGCGCGTCGCCTTCCTGCCGCGACACGGGCGCGGGCACCCCACGCCGCCCTCCGCGCTCAACTACCGCGCCAATATCGACGCGATGAAGCGGATCGGCTGCACCGAGCTCATCTCTCTCTCGGCGGTCGGCTCGCTGCGGGAGGACCTGCCGCCCGGCCATTTCGTCATCGTCGACCAGTTCATCGACCGCACCTTCGCGCGGGAGAAGTCCTTCTTCGGCGCGGGCTGCGTGGCCCACGTGTCGGTCGCGCACCCGGTCTGCCCCCGCCTGGGCGATGCGCTGGAAGCCGCGGCCCGGCAGATCGACCTGCCCTATCGCCGCGGCGGCACCTACCTGGTCATGGAAGGCCCGCAGTTCAGCACAAAGGCCGAGAGCCTGCTGTACCGCCAATGGGGCTGCCACGTGATCGGCATGACCAACATGCCCGAGGCGAAACTCGCCCGGGAAGCGGAGCTTTGCTACGCGACCATGGCCATGGTCACCGACTTCGACTGCTGGCACCCGGACCACGACCACGTCACCGTCGAACAGGTGGTGAAGGTGCTGTTCTCCAATGCCGACCGCGCCCGCGCGCTGGTCAAGGCTGTGGTGCCGATGCTCGGCGCGGAGCGCGGCCCCTGCCCTGCCGGCTGCGACCGCGCGCTGGACCACGCGCTGGTCACCGCGCCGGAGAAGCGCGACCCGGACCTGCTGGCGAAGCTCGATGTCGTGGCGGGGCGGGTGCTGGCGTAGCGCCTCACGCCCCGCGCGCCGGCGCCAGCCGGCCGATGAACAGGATCGGCCCCGTCGGCCGCCCGGTCGGCGACCCGCCGGGCGGTTCCAGGGAGATCTCGATCAACATCCCAGGCTCCGGCCGGATCGTCGCCGGTGTGACGGTCAGCCGCCCCTGCGGGGGAATCAGACCGAGCGAGGTGGGCGCTGTGGCCCCCTGCGGCAGCGCCCAGAGCTGCATGACGCGATCGGGCGGCAAGGGCTGAGGGTTCAGCGCAGCCAAGCGCAGCGCGCCGCCATCGGATTCGACCAGCCAGGCCGGCTGGTCACGCTGGGTCAGCAACACCGTCATCAGCGGCGGCGCCGGCATCGGGCGCAGCACCAGGAAGGCCGCCAGGCCCGCTGCGACCGCCGACGCACCGAAAGCCCAGACCCGCCAGAAGCCCGACGGCTTCGCCACAGGCGCCGGCACGGGCGGCCGCGCGCCCTCGAGCGCCGCCTCGATGCGTTCCCACAGGCCGGGCGGCGGCGCTTCCGGCAGGGCGAGCGCGGTCAGTGGCGCAAGGCGCTCCTCCCAGGCCTCGACCAGCGCGCGGAACTCCGGATCCTCCACCATGGCGCGCTCCACCTCGCGGGCGTCATGCGCATCGAGCGTGCCGAGCACATATTCGCCGGCCATGGCGTCGCGTTCGGCGGGATCGGTCGGGATCATGCCAGGCACTCCCGGAGTGCGAGCAGCCCGCGCCGGATCCAGGACTTCACCGTGCCGAGCGGCAGGTCGAGACGCGCCGCCACCTGCGGATGCGACAGGCCATGCACGAAGGCGAGGATGATGCCTTCGCGGTTCTTCGGCTCGAGCGCCGCGAGGCAATCCCGCAGGCGGCGCCCCTCGGCGCTTGCGGCCAGGCGTTCCTCGGCTTCCGGCGCCACCGCCTCGTCGCCCAGCGTCGGGTCGTCCGTCGGCGTCTCGCGCCCGCGGGCGCGGATGATGTCGAGCGCGGCGTGGCGCACGATACCGGCGAGCCAGGCCTCGGCGCTGCCGCGCGCCGGGTCGAACTGGGCCGCGCGGCGGCTGATCTTCACGAAGGCGTCCTGCACCGCGTCGGCCGCGACATCGCGGTCGCGCAGGATGGCGTTCGCCACACCAAAGAGGCGAACGGACTGCCGCTCATACACGCTTCTGAGGGCGGCACCGTCACCATTCGCCACGGCGGCGAGCAATCGGGGCAGGTCGTCGTCAGCACTCATGGTCGGCTCCGAAGTGGCCATGGCTTTCTGGCGCCGGTCAAGCGAAACGACCCATTGCAGGACGGGCGTGCGATCGTGATCATCCCCCTTCTACGCATGCAGGAGGCCTTCGGATGCAGCGCTTCACCCTCTCCCGCCGCGCGCTCGGCGCCGCCGCCCTGGCGCCGCTCGCGGCGACGGCGCTGGCCCCGCTGGCACGGCCGGCCTTCGC
>NZ_JACADR010000244.1 GCF_016106005.1 Roseomonas rosulenta
GCCCAGCAGCCCGGCCAGCCCACCCGCCGCCAGCAGCAGCCCCGCCACCGCCACCGCGCCATGCACCGCCCGCGCCCCGGCGGCCGAGCGGGCCAGCGGCCAAGCGGCCGCCCCCAGCACAGCCAGGGCACCGACCAGCAGGGCGAGGACCGTCAACACGGCCGGGAGCATCGAGTCACGCCGGCAGGATAGGCCCCCGCGCGGCGCCGGGGCCAGCCTGCGCGGCCACCGGGCGCGGACCGTTCCGCCGGCGCCAAACCCGCCGCGGACCGATGCCCCTTCCGACCGATGGCAAACCGCGCTAGACGCGGCGCCGCCTCACTTGGGGGCCAATCGCACGGAGGCTCGCGCGCCATGCGCCGCCAGGACCGGCCGCAGCGCGGCCCGGACGCCCGTTAGATGCACGCGCTGCTCGGCTTCAGCCGCGGCGTGGACGCGATGAACGCGCTGTTCGGCCGCGTGGCCGACTGGCTCGTGCTCTCGGCCTGCGCGATCAGCGCGGGCAATGCCGCGATGCGCTACGGCTTGTCGCTGTCATCCAACGCCTGGCTCGAGGTGCAGTGGTACCTGTTTGCCGGTACCGTCATGCTCGGCGCCGCCTATACCCTCAAGCGCAACGAGCATGTCCGGGTGGACCTGGTCTATGGCTGGGTCGGGCCGCGCACGAAGCTCTGGATCGACGTCTTCGGCATCATCTTCTTCCTGATGCCGGCGATGCTGCTGCTGGCCTGGATGACCTGGCCCTTCTTCGTCGATTCCTGGATGCGCGGGGAGACCTCCGCCAATGCCGGCGGGCTGCTGCGCTGGCCGGTCAAGATCCTGCTGCCGCTGGGCTTCGCGCTGGTCAGCCTGCAGGGGCTCTCGGAACTGGTGAAGCGCATCGCCGCCCTGCGCGGCATGGACCCGGCCCTCGTGCGGCTCGACGAATACCAGCGCCCGGAGCAGTGATGCCTTCGATGGAGATCATGCCGCCGCTGATGTTCGGCGGGCTGGTGCTGTTCCTGCTGCTGGGCTTCCCGGTGGCCTTCAGCCTGTCCGCGGTCGGGCTGTTCTTCGGCTTCCTGTCGATCGAACTGGGCTTCTTCACCACCGCCTACCTGGGCAACCTGCCGCTGCGCGTCTTCGGCATCCTGTCCAACGACCTGCTGCTGGCGATCCCGTTCTTCACCCTGATGGGCGCCATCCTGGAACGCTGCGGCCTGGCCGAAGACCTGCTGGAAGGCACCGGGCAGTTGTTCGGCAAGGTGCCAGGCGGGCTCGCCTATGCCGTGATCCTGGTGGGCGCGGTGCTCGGCGCCATCACCGGCACCGTCGCTGCCTCGGTCATCGCCATGGGCATGATCTCGCTGCCCATCATGATGCGCTACGGCTACGACATGCGCATCGCGACCGGCGTGATCGCGGCCTCGGGCACCATCACGCAGGTCATCCCGCCATCGCTGGTGCTGATCGTGCTGGGCGATCAGCTCGGCAAGTCGGTCGGCGACATGTATGCCGGGGCGATCGGGCCATCCGTCCTGCAGATCCTGCTCTTCATGGGCTTCATCGCGGCGGTGTCGTTCTTCGCACCCCACAAGGTCCCACCCCTGCCGCCCGAGGCCCTGGTGCCGCGCGGCTGGGGGCTGTGGTGGCGCGTGATGAAGGGCATGGTGCCCTCGATCGTGCTGATCTTCCTCGTGCTCGGCACGATCTTCATGGGCCTCGCCACCCCCACCGAGGCAGGTGCGATGGGCGCCGTCGGCGCCGTGGTGCTCGCCATGATGAACGGGCGCTTCACCTGGCGGCTGCTGCGCGAAGCCATGGCCAACACCATGCGCATCACCGCCATGGTGATCTTCATCCTGATCGGCGCCACCGTCTTCTCGCTGGTGTTCCAGGGCGTGGAAGGCTCGCACTGGATCGAACACCTGCTCTCCCACCTGCCGGGCGGGCAGACCGGCTTCCTGGTGTTCGTCAACGTCTTCATCTTCTTCCTGGCCTTCTTCCTCGACTTCTTCGAGATCGCCTTCATCGTGGTGCCGCTGCTGGCCCCGGTCGCGGCCAAGCTCGACATCGACCTCGTGTGGTTCGGCGTGCTGCTCTGCATCAACATGCAGACATCCTTCATGCACCCGCCCTTCGGCTTCGCGCTGTTCTACCTGCGCGGCATCGCGCCGAAGGAAGTGCTGAGCCGCGACATCTACTGGGGCGCCGTGCCGTGGCTGTTCCTGCAGCTGCTGCTGGTCGCCATCGTCATCGCCTGGCCGGAAAGCGTGACCTACTGGCTCGACCGCGGCACCGGCGTGGACCCGGCCAGCGTGACCATCGACGCACCGCCACCACCACAACAGGACGACAACGCGGTGCCGGTGTTCCGGTAGGACGGGGCGGGCGCGCCGGAGAGGGGCTTTGCCCCCCTCCGGACCTCCCCCAACCAAGGGGCAACGGCCCCTTGGATCGCGGATCTCAATCGGGGGAATTGGGGAGGGGCATCGCCGGAACCACCGACGCCAAAGGGCCGCCATGCCCCTCCCCAGTTCCCCCGAACAAGTCGATGGGTCCAGGGGCCCTTAGGCCCTTGGTGGGTGGGGGTTCCGGGGGAGGGCAAAGCCCTCCCCCGCGCGACGCACGCCCTACAGCATCGCCAGCCCGCGTTTGCGTGTCGGTGGTGCGAAGGCGGCGTCGAGGGTTGCGAGGTCGGCGGGTGTCAGCCGGATGTCGCGGGTGGCGGCGTTCTGGCGGATGTGGGTCGGGTCGGATGCCTTGGGGATGCTGACGATGTTGGGGTCGCGAAGGGTCCAGGCGATGGCGACCTGCGCTGGCGTGATGCCGTGTCGGGCGGCGACTTCGTGCAGGGCGCGGTGGCGCAGGAGTTTGCCGCCCTGGCCGACGGGCGAATAGGCCATGACCGGGATGCGGTGCCTGGCGCAGAAGGGCAGCAGGTCGAACTCGATGCCACGGTGCTCGAGGCTGTAGAGCACCTGGTCGGTGGCGCAGTCGGCCAGGGCGGGGCCGAGTTCCTCGAGGTCGTCCATATCGCAGTTGGACACGCCCCAGTGGCGGATCTTGCCGGCGTGTTTCAGCGCGTCGAAGGCCTCCACGGTTTCGCTCAGCGGGTGAGAGCCGCGCCAGTGCAGCAGGTACAGGTCGATGGTCTCGATGCGCATGCGCTTCAGGCTGCGTTCGCAGGCGGCGATGACGCCGCGGCGCGATGCGTTGTGCGGGTAGACCTTGCTGACGAGGAAGACCTCGTCCCGCCGCCCGGCGATGGCGTCGCCGACCACTTCCTCGGCGCCGCCCTCGGCGTACATCTCGGCGGTGTCGATCAGCGTCATGCCGAGGTCGAGGCCGACGCGCAGCGCGTCGGCTTCCTCTGCGCGCGACCGTGCGCCTTCCCCCATGTGCCAGGTGCCCTGGCCGAGGGCGGGGATGGTCGTGCCGTCGGGCAGGCTGGGCATGGGTGGGGCGGGCCTTTCGGTCTGCGGCGGCGCCGCGGTCTCGGCGGTGGGGTTTGCGCTGCCGTTCAGCGTGCCGGCGGCAGCGGCGTCACCAGGCGGAAGCGCTGCGCGCGTTTTCCGGTGTCCACCTCGGTCGTGTAGAGGTTGCCGCGGCTGTCGCCGGCCATGTTGTGGACCCAGTGGAACTCGCCGGCATTGCGCCCGGCGCGGCCGAAGCGGCCAGTGACGGTGCCCTCCTGCCGCGACATCAGCCAGACCGTGTTGTTCGAGCCGTCGGCGGCGAACAGCGTGGTCTGGCCTGCATCCGGGAACAGCTCGATGTCCCAGACCGAACCGCTGCCCAGCGTGTCGGTGGCGACGAAGATCTCGCGCACGAAGGTGCCATCGCGGCGGAACACCTGGATGCGGTCATTGCCGCGGTCGCACACATAGACCAGGCCGTCGCGCGCCAGGCGCACGCAATGGACGGGGTTGCGGAAGGTGTCGGCCGGCGGCTGCCCGGGGCGATAGGCCGGCAGCGGTGCGTCGGGTCCCGGCGGGCTGCCATAGGCGCCCCAGTGGCGGCGGTAGTTGCCGGCGGCGTCGAAGACGATGACGCGGCGGTTCTGGTAGCCGTCGGCGACGAAGATCTCGCCATTCTCGGGATCGACCTCGACATCCGCGGGGCGGCCGAGCCGCGTGGTGTCGTTGCTGCCGCCGGTCTCGCGGTAGCGGCCGATCTGCATCAGGAAGCGGCCTTCGGGCGTGAACTTCAGCAGCACATGGTCGTTCGTGCCGTTGCCGCCGATCCAGACATTGCCCTCGTGGTCGATGCTGATGCCGTGCTCGTTCTCGGGCCAGGAGGGGTGGTGGCCCGGCCCGCCCCAGGCGCGGATCACGTTGCCGTCCGGGTCGAACTGGATGACCGAGGGGGCGGGGATGCAGCATTCGGAGCGCGGCGGGGTCAGCGTCGCGCCGCGTTCATCCTCGGTCAGGGTGCGCGGGCGATGGATGACCCAGATGTTGTCGCGCGCATCGACCGCGACGCCGGCCGCCTGGCCGATGCGCCAGTTGTTGGGCAGCGGCTTCGGCCAGAAGGGGTCCACCTGGTACTGCGGCGGCGCGGGCGCCGGTTGGGCGATGGCCGGAGTCCCGAGGCCCAGCGCGGCCGTCAGGAGAACAGCCCCGATCGCGATGCCGGTGCGGCGCATGGCGCGTCCTCCCTCATGGCGGAAGCGTCCGTTGCGCTCCCGCTGGAGAAGGGTCCGCCGCGCCCGGCCGCGGCGTCAAGCGGAGACTGGCGGCGCGCATCCGCGACGCAGGACCCGCGCGCGGTGCGCCCGGCGGGATCGCCGGGCGCACAGCCCGCAGCGGCAAGGCGGCCGCCTTCAGTCGGCGGCGACTTCCACCATCACCAGCTCCGCATCCTCGGTCGCCGTGATGGCGAATTCGCGCTCGTCGCGGATGGCGATGCCGTCGCGCGCCTGCGCCGCGACGCCGTTCACCGTGACCGCGCCGCGGGCCGGCACGATGTAGGCAGCGCGCCCTTCGCCGAGGGGCTGCACCAGCGTCTGCCCCTTCTTCAGCGTGGTGGCGAGCACCGCGCCGTCCACGTTGATCGGCAGCGCGCCGTTGCCTTCATCCTGCGTCCGGCCCGAGGCCAGCACGTCGAACCCCGCCTCGCGCTTCTCCTTGGGAAACTTCTTGGCCCCCCAGGAGGGCTTGGCGCCGCGGCGGTCGGGCATGATCCAGATCTGGAACAGCGTGGTCTTGCCGGGTTCGAGGTTGTACTCGGCATGGACCACGCCGGTGCCCGCGCTCATCACCTGGACGTCGCCGGCCTCAGTGCGGCCTTCGTTGCCCATGTTGTCCTTGTGGGTGATCGCTCCCTCGCGGACATAGGTGATGATCTCCATGTCGCGGTGCGGGTGCGGGTCGAAGCCGGTGCCCGGCGCGATCTCGTCGTCGTTCCACACGCGCAGCCTGCCCCAGGCCATGCGCTGCGGGTCCATGTAGTGGCCGAAGGAGAAGTGGTGGTTGGCGTCGAGCCAGCCGAACTTCGCCTTGCCGAGGCTCGAAAAGGGTCGCACGTCGATCATGGTGCCTTGCTCCGTCTGCGGCGCGCGGGTCCGCGCCTGTTGCAGCGGGAGATAGGCGGCCGCGCCGGCCCGCGCCACGCGGCCGGCCTGATCGCGTCCATTCAGGCCGGTGATGATGCCCCGGTCAGCGGCACATCATCACGGGAATCTCGGCATTCTCCAGCACGTGGCGCGTGACACCGCCCAGGATCAGCTGCCGCAGCCGCGAATGCGAATAGGCGCCCATGGTCAGCAGGTCGGCCCCGAAGTCGCGCGTCGCGCCGAGCAGCCCCGCGCCCACTTCCCGCGTGGCCGGCTTGAAGAGGGTGATCTCGGCCTGGATGCCGTGCCAGCGCAGATAGGCCTGGATGCCCTCGGCCTTCGGCCCGCGCCGCTGGTATTCGTCCGAGGCCAGGATGCGCACGGCCGATGCCTTGTGCAGCCAGGGCAGCGCGGCGGCGACGGCGGCGGCACTCTCTGCCGTGCCATTCCAGGCGACGCAGACCCGCGTGCCGATGTCGGGCGGCGCGACGCGCGGGGCGATCAGCACCGGGCGGCCGGAATCGAACAGGATGGCGTGCAGCGCGTCGGAGGACGACACGTCCTCGCCCGCCTCGGGGTGCGGCACCACGGCCATGTCGTACAGGCGCGACTGCTGCGCCACCACGTCCTCCTCCCGGCCGGGGATGGATTCGAAGGACAGGGTCGGGCCCTCGGTCTTGGCGGCGGTGTCGGGGTTGTCGGCCAGCGTCACGCCACCCAGGCCCGAGGTGAAGCGGTCGAACAGCGCCTTCACGCGATCGGCGCGCTCGCCGCTCTCGCGTTCGGTCGCGGCCATCATCTCCTCGATCATCGCACCCGACAGGCCCTCGCCCGCGAGCGGGGCGACGTCGCGCGCATCGACGCGCACATGCAGACAATGCACATGCGCGCCCCAGGCGCGCGCGGCGATGAGCGCGGTAGCGAGCGCCGCTTCTCCCGAAGCGGTGCCGGTCAGCGGCAGCAGCAGGCGGCGATAGGCCATGGTCTCAGTCTCCCCAACCGCGGTTCGTCTTGTCGTCTCTTCCCTGCGGAGGGAAGCCTAGCACAGGAATCAGCCCTCGATGCCAAGGGCGGCGCGCGCGGCGTCCTCGCCGCGCGTCGTCACGTCGATGCGCCGCCAGGCGATCTCGCCCGGATCGGCGGCGGCGGCGCGCAGCAGCACGGCCTCGTCGGCGTCCGAGGCATCGTCGCGCCGCGCGGCGATGCGCGCGCGCAGCACGGGCAGCGGCGCCTCCAGCCACAGCCCGTCCAGGGCGAGGCCG
>NZ_JACADR010000245.1 GCF_016106005.1 Roseomonas rosulenta
CCGGGCCGCGCGGAGCGCCGGTCGGCGGCGCCTCGCTCGGCGCGCCGCTCATCCCCTTTGGCGGAGCGCAGGAGCCGGCACCCGGTCGCACTGCCCCAGCGGACGCCGCCGGGGAAGGCGCCGCCACCGCCCCGCCGGTCCGCCTCGGCCCCTTCGGCGCGCCCTTCGCCGCGCCCGGCGAGGCCACCGCCCCGGACGATCCCGGGCGCGCCTGGAACATCGTGCCCAGCATCGCGATCAATGTCGGCGCGACCAACAACGTCTTCCAGACGCGCGACAACGCGCGTTCCGATGTCTTCACGAACATCACGCCGGGCATCCTGATCGATGGCGCGACGGAGCGCGTGCGCGCCACCATCAACTACGCCCCGGTCGCGACGGGATACGCCACCTACACCAGCCAGAACAGCTTCGCGCAGTTGGGCAGCGGACAGATCCTGGCGGAGCTCGTGCCAGACGCGCTGTTCCTCGATATCCGCGGCTCGGCGAGCCTCAGCACCACCAGCGGCGGGGTGGTGCCGGACAATGTGCTGCAGTCCAACCGCAACAACCAGGTGCAGACCTACCTCTTCCAGGTCTCGCCCTACTACGTCCATCGCTTCGGAAGCACCGCGACGGCCCAGCTCGGCTACACCTTCGCCTATTCGCAGCAGGAGGGCACCACGCAGTTCCTGCAGCCCGGCGCCACGCTGCCCAGCTTCCAGAACCAGGACTACATCTCGAACCGCGGCTATCTCGTGGTGCGCAGCGGGGAGGATTTCGGCCCGCTCGCGCTGCAGGGGCGCATCGACGGCACCGCCTTCTCGGGCACCGGGGTCTATGACGGCGCGCATGTCTTCGTGACCGCGCTCGAGGCGCGCTACGCCATCACGCCCACCATCGCCGTGCTGCTGGAAGGCGGCTACGAGAACATCGAGTACGGCGGCACCAACCCCGCGCGTATCAGCGATGCCATCTGGACGGTGGGTGTGCGCCTCACGCCCACGCCCGACAGCTTCATCATCGCGCGCTACGGGCATCGCGGCGGCTTCGACAGCCCCTCGCTCGACGCCGGCATCCAGCTTGGCGGCTTCACGCGGCTGACGGCGAGCTACGTCGAGCGCCTCGCCACCTCGGCGACCAATGCACAGAGCCTGCTCGACACCACCACGCTCGATGCGCTCGGCAATCCGGTGGACGCGGCCTCCGGTGCGCCGGTGCTCTATGCCAATTCCTTCAGCCCGGTGCAGAGCGGCCTGTTCAGGACCAAGACCGGGTCGGTGGCCCTGACCCAGGCCTGGCCGCGCGACAGCGTCACGATCTCCGCCTTCTACCAGCAGCAGGATCCCGTCTCGGCCGCGCGCGGCACGCAGATCGTGGAGACCACAGGCTACTACGGCGGCATCGCCTGGACCCATGAGCTGACGCCCGCGACGGCGCTCAACCTCGGCGTCCAGGTCGGGCGCACCGAGACCGCGAACCAGCCCTCGACCGATGTCGTCTTCGCAAGCGCCGCGCTGTCCCACCGTATCAACGAACGCCTCACGGGCGTCCTGCGCGTGCTCTATAGTACCCGGTCCTCGAGCCTGGCGACCAACGAATATTCGCAGGCCATCGTCCTGGCCGGGTTGCGCCAGACCTTCTGAGGGGGGGCGATGCAGATCGACTGCTACGGGCTGCGCGAGCATCCCTTCAAGATGTCGCCGGATGCGAGGCTCTACTTCGCCTCCAAGGCGCATAGCCGGGCGTATGCGCACCTGCTCTTCGGCCTGTCGCAGAAGGAAGGCTTCATCGTGGTCACCGGCGAGGTCGGCGCTGGCAAGACCACCCTGATCGAGCGGCTCTGTGCCGAGCTGCCCTCCGCCGACCACGCCATCGCCCGCGTCATGACCACCCAGGTCGAGGCCGATGACCTGCTGCGCCTGGTCGCCGTCGCCTTCGGCGCCGAGGCGCAGGGCAGCAAGGCGGAGATCCTGCGCGCCGTCGTCGCGCGACTGTGGGAGGGCATCTCCTCGCGCGGGATGCGCCACATCCTCATCGTCGACGAGGCGCAGGCGCTGCCCGTCGCGGCGCTCGAGGAGTTGCGCATGCTCTCCAACATCACCGAGGGCGAGCGCGCGCTGCTGCAGGTGGTGCTGATGGGCCAGCCGCAGCTGCGCCGCACCCTGGCGCGACCCGACCTCGACCAGCTGCGCCAGCGCATCCTCGCCGCCTACCACCTCGGCAGCCTGACGCTCGAGGAAACCCACCAGTATGTCCGCCACCGCATGAGCGCGGTCGGCTGGACCGGCACCCCGGAATGGCAGCCCGGCGCGCTCGATGTCGTGCACCGCTTCACCGACGGCATCCCACGGCGGATCAACCGGCTCTGCTCGCGCATCCTGCTCTCGGGCTCGCTCGAGGGGCGAACCGTGCTGACCGCCGAGCTCGCGGAGGCGACGGCGCAGGAACTCGACGAGGACCTTGGCGAGATCGTCGCCGCGCCCGAGCCCGAGCCGGAGGAGCGCGGCATCCAGGACGCCATTCGCGCCCTGGAAGACCGCATTGCCAATCTCGAGCACCTGACCGCAGGGCGCGAGCGCCTGCTGCGCCGCATCCAGGAGCTGGTCGACAGCGCCGAAGCCGCGCGGGCCGCACGATGACCGCCCCGCCCCCGCGCAACGCCATGAGCGTCGATGTCGAGGAATGGTTCCAGGTCCAGGCCTTCGCCGGCGTGATCCCGCGCGAACGCTGGGAGGTCTCGGACAGCCGCGTCGTCGCCAGCACCGATCGTATCCTCGCCCGCCTCGCCGAAGCCGGCGTCCGTGCCACCTTCTTCACCCTGGGCTGGGTCGCCGAGCGCCATCCCGCGCTGGTCCGCCGCATCGCCGAGGCCGGGCACGAGCTCGCCAGCCACGGCTACGGGCACGAGCTGGTCCATCAGATCGGCCAGGCGCGCTTCCGCGAGGATATCCGCCGCGCGAAAGTCGTGCTGGAGGATGCCGGCGGCGTCGCCGTGACCGGCTACCGTGCGCCTACCTTCTCGGTCGGGCCGGCCATCACCCCCTGGGCGCATCGCGTTCTGGCCGAGGAAGGTTACCGCTACAGCAGCTCGGTCTTCCCGCTGCGCCACGACCTCTATGGCGCGCCGGATGCGCCGCGCGGCCCGCATTTGCCCGACCCCGAGGGCGTGCCCGAACTGCCCATGACGACGCTGCGCGCCTTCGGGCGCAACTTGCCCTGTGCCGGCGGAGGCTGGTTCCGCCTCGCCCCCTATCCGCTGTTCCGCACCGCGCTGCGTCGCGTGAACCAGGCCGAGGGCCGGGCGGGGATGTTCTACTTCCACCCGTGGGAGATCGACCCGGGCCAGCCGCGCGTCGCCGCCGCGCCGCGCCGCGCCCGGTTCCGCCACTACACGCGCCAGGGCAGCATGGAGCAGCGCATCGTCCGCCTGCTGCGCGACTTCGCCTGGGGCCGGGTGGACGAGGTCTTCGCCAGCGAGATCGCCGCGCCCGCCCCGGCCCCGACCGCCCGGGCGGCCTGAGCGCCGGCCGATGGCGATCCGCATCCGCGAACTCGACGATGCGGCCGCACCGGCCTGGGACCGCTTCGTGCGCGCAACCCCGGAGGCGACCTTCTTCCACCTCGCGCCCTGGGCGCGGGTGATCCGCGAGGCCTTCGGCCACGGCACCCACTACGTGTATGCGGAACAGGACGGCGCGGTGGTCGGCGTGCTGCCGATGGCGCGCATGCGCACGCGGCTGTTCGGCGACCTCCTCGCCTCCACGCCCTTCTGCGTCTATGGCGGCGCGGTCGCGTCCGGCGGCGAGGCGGCCGCCGCGCTCGAGGCGTACGCGATCGACCTGCAGCGGCGCCTCGGCGTGCCCTGCCTCGAATTCCGCCGGCGCGGCGCGCCCGATCCGGGCTGGCAGCCGCGCCCGCCGCTCTACTTCACCTTCCGCAAGGCCATCGCCATCACCGGCGACGACACCAAGGACATGGAACGCAACATCCCGCGCAAGCAGCGCGCGGAGGTGCGCAAGGCGCTCAAGCGCGGGCTGACAACACTGACCGACGGCGACGTGGACCGGCTGCACCGCATCTATGCCGAGAGCGTGCGCAACCTCGGCTCGCCGGTCTTCCCGCGCCGCTACTTCCGCCTGCTCGCCGCGGCCTTCCCGGGTGAGCACGACGTCACCACCGTGCTGCACGAGGGGCGGCCCGTCTCGGCCGTGCTCAACTTCCACTTCCGCGAGGAGGTGCTGCCCTATTACGGCGGCGGCACGCGCGCGGCCCGCGGCCTCGCCGCCAACGACCTGATGTACTGGGAGGTGATGCGCCGCGCTGGCGCGGAACGCGGCGCCACGCTGTTCGACTTCGGGCGCAGCAAGGCCGGCACCGGCGCCTTCGACTTCAAGCGCAACTGGGGCTTCGCGCCGGAGGAGCTGCACTACTGCTACCGCCTGGCCGAGGGTGCCTCGGTGCCCGACAACAACCCGAACAACCCGAAGTACCGGCTGCTGATCGCGGCCTGGAAGCGGCTGCCGCTCGTGATCGCCAACCTGATCGGGCCGCGCCTCGTGCGCGGGCTCGGGTAGGCGCGCATGGCGCGCCGCCTGCTGTTCCTTGCGCACCGCATCCCCTACCCGCCGGACAAGGGGGACAAGATTCGCGCCTGGCACATGCTCGACCACCTGGCGGATCGCTGGGAGGTCGATCTGGGCTGCCTGGTGGACGACCCGGCGGATCTCGCGCATCTCGACGTGCTGCGCCGGCGCTGCGCCGCGGTTGAGCATGCCGTCATCGCCGGGCGCGGGCGCGCCGCGCGGGCGCTGGCGGGGCTGCGGCCCGGGCGGCCGCTCAGCCTCGCCTGGTTCCACGATGCGCGGCTCGCTTCCTGGGCGCGGGAGGGGCTGGCGGCGGGGCGCTACGACGCCGTGCTCGCCTTCTCCGCCGCCATGGCGCCCTACGCGATGGGGCCCGCGCCGCCCGCGACGCGCCGCGTGCTCGACCTGGTCGATGTCGATTCCGAGAAATGGCGCGCCTATGCCGAGGCCGCGCGCGCGCCGATGCGCCTGGTCTGGTCGCGCGAGGCGCGCACGCTGCTGGCCTTCGAACGCCGCGCCGCGGCGGAATTCGACCGCACGCTGCTGGTCTCGCCCGCCGAGGCCGCGCGCTTCCTCGCCCTCGCGCCCGAGGCGGCGCGCCGCGTCGCCGCGGTCGAGAACGGCGTCGATCTCGGCTTTTTCGATCCCGCGCAGGAGCATGCGCGCGTGATCGACGCGCCAGGGCCGGCCATCGTCTTCACCGGGCGCATGGACTACCCGCCGAATGTCGCGGCGGTGGCCTTTTTCGCGCTGGAGGTGATGCCGCTGCTGCGCGCGCAGCTGCCCGATGCGGTCTTCGTGATCGTGGGTGCGGCGCCGTCGCCGGCGGTGCGCGCGCTGGCCGACCTGCCCGCGGTATGCGTGACCGGCGCGGTGCCCGACACGCGGCCCTACATGGCCGGGGCCGCCTGCTGCGTCGCGCCGCTGCGCATCGCGCGCGGCATCCAGAACAAGGTGCTCGAGGCGATGGCCATGGCACGGCCGGTGATCTGCTCGCCCGAGGCCTTCGAGGGTGTGCGCGCCACCGCCGGGCAGGACCTGCTACTGGCCGGCGCGCCCGAGGAATGGGTCGCGCGCATCCGCGAGGTGCTGGACGGCCGCCACCAGGGCATCGGACAGCGCGCCCGCGCGGCGGTCGAGGCCGGGCACGACTGGGCGGTGACGCTGCGCGGCCTCGATGCCGCGCTGGGCGCGCCGGCCCCGCTGGCGGCACGGGAGGCGGCAGCATGAACGACGTCGAGCGCCCGGCACCACCGCCAGGCGATGCGACCCTTGCGCGCGATGTGTCCTGGCGGGCACCGCTGCTCGCCCTGGCCGCGGCGCTGGCGGCCTGGGGCGTGGTCTTCGCGCCCGAGGTCGCGGCCGCGGTCCGTGTCTGGAACAGCTCGGCCGCCTACAACCATTGCTGGATCATCCTGCCGATCGCGGCCTGGCTCGGCTGGCAGCGGCGCCCGCGGCTCGCGGCGATCGTGCCGTCGCCCGCGCCCATGGTCGCGCTGGTGCTGCTGCCGCTCGGCCTCGGCTGGGTCATGGCCGAGCGGCTCGGCATCATGGAAGGGCGACAGCTGGCGGCGGTCGCCATGGCCATCGCCATGGTGGTCGCGGTGCTCGGGCTGCGCTTCGGGCGCGCCATGGCGGGGCCCCTGGCCTACCTGGTGTTCCTGGTGCCCTTCGGCGCCTTCACCGTGCCGACGCTGCAGCGCGTGACGGCACGGATGATCGAGTTCGGCCTCGGCTTCACCGGCATCCCGCACTATGTCGACGACATCGTCATCGAGATCCCGGCAGGCACCTTCCTGGTGGCGGAGGCCTGCGCCGGGCTGCGCTTCCTGATCGCGGCCATCGCCTTCGGCGCGCTCTATGCGATGGTGATGTTCCGCAGCCCGGGGCGGCGGCTGCTGGTGATGGTGCTGGCGGTGGTGGTGCCGATCATCGCCAACGGGATGCGCGGCTTCGGCCTGGTGATGCTGGGGCATTACAGCGGCAGCGCGGCGGCGGTGGATGCCGACCATGTGCTCTATGGCTGGCTGTTCTTCTCGATCGTGCTGCTGCTGCTGATCCTGGCGGGGCTGCCCTTCCGGCAGGATGCGGCGGCGCCCGCCGCCCTGCCGCCGCCGCGCCGTCCGGCGGTGCCGCGGCCGGCGGTGGCCTTCGCCGCCATGGCGGAGATCCGAAGAGCACACG
>NZ_JACADR010000246.1 GCF_016106005.1 Roseomonas rosulenta
CGGGCCGGCGGCGCGGCGGGGGCGGGCGGCTCCGCGGCATCGATCGCGCGCGGGGCGGAGCCATCCAGGTTGAACCGCTCCACGCGCGCCTCGGCGCGGGCGCGCTCGACCGCGCCCTGGACCTCGGCCTCCATGAGCTGCTGGCGGATGGCCTGGGCCACTTCCTCGAAGGGCGGCGGGGCGGCGGTGCGGCGTTCCTCGACCTTGATGACGTGCCAGCCGAAGGGCGATTGCACCGGGGCCTCGCTGATCTGGCCGGCCTGCAGGCGGAAGGCGGCCTCGGCGAATTCGGGCACCATGTCGCCGCGACGGAAGAAGCCGAGGTCGCCGCCTTCGCGCGCGCCGGGGCCGGTAGAGCGCCGCTGCGCCACCGCCAGGAAGTCGGCGCCGCCGCGCACCTCGGCCAGCGCGGCGCGCGCCTCGGATTCGGTCGGCACGAGGATGTGGCGGGCGCGCACCTCCTCCTCCGCCGGGCGGGCGGCGATCTCGCGGTCGTAGCGGGCGCGGATGGCGGCATCGTTCACCCGCGCGGAGATCTCGCGCGTCAGCCAGGCCTGTTGCAGTTCCTGTTCCTCGGCCCGGCGGATGCGCGCGCGCACCTCCGCATCCTGGTCGAGCTGGGCGCGCCGCGCCGCGGCGGTCACCGCGCGCCCGGCGATCATCTGGTCGAGCAGCAGCGGATAGAGCATCTGCGGGGGTGCGCCGCGCAATTCCTCGGGCAGGTCGCGCGCGGCGGCCGCCAGGTCGGACAGCAGGATGGGCTCGCCATCCACGCGCGCCACCACGGGGTCCCCGGGCGGCGTGGCCGGCGTGGGCTGGGCCCGGAGACCGGGCGCGGCGGCAAGGACGAGCGCCAGGGCGAGGCCCGCGCGGAGCGGATGGGCGGAGCGAAGGCGAGGCGTCATGGTCTCTCGGATCCGGGGAAGCCCGGAAGATGGCGGAAGCGTCACGGCCCCACAAGGCGGGGAAGGGCCGGCCGGCGTTGACCCCGGGGGTGGCGCCGCTTATCTCTGCCGGGGCCGCGCCGCGACCCGCCTGGACCCGCCCGGTCCGGCCGGGCGCGGCGCGATACGAGTCCGCGCCCCTGCTGCGGGGCGATGCTCGACCGGGCCGCCCGCCCGACGGAGACCGACACCCCCGATGTTCGCCCGCCTTGCCGCCGCCATCTTCGGTACCTCGAACGACCGTGCGCTGAAGCGCTACCAGGCGCGGGTGCCGGCCATCAACGCGCTCGAGCCCCGGATGCAGGCGCTGTCGGACGAGGCGCTGGCCAACCAGACCGTGCTCTTCCGCGAGCGCCTGGCCAAGGGCGAGAGCCTGGACGACATCCTACCCGAGGCCTTCGCGACGGTGCGCGAAGCGGCGCGGCGCGTGCTCGGCCTGCGCCATTTCGACGTGCAGATGATCGGCGGCATGGTGCTGCACGAGGGCAAGATCGCCGAGATGAAGACCGGCGAGGGCAAGACCCTGGTCGCCACCCTGCCGGTGTACCTGAACGCGCTGCCCGCGAAGGGCGTGCATGTGGTGACCGTGAACGACTACCTCGCCACCCGCGACGCCGAATGGATGGGGCGGATCTACAGGTTCCTGGGGCTCACCGTCGGCACCATCGTGCATGGCCTGACCGACGAGGAACGCCGCGCCTCCTATGCCTGCGACGTCACCTACGGCACCAACAACGAATTCGGCTTCGACTACCTGCGCGACAACATGAAGTACCGGCTGGACGACATGGTCCAGCGCGACTTCGCCTACGCCATCGTGGACGAGGTCGACTCGATCCTGGTCGACGAGGCGCGCACGCCGCTCATCATCAGCGGTCCGTCGGAGGATTCCTCGGACCTCTACCGCAAGGTGGACGAGGTGGTGAAGGAACTCGTGAAGGACGAGGCCACCTTCGAGAAGGACGAGAAGCAGCGCACCGTCACGCTGACCGAGGCCGGTAGCGAGCGCGTCGAGGAGATGCTGAAGGCGGCCGCGCTGGTCACCGAGGGCGACCTGTACGACATCCACAACGTCACGGTCGTGCACCACCTCAACCAGAGCCTGCGCGCGCACACGCTGTTCAAGCGCGATGTCGAATACGTCGTGCGCCAGGACAAGATCGTCATCATCGACGAGTTCACCGGCCGCATGATGGAAGGCCGGCGCTATTCGGACGGGCTGCACCAGGCGCTGGAAGCCAAGGAGCACGTGACCGTCCAGCCGGAGAACCAGACGCTCGCCTCCATCACCTTCCAGAACTACTTCCGGCTCTATCCGAAGCTGTCGGGGATGACCGGCACGGCATCGACCGAGGCCGACGAATTCGCCGAGATCTACAAGCTCGACGTGGTCGAGATCCCGACCAACGTGCCGGTGGCGCGCCAGGACAGCGACGACGAGGTCTATCGCACCGCCGCCGAGAAGTACGAGGCGGTGGCCGTGCTGATCGCCGAGGCGCGCGAGCGCGGCCAGCCGGTGCTGGTCGGCACCACCAGCATCGAGAAGTCGGAGATCATCTCCGCCCTGCTCAAGAAGAAGAACGTCCCGCACCAGGTGCTCAACGCCCGCTACCACGAGCAGGAGGCCGGCATCGTCGCCCAGGCGGGCCGCCCGGGGGCGGTGACCATCGCGACCAACATGGCCGGCCGCGGCACCGACATCCAGCTCGGCGGCAACTACGAGATGCTGGCCCGCCACGAGGCCGGCACCAACGAGGGCGAGGGCTACGAAGCCGCGGTCGCGAAGCACAAGGCCGAGGTCGAGGCGGTGCGCCCGGCGGTGAAGGCCGCCGGCGGGCTGTTCGTGATCGGCACCGAGCGCCATGAATCCCGGCGCATCGACAACCAGCTGCGCGGCCGGTCGGGCCGCCAGGGCGATCCGGGTGCGTCGCGCTTCTTCCTCTCCCTGGAAGACGACCTGATGCGCATCTTCGGGTCGGACCGGATGGGCGGGATGCTCACGCGCCTCGGCCTCAAGGAAGGCGAGGCGATCGTCCATCCCTGGATCAACAAGGCGCTCGAGAAGGCGCAGAAGAAGGTCGAGGCGCGCAACTTCGACATGCGCAAGAACCTTCTCAAGTACGACGACGTCATGAACGACCAGCGCAAGGAGGTGTACTCCCAGCGCCGCGCCTTCATGGTCGCCGACGACGTCGCCGAGACGGTGCAGGAGATGCGCCGCGAGACCATCGCCGACCTGGTCGCCCGCTGCATCCCCGAGAACGCCTACCCCGAGCAGTGGGACCTCGAGACGCTGCAGCGCCAGGTGCATGACGTGCTGAACCTCGATGTCCCGGTCGCCGACTGGGCGAAGGAGGAAGGGATCGACGACGACGCGGTGCGCGAGCGGCTGGAGGAAGCGGCCGACCGTTCCTACGCCGCGCGCGCGGCCAATGTCGGGCCCGACATCATGCGCCAGGTCGAGAAGTCCCTGCTGCTGCAGGTCTTCGACCAGGTGTGGAAGGAACACCTTCTGGCACTCGACCACCTGCGCCAGGGCATCGGGCTGCGCGCCTATGGGCAGCGCGACCCGCTGAACGAGTACAAGTCCGAGGCCTTCGCGCTGTTCAACGGCATGCTGTCGGACCTGCGCGAGCGGGTGACGTCGCTGCTGCTGCGGATCGAACTGCGCCCGGATGCGCCGCCGCCCTCGCCCGAGGGCATCGGGTTCCTCGACATGCGCCACCCTGACCCCGAGATGGCCGCGGCGGAGCTCGAAATGGCCAATGGCGGCGGCACCACCTACGAGGCCGTGCCGATGGCGATCGGTACCGCGGCGCCGCGGCCCATCGCGCAGGGCGTGGACCCGAACGACCCCGCCACCTGGCACCGCACGCCGCGCAACGCGCCCTGCCCCTGCGGGTCGGGCAAGAAGTTCAAGGTCTGCCACGGGCGGGCATGATGCTGGCTCGCGGCCTGGTGCTGGCCGGCGCGCTCGCCTGCCTGGCACGGCCCGCCTCGGCGCATTGGGAATTCACCCGCTGGGGCATGACCGAGCGGCAGGTCGCCGCCGCCGTGCGCAATGCCGGCACGGTGCGAACGCTGCCGCCGGCGGAGCGCCGCGCCGTGCCGGGCGCGCGCATGGAATACCGGGCCGCCGGTGAGTTCCGGTCCGGCCCGCTGCGCCTGACCGTCGCCTTCGGCTTCGACGCCCGCAACGGCGGGCTGGTCTGCGTCTCGGCACAGGGGGAGGCGGCTCAGGCGGAGGCGTTGCGCGCCCGCATGGAACGGCAATTCGGCCCGCCGCAGGAACGCGGGCGGGACCCGGTGAGCGGCACCATCACACTGGGCTGGACGCAGCCGGATGAGATCGACATGCAGATCACCCCGGGTCGCCCGGTGGTGATCCTGCATTGCGCGCGCGGGGTGTGACCCGCGCCGACGCTATTCGGTCGGCGAGAGGGTCTTGATCAGGTCGAAGACGCGCTTGCGCACCGACGGGTCGGTGATCCGATAGTAGGCGCGGACCAGCTCCAGCGTCTCGCGCCGGTGCAGCGTGTCGTCCTCGAAGCCCTCCTGCCCCTCGGCGAAGCCGAAGGCGGCGCCGCGGGAGCGGTTGGCGGCGTTGCCGCCGAGCTCGGGCGACATGTCGTCGAAGAAGAAGCCGATCGGCACATCCAGCACGCGCGCCAAGTCGAACAGGCGGCTGGCGCCGATGCGGTTCACCCCGCGTTCATATTTCTGGATCTGCTGGAAGGTGAGGCCGAGCGCCTCACCCAGCTTCTCCTGGCTCATGCCGAGCAGGGTGCGGCGCAGGCGGACGCGCGTGCCGACATGCACGTCGATCGGGCTGGCCCGATGCTCGCGCTCCACGCGCTCCACGGTCTCGTCACTCGCCATCCGGCCCTCCGCGCCCCGCATTTCTACACGCGCCCTCTGCAAATCGGTAACCCAGGCATTAGCGCCCGTCGAGTGTCGCAGGAATAGGCGCGCCTTCACCTTTCGTCAACTCTTTTTATTATTCTCGCAAATTGAGACAATCCAACAGCGCGCCTCATGGCTCGCCTCGCCCGAAGCGCGGCCCGGCACGCCCACACCACCACCCAAGGGCGAGAAGCGCCAACGCAAAAGTGATCGGGATCACAAGACCGAAGCGCGCGAAGGGCGTGGGCTCACGCGCCGCGGGCAGAGGCGCCCGCAACACCCCGGTTTCGCCCAGTTCCGTCCGCGCAACCTCACGCCCGCGTGCATCGAAGACAGCCGACACACCCGTCTGCGCGGCCCGCGCCAGCGGCAGGCCTTCCTCGACCGCACGCAGGCGCGCCGCCGCCAGGTGCTGCCACGGCCCCGCCGAGATTCCGAACCAGGCATCGTTGGTCACGTTGACCAGCCAGGCCGGACGGTCGGTGGGTACAACCTGCGCGGGAAAAATCACCTCGTAGCAGATCAATCCGCCGAAGGGCGGCACCCATCCCGCCCGCACCGTGCGCAGGGATTCGCCGGGCGTGAAATCCATCCCCCCCTGCACCAGACGCACCGGCAGCAGGCCGGACAAGGGCATGTACTCGCCGAAGGGCACCAGGTGCACCTTGTCGGACACCCCGCGCACCTCCCCGGCCGGATCGATCGCCACCAGCGCGTTGAAGACGCGCCGTGCCCGCCCGTCGGACCCGCGCTCGGCCCGCACCGTGCCGCTCAGCAGCATGGCCCGCTGCGGCAGGGCGCCCGCCACCAGCCGGCGCACCTCGGGGTCGTCGGCCAGCAGGAACGGCACCGCGGTCTCGGGCCAGATCACGACCAGGCCGTGGTCCGGCGGCAATTCCTGCAGGGCGGCCAGCGCCGCATCGCGCGTGCCCTCGACGTAGCGGCGCAGGATCGGGATCCGCTGTTCCTCGCGCCACTTCACCTCCTGCGCGATATTGCCCTGCACGATCAGCAGGCCGACCGGCTGCGGCGGCGGCTCGGCCGGCCAGAGGCGCAGCACGCCGAACAGCGCGAAACCGGCCAGCGCCGCCCCGCCGCCGGCCATGGCCCGCCATCCCAGCATCGGCGTGGCGGCCAGCAGCACTGTCGCGAGCGACAACCCATGCACCCCGATCCAGGCCGCGGCCTGGACCGGCAGCGCCTCGAAGGCCCAGACCGTGCCCAGCAGGTTCCACGGGAAACCCGTAAAGACCCAGCCGCGCAACACCTCGAACAGCACGAAGGCGCCGCAGAACACCAGCACCCGCGGCCAGCCCGCCCGCACCTGCACCGCCAGCGCCGCCGGCACCGCCACAAACACCGCAAGCGGCAAGGCCAGCGCCGGCACCGCCACCGGCACCAGCCACCAGAACCGCTCCACCTCCGTCAGGATCGCATGCGTGATCCAGTACAGCCCCGCCGCGAAGAACCCCCAACCCCAGGCAAACCCCACCCAGAAGGCCCGCCGCCAGCCATCCGCCGCCCCGCACATCACCAGCAATCCGGGGATCGACACAAGCAACACTGGCACGGCATGCACCGGCGGCAAGGCCAAGGCCGCCAAGGCCCCCAACCCGACCGCCGTGCCCCACATCCGCCAGCCCCGCCGCGCGGCGAGATGACCCAGGAAACGATCCCACATGCGCGACAGTCCTAGTAGGCGAGGGGTGGTGCCGGCGCGGTGCAGGGCGAACCGGGAGGGCTCTGCCCTCCCGGACCCTCCCGCCGGGGGCATACGTGCCCCCGGACCCGCGGAGAGTGAATGGCCGGAAGGGAGGAGGGGCGTGGCGCGCCCTGCGCGTCGGCACTACCGACGAGCCCCTCCTCCCTTCCGG
>NZ_JACADR010000247.1 GCF_016106005.1 Roseomonas rosulenta
CACGCCTGCCTGTCCGGCGACGCGTCGCCCCCTTGGCGCCGCGGCTATCGCGTGCCGCGCGGAGGCGCGGGCAGGCTCTCGGACTGCACGCGCGGCGTGGTGGCGGGGCCGGGGCCGGGCGTGATCACCGCCTGCGGTGCCGCAGAGCCCTGCGGCTGTGGCGCCGGCGTGGCCGCCGCCGGGGCCTGTGCGGTGCGCATCAGCGCCGCACGCAGCGGGTCGGAGGCCGGGTTGTGCGCCTCCATCCCCACCACGACTTGGCGCGCCGAGACGTCACGGCCGAAATACGCGCGCATCGCCGCGCTGCGCGCCGACAGGATGTTCCCGTCGAGCGACACCCCGGCGAACAGCCCGCGCGCCCGCGCGATTGTGACGATGTCCGCCCCCACCGCCGCGGTGGTGGACCCGGCGATGCCACGGCCCAGCGTGCCGAGCGCCACCCCGGCATCCCCGCCGATGCGGAACTGGCTGTCGAGCACGGCATCGAGCGCCTTGTCGTTCATGATCAGCATCACGACTTGCGCGTCCTGCACGCCGATCTGGAAGCCGATCGACCCGCCGCCCATGGTGTAGAAGGCCGGCGAGGACCACGACCCGCCGCCGTCGCGCGCGACCAGCACGCAATCCCCGCCCTGGCCGGCGATGACGAAGCCGCCGCGGATCACCCGCGGGCAGATCATGGCCGCGCGGGCGCGGCCCAGCAGCGAGCGCGCATCGGCGCTGAGGTCGCCGATGTCGAAGACCTCGGCCAGCGAGAGCGTGGCGCGGTCGACCAGCGACTGCTCCTCTCCTTGCGCGCGAGCGTCGCGCGGGCCGAGCGCGAGGCCGAGGGCGGCAAGCGCGAAAATGGCGAGACGGCGCATGAGGCGAACCTCCCAAGCCTTTGAGTGAACGCTGTTCTAGACCTCGGCGCAGGGCAAGACAAAGGTTTCGCGATGGCGGAAGCGTGAAGTGCCGGCATCCCGGCCGGGCGTCACGCCGCCGGCGGCGTCCAGGGTTCCTCGTTCACCGCGGCCACCCGCCAGTCGGGGCCGTGCTTCTCGATGCGGGTGAGCGAGAGGTTCTTGACGGAAAAGACGAAGGCCTGGTCCGGCGTCAGGCCCATGGCATGCGCCAGCGCGGCGCGGATCGACCCGCCATGGGCAATGATGACGACGTCCTGGCCTTCCAGCAGCGTCGCCATGCGCTCGAGCACCCCGGCAACGCGGGCCTGCACCTGGCGGAAGGATTCCCCGCCCGGCGGGTGTTCCTCGCCGGCATGGGGCCAGAAGGGATGGGCCGGGCGGGTGAGCAGGGCGGGCAGCGCCTCGTGCGGGATGCCCTGCCAGTCGCCGAGATGCTGCTCGGCCAGGTCGGGCTCGGTCTCGAGATCGGTGGCGGGGTAGCCGGCGGCGAAGACGGCGGCGGCCGTGGCCCGCGTGCGCGAGAGGTTGGTCACGCACCAGCGCGCCGGCTGAGGCAGGCGATGCGCCAGCCAGCGATACGATGCGGCCTCCTGGCGCAGCGCCAGGTCGCACAGCGCGACATCCATCGAGCCATAGAGGACGGCGCGGGCGGAGGGTTCCACCAGGGCGTGGCGGACCAGGAAGAAGCGGGTGGGGGTCACGCGCTGCCCTCTACGGCGGAACGGTGCCGCTGGCCAGACGGCGCGATGCACGGGAGGATCGCCCCATGGACATCGCGATCCACACCGCCTGGACCCCTGGTGCCATCGGCGACATCGCCGCGCTGCACGCCCGCACCTATGCCGGGACCCACGGCTTCGGCGCCTTCTTCGAGGCCAAGGTGGCGCGCGAGCTGGGCGATTTCCTGCTGCGCCTCGACCCCGCGCGGGACCTGTTCCGCTGCGCCGTCGCCGATGGACGGGTGCTGGGGTCGATAGCGCTCGACTGCGGCGAGGACCCGGCGAGCGCGCATCTGCGCTGGTTCATCCTGGACCCGGCGCTGCGCGGGCAGGGGCTCGGCCGGCGCTGGCTTGAGGAGGCGATCGCCCAGGCGCGGCGCGCCGCGATGCCGGAGATCCACCTCTGGACGCTGGCGGGCCTCGACGCCGCTGCGCGCCTCTATGCGGCGGCGGGCTTCGTGCCGGACCGCGAGGTCACCGCGCAGCAATGGGGCCGCGCCGTGACCGAACGGCGCCTGGTGCTGCCGCTGCCGCCGGCACGGGGCTGACGCCGGGTCACTCCGGCAGGCCGGCCTTGCGCAGGCCCTCGGCCAGCACGGCGAGGCTCCTCGGACCCCACGGTGCGCGATCGTGAAGGTTGGAGAGACGCAGGCCTGGATCCTGACGACGCAGCGCCGCAAGGGCCTCCCTGGCTTCCTCGGCCTGTCCCGCAAGCCCACAGGCAGCGGCCGCGACGCGGAGAGCGACGCCGTAATTCGATTGGCGCAGGGCGGCCCTCGCGGCCCAGCGACGCGCTTCGTCGAAACGGCCCGCCAACAAATGCGCCGACGCGATCCCTCCCTGGAAGAGAAACATCCGCGGGTCCATCGGGCTCAGGCGCATGCCGCGCGCGATCCGCTCGATCGCCGCCTCGGGCTCGCCCTGCCAGACCTTGATGAGGCCGCTGGAGAACCAGGCCACGGCGAGGTTGGGATCGAGCGCGAGGGCCTCGTCGATGAGCTCCGCGCCGGCGTCCATGTCGCTGAAGCGGGCAATGATCTGACCCGCATGGCGCAATGCCAGCGCATCGTCCTTGCCCAGCTTCACCGCGCATTGCGCCAGACGCAGTGCTTCCGCCACCTCGGCCGGGCGGTCGGTCATCCATCCGTTCGAATCGAGCTGGTCGTACGCAACCGCCGCGGCAGCGTAGGCCAACGCGTAGTCGGGATCGATCTCGATGGCACGGTGGAACAGCTGCAGGGCCTCGGCGACCGCCTCCCGTGACCACTGGCGAAGCCCGGCAACCCCGCGCAGGTAGCAGTCGTAGGCATCCAGGCTGACGGTCGGCTTCTGGCGTGCCCGGGCGATCTCCGCCGTCTCGAGCTGCGGCGCGAGCATGCCGACCACGACGCCGCTGACCTCGTCCTGCAGGTCGAAGACGTCTTCGATCAAGCGGTCATAGCGATCGGACCACATTTGCGCGCCCGTGATCGCGTCGACCAGCTGCACGCTGACCCGCAGGCGACTGGCGGACATCTGGATGCTGCCCTCGAGCACGTAGCGCACGCCGAGCTCGCGCCCGACCTGCCTCATGTCGACCGCGCGCCCCTTGTAGGTGAAGGTGGAGTTACGCGCGATGACGAAGAGCCACCGCTTGCGCGACAGGCTGGTAATGATGCCCTCGACGATGCCATCGGCGAAATGCTCCCGCCCCTGATCGGCGCTGAGGTTGACGAAGGGCAGCACCGCAATGGAGGGGCGGTCCGGCAGGGCGAGCGGCGCGGGATCGGCACCTGGCCGGTCCTGATCCGGCGGGGTCGGGCTCTCCAGTGTGGCGGTCGGCGACGCAGCGGCGACGGCCTTCTCTGCGGTGCGCTCCGCCGCGGCCGGCGCCGCCGGGGACAGGCCGGCGGCGCGGCGCCAGGCCGTGTCGAAGTCCATCAGCTCCCGGACCTGCGGGACCGGATCGCGGCCGACCAGACGTGCCACCTCGAGCAGGACCCGGTCGAGCAGGTGGCTGCGCGGCTCGCCGTCCCAGCCCGAGAGGTCGATGCTCTGCAGCGTGCCGAAGCCGAGCGGCGGTTCCACGCGTGCAAGCCGCACCGGGATCATCCTGCCGAGGCGCTTGGCGAGATTCGCTTCCTCCCGCACCCAGTCGCTGGTGACCGACCGCTCGCACCAGACCACCAGCGTCGCCCGCGCGCTCCGCAGCTCACGCTCGATCGGTTGCGGGAAGCCTTCCCCTGGGACCAGCGCGCGGTCGAACCAGACCGAATAGCCGTTCAGCTCCAGGACGCGGGCGAGTTGCTCCACCATATCGCGGCGCTGCGACTTGTAGCTGATGAAGACATCCGCCATGGGCGCTCCGTCCGCAAGGCCGTCCTTCCGCCCCGGGGGAAGGCCCGATCCTCGGGGCGCCGGCGCTTCAATGTAGCGCAGTGCGGGGCGCCGGGGCGACAGTCTCGGCAGCCCTGCGACCGCGGGTGGATCACTCCCCGATGTTGAGCAACGCGCCGCGCACCCGCGCCTGGTGGAACTGCCACAGGAACACCCAGGCGGCCCCCGCCAGCCAGACGCCATCCAGCGCCACTGCCCAGGCCAAGTGGTCCCAGGCGATCCGCCCGTCCACCAGCGCGGCGCGCATGCCCTCGAAGACATGCGCCGCCGGGATCGCGAGGGCGACGGGCTGCAGCCAGCCCGGCAGCACCGCCACCGGGTAGAATACCGCGGCGAAGGGCGCGAGGCCGAACATCACCCCCCAGGCCAGCGCCTCCGCCCCCGCGCCGTGGCGCAGGATCAGTGCGGTGACCGCCAGCGCGACCGACCAGCCCATTGCCATCAGCGCCGCCATCCAGGCCACCAGCACCGGCCCCATCGACCAGATGCCGAAGCCGTACAAGGTGAACGCCAGCACCATCGCGGCACCCACGCCGATGGCGGTGCGCAGCACGCTCATCGCCGCGAGCCCGGCCACCAGCTCCCAGGGGCGCAGCGGCGAGACGAACAGGTGCCCGAGGTTGCGCGACCACACCTCCTCGAGGAAGGAGATCGCGAAGCCCATCTGACTGCGCAGCGTTACCTCCCAAAGCAGCACGCCGCCGAGCAGTACGCCGGCGGCGATGGTCGCGCCCGCAGGCGCGCTCATCCCCGAAGGCGCGGCGTTCTGCTGCACCCCGGCGAGGTAGGCAGTGACGAAGCCCCAGACCACCATCTGCAGCACGGGCCAGTACATGAGCTCGAGCACGCGCGGCCAGGAGCGGCGGTAGAGCGCGAGGTGCCGATACATCAGCCCCCAGATGCGGCGCAGCGAGCCGCCCTGCGCGACCGGCGCGATCACGCCACGCCCTCCGCCCGGGCGCGCCCGCGGGCGATGTCGAGGAAGACCTCCTCCAGGTCGTCGCGCCCGTACTTCGCCAGCAGCGCCGCCGGGCTGCCCTCATCGACCATGCGCCCGCCCTTGAGCATGAGCACGTTGGAGCACAGGCGCTCGACCTCGGCCATGTTGTGGCTGGCCAGCAGGATCGCGGCACCGCTCGCGGCGCTGTAGCGCTCCAGCGTGCTGCGCACCCAGTCGCCGGTGTCGGGGTCGAGGCTCGCGGTCGGTTCGTCGAGCAGCAGCAGCGCCGGGCGGTTGATCAACGCCTTGGCGAGCGCCACGCGCGTCTTCTGCCCCGCGCTGAGCTGCCCGGCCGGGCGGCGCAGGAAATCGCCGAGCGCGAAGTCCTCGACCAGCTCGGCGATGCGCCGCATCGTGTCCGGTACGCCGTAGAGATGCGCGTAGACGCGGAGACTCTCCTCGACCGTCAGGCGATGCGGCAGGGCGATGTAGGGCGAGGAGAAATTCATCCGCGCCAGTGCGGCGAAGCGATCCCGCGCCATGTCGTGGCCAAGCGCGACGACGCGCCCCGCGCTCGGCACCAGCAGGCCGAGCAGCATGGCGATGGTGGTGGACTTGCCCGCGCCATTGCCGCCGAGCAGCCCCCAGGTCTGGCCGAGCGGGAGGGTGAAGGTCAGGCCGTCCACGGCGGGCGGGGCGCCGGGCGCATAGGTCTTCGACAGGCCTTCGACCAGCAGCGCGGGCGGTTCCATGCCGCACATATCGGGGTCGGCGCGTGCCGCGCCAAGACGAGTGTATTTTGCGTCCCTCAGACGGCGGGCGGCCGGCATCCGCCGGCCTTGCCTTCGCGCCATGCGCTGGTGTGCCCTGCGCGGCTGAGGGTCTAGGCGCGGTCGCGCGGTGCGCTCCCGGATCGCGCGGGGCGCGATCCGCTCGGGTGGGTGGGGCGGCGTGGCATCATCCCGCCGGCCGGCGGTTCTCGATCAGGCGGCCCTGGAACAGCGTGATGCCCATCTCCCAGCCCCAGGCGATGGCGGCGGGGCGGTCCACGCCAGCCAGCACGACCGATTCCGCTTCGGCCGGCAGGGCGGCGCGCAGCGCCTCGGCGCACGGCGTGCCGAGCGCTGGCAGCGCATCCGACCAGCGCAGCCGCACCAGCGGCGTACCGGCACGGGCCGGGGGCAGCGCCAGCAACGTGCCCGGCGCCGTTGCGTCCAGCATCGGCCGATGGCCGCGCAGCAGCAGCACCTCCCGCGCGAAGGCGAAGCCGGCCGGGTCGGTGGCCATGTCCTCGGCGGCGATCGCGACGGTCAGCGCGCCGCGCAGCGCCGCCGGCCACATGGCATCGAGGCGCAGGAATTCCGGCGAGGTGACCGCGTCCAGGCCCAGCGTGAGCGACAGCGGGCCGAGCCCGCGCAACTCCTCCGCATGGGTCAGGCCCGCCAGCAGCCGGGCGTCGAGGCTGCGACGGAAGCGCCGGGCGAGCCAGGGCGTGCGCGCCAGGTCGCAGCCCGGCAGCAGCGCTGCGCAGACATCCTCGAGCGCGACGCGGCGGTCCTCCCAGAGCGGTTCCGGCGCGCCGCCGCCGGGCACCAGGCGGCAGACCTTGCGCCGCCGCAGGAAGGCGGTCACGTCCGCCGAGAGCAGCGCACGCTCCGCCGCCCCGATCGCCGCACCGTCCGGCGCGCGGCCCGCCACCGGCGCCGGTGCGGCGCGCATCG
>NZ_JACADR010000248.1 GCF_016106005.1 Roseomonas rosulenta
CGTCAGCGCGCGACCAGCGCCTCGGGCGCGGCGCGGGCGGCAACGCGCCCGCGCCGCCCGGGCCTCAAGGCAGCGTCGCGAGGAAGCGCGCCAGATCCTCTCGCCAGAACCGCGCATTGCCGGTGGTGCCGTGGCCGAGCGTCTCCGCACTCGGCGCGATCAGCAGCAGGCGGGCCTGCGGGATGCGGGCGATGGCGCGCTCGGTCAGGCCGGTCTCGGGCGGGTTGCGCTCGTCATCGGCGGAGTTGATGGCCAGCACGCGCGCGCGGATACGATCGAGCTTCGGCTCCGGGTCGTAGTCGCGCGAGGCGTCCCACTGCCAGATGAAGTCGTTGGCATCGCCGGGCGGCGCCGCGGCGAGGCGCTGGTCCACCAGCCGGTCGGCGGCCTCCCGCGTGGGGGCGGCGCGCTGCAGGTTCAGCGTGCCGCCATTGGTGCCTGTGCCGTACATCACATTGGCGATGCGCAGCGAGGGCGGCTGCGTCGTGTAGTTGCCGCCCATGTAGGCCGGGTCCTGGCGCACCGTCTCGATCATCAGGCGGCGCATCATCCAGTTGCGCGCCGACATCGCGGTGGGCTGCGACGCCATGGGCACGATCGCGTCCATCGCCTCGGGGAAGTTGGTGGCCCAGGTCCAGGCCATCATCCCGCCCATCGAGTTGCCGAGGATCAGGCGCAGCCTGCGGATGCCGAGCCCTTCGGTGACCAGGCGGTTCTGGGCCGCGACCATGTCGTCGTAGGTGTAGCGCGGGAAGCGCGCGCGCATGCCGTCCGAGGGCTTCGACGACGCCCCGGTGCCGATCGCATCGGGAATGATGATGAAGAAGCGCGTGGCGTCGAGCGGCTGGCCGGGGCCGAAGAGTTGCCCGCCGAAGTTGGCCGCCAGCATGCCGCGCGCCGTGCCGTAGGTGCCGTGCAGGATCAGCACCGCCGGGTTGGTGGGCTCGCCGAGCGTGATGTAGCCCTGGCGGAGGTCCATCACCTCGCCGGTGTGGAAGCGGAAGCCCGCTGCGGTCCAGGTGGCCTCGCGCGGGGCGGGCTGGGCGGCGGCCGGCAGCGCGGCAAGGACGAGCGGCAGCAGCAGCGCCGCGCGGCGGAGCAGTCGCATGGGTCGGTTCCTCCTCGGGGGTTCTTGTCCGGGAGGCTAGCCGATGCGCGTCCCGCGGCGCCAGCGCCGCCGATGGGTCAGATCATCGCCATCCCGCCATTCACATGGAGGGTCTGCCCGGTGATCCACCCGGCCTCGGTGCTCGCGAGGAACACCACCGCCGCCGCGATGTCCTCGGGCGTGCCCATCCGCTGCGTGGGAATGCGCGAGAGCAGCGCGGTCTTCTGCGCATCGCCCAGCGCATCGGTCATCGCCGTCTTGACGAAGCCCGGTGCCACCACGTTCACCGTGACGCCGCGCGTCGCCACTTCCTGCGCCAGCGACTTGCTCATGCCAATGAGCCCGGCCTTGGCCGCGGCGTAGTTCGCCTGCCCCGCATTGCCGGTCACGCCCACGATCGAGGCGATCGAGACGATACGCCCGGACCTCTTCTTCATCATCCCGCGCAGCGCGGCGCGCGCGAGTCGGAAGGGCGCGGTGAGGTCCACCTCGAGCACGGCGTTCCAGTCGGTGTCGCCCATGCGCAGCGCGAGCATGTCGCGCGTGAAGCCGGCATTGTTGACCAGGATATCGAGCCCGCCGGCCTCGCCCTCGATCTTCTCCACCAGCGCCGCCGGCGCGGCGGGATCGGCGAGGTCGGCGGGGGCGACGATGACGCGCGCACCGCCGAGGGCTTCCGCCACGCGCGCGAGTTCCGCCCCGCGCCGGCCGGTGATCGCGACGGTCGCACCCTGGCGATGCAGCGCGGCGGCGATCGCCTCGCCGATGCCTCCCGTGGCGCCGGTGACGAGGGCGGTCTTGCCGGTCAGGTCGAACATGTCGCGTATCCTCAGGTGAAGCGCTTGAACAGGAAGTGCCGCGCGTGGCCCGGCGGCTGGTCCTCAAGGGTGCCGAACACGGCGTAGCCCTGCTTCTCGTAGAAGGGACGCGCCTGGAAGGAGAAGGTATCGATCCAGGCGCCGATGCAGCCGCGCGCCCGCGCCTCGGCCTCCAGCAACGCGATCAGGCGCGCGCCGAGGCCGCCGCCGCGCAGGTCCTCGGGCAGGTACAGGTAGCGCAGGAAGTACCAGGCGCCGTAGCACCAGCCGAAGGCGCCGCCGGCGGGCGGCCCGCCGGGCTCGCGGCGCACCACCAGCGACAGCGGCTTGAAGCCGTGCGGCCCGACGAAGGGGGCGTTGAACGCCGACAGCCCCTCCAGCGCCACCCGCGCCGCGGGGTCGTCCGCCAGTTCCGAGAGCGTGACCTCGGGCTCCATCAGACCGACTTCAGGAAGGCCTCGACATCCGCCGGCGTGCCGATCGCGAGCGCGGCGGCCTCCGGCGCGTTGCGCTTCATCAGCCCGGTCAGCACCTTGCCCGCGCCGACTTCGACGAATCGGTCGCAGCCCATCGCCGCCATGGCGGCGACGCATTCGCGCCAGCGCACCGTGCCGGTCACCTGCTTCACCAGCAGGTCGCGGATCTCGGCCGGGTCGGCGGCCTTGGCGGCGGTCACGTTCGCCACCACCGGCACCAGCGGAGCGCGCATCGGCGCGCTGGCGAGCGCCTCGGCCATCGCGTCCGCCGCGGACGCCATTAGCGCGCAATGGAAGGGGGCGGAGACCGGCAGCAGCATGGCGCGCTTCACGCCGCGCTCCTTCGCCACCTCGATGGCGCGCTCCACCGCGGCCTTGGCGCCGGAGATCACCACCTGGCCGCCGCCATTGTCATTGGCGGCTTCCACCACCTCGGCGCGGCCCGTCTCGGGGTCGACGGCGGCGGCGGCGCAGATCTCGCGCGCCAGGTCGATCTCCGCCCCCAGAAGCGCGGCCATCGCGCCAGTGCCGGGCGGGGTCGCCTTCTGCATGGCCTCGCCGCGCAGGCGCAGCAGGCGGGCGGCGGTGGCGACATCGAAGGTGCGGGCGGCGGTGAGCGCGGAATACTCGCCGAGCGAATGGCCGGCGACCAGCGCCACGCGCTCGGCCAGCACGAAGCCGCCCTCGGCCTCGAGCGCGCGCACCACGGCAAGGGAATGCGCCATCAGCGCGGGCTGGGCATTTGCGGTGAGGGTCAGCTCCTCCTGCGGGCCTTCCCACATGAGCTTCGAGAGCTTCTGGGAGAGCGCGTCGTCCACTTCCTGGAAGACGTGGCGGGCGGCGGGGAAGGCCTCGGCCAGGTCGCGGCCCATGCCGACGGCCTGGCTGCCCTGGCCGGGGAAGACGAAGGCGGTTGCCATGATTGCGCGTTTCCGTGGAGTTTCGTTCGATACGGCCGCGCGGGATGCGGCCCGGGGGGCCGCTTGTCAACAGGAAGGGCGGGGCCGGGGTCAGCCAGGCGCCACGCCCCGCACCGCCCAGGCCGTGGCCGCATAGGAGCGCGGCCCGTCCGGGTCGTCGTCGAGGTAGGCGCGGCGGACCGCGTCGCGCAGCCGCGCCTGGCTCGGCCCATCGAGCGCGCCCACATAGCCGGCCGCCGGCCCCTGCCCGCCGAGATAGGGCGCCCAGAAATCATCGAAGTCCGCGTAGTCCATGCGGATCGTCAGCGACGTCTCCGCGACGTCGGCGAAGCCCGCCGCCCGCCAGGCGGCCCCGAGCTCGCCGGGACGGCTCATCGGCCTGGTGAAGCTCTGCGCGCGCAGCTTGTCCGCCTTCGGATCGAGCACCGCCGCCGTGTCCAGGAGGATTCGCTGGGCGATGAAACCGCCGCGCGCATCCCAGACGGTCGCGGCGACGACCGCGCCCGGGCGCGCGACGCGGCGCATCTCGGCAACGGCCTCCGGGGCCCGCGGGACGAAGTGCAGCATCAGCAGGGACAGCACGCGGTCGAAGCTCGCGGCCGGGAAGGGGATCGCGCAGGCATCCCCGACCCGGAAATCGAGGCGCGGGTCCAAGGTGCGGCGACGCGCGTGCTCGACATAGGCTTCGGAGAAATCCACCCCGCTGATGCGGCATGCCGGTTCGCGTGCGGCGAGGGCGAGCGTCAGGCTCCCGGTGCCGCAGCCGAGGTCCAGCACCTCGCCGGCCCCCACGGGCCCCGCGAAGTCGAGGAAGGGTTCCGCCAGGCGGCGGCTCCAGCGGCCCATCTGCAGTTCATAAGCATCGCCGTCGGTGGCGGCGAAGGTCGAGGAAGCGGCCATGGCGCACTCCGGCGGGGCGGCGGCCGATGATCCTGGCATAGTGGGCGCCAGGAGATGGAATAGTTCCGCTTTGCGATTGGTCGCCTGGCGAGACGGGTCTCGCGGGGTCGTCGCTTTTCAGCGAGTGCCGGCGCGGTACGGCAAGGGATTTCGGTCAGGTGCCGGTGGGCGGCTGACTGGGTCCTGAACGGCGGCATGTTCGGTCCGCCACTAAGACGGGCGGCATGCAAGGCCGCGGCCGGGCCGGCCGCCGCCAGGACGCCGAGCAGCACCAGGACCGAGGCGGGCGCGGCGCGCGTCAATTCATCTGGATCCCGGCATCCCGCACCACCTGCTTCCAGCGGGCGAGTTCTGTCGAGATGGTCTGGCCGAGCTCGGCCGGCGTGCTGGCATCCACGGTGAAGCCGGCGGCCACCAGGCGCTGGGTGACATCGGGCAGGCGCAGCGCGGCGGTGATGGTCTCGTGCAGCCTCGCGATGGCCGGAGCCGGGGTATTGGCGGGTGCGAGGAAGGCCGACCAGGAGGACGAGACGACCTGCGGGAATCCGGACTCGGCCATGGTGGGCACATCGGGCAGCGGGTCGAAGCGGCGCGGCATGGCGATGGCGATGCCGCGCAGCGCACCGGAGGCGACATGCGGGCGCACGGTGGCGGCGTTCAGGATCGAACACTGCACCGTCCCCTGGATCATGGCGGTGACGGCCGGCGCGCCGCCGGGGAAGGGCACATGCGTCGCCTGGGTGCCGGTGGCGTGCAGGAACAGTTCCATGCCGAGCTGCTCGGTGGAGCCAACGCCGCCGGAGGAATAGGAGGCACGGCCGTTCTCCCGCTTCAGCCAGTCGATCGTCTCGGCCACCGTGCGCGCGGGCACGTCCTTGTGGACCACCAGCATGTTGGGGACGGACATCGCCAGCGTGACCGGGGCGAAATCCTTCTCGGGGTCGTAGCCCGGCTGGCGCATCACCGCCGGATTGATTGTCATGGTGCCGGAGGCGGCGACGATCAGCGCATGCCCGTCCGGCGGCAGGGCGGCCACGTGGCGCGCGGCGATGGCGCCGGTGGCGCCCGGGCGGTTCTCGACCACCACGTTCTGGCCCAGCGCCTGCTGGAGGTGGGGCGCGACCAGGCGCGCGACCAGGTCGTTCGGTCCGCCCGGCGCGAAGGGCACCACCAGCACCACCGGGCGCGTCGGCGCCCACTGCGCCTGGGCGACGCCCAGGCGCGGGAAGGCCAGGGTGGCGACGGGCAGCAGCAGGGCGGAACGGCGGTTCATGAAGGGGCCTCCCAGGCTTGATAGGTGGAATTGCAGCACGCCTGGAGGGTCGCCGCATCCCCCCGACGAGGCTTCCCTGCTGGCGACCGCCGTGTTTGGTTCCCCCGTCCTGCGTGCGTGAACGGGCAGGGCATGGAGGAGTCACGCAGTGCGCGGATGTCCGAACACGATGGTGGTGGCCGTGGCGATGCTTGCCGGATGCGTCGCCCAGGGCGCGGACGGCAGCGCGCCCGGCGCACCCCTGCGCAGCTTCCACGATGGCGACTGGCGCGGCACTGGACGGCTCGCGGCACCCGGGACGCCGGGTTGCGGCCCCGACACGATCACGCGCACGATGCGCGTCAGGAATGGGCAGGCGGAACTGGACTACCACGCCGAGGCCGGCATCCGCTTCTCGGCCGCGATCGCCTTCGGCCAGGCGGAGCGTGCGCGTGCCCCGGACGCCGATGCACCGAACCGGACCACCCTGACCATGCGGTCGGGCGCCAGCATCTTCCGGGGCGAATTCAACGGCGACGACTTCACCGGCGAATACCTCGGCCCCGCCTGCGCGCGCCGGTGGACCATGCGGCGGGTGGCGGCCCCGGGCGGCTGACCGAAGGGGCCGGGCGCGGCCATTCCGTCCTTGCCTTCGGCTGGCCTGCGTGCTTTACGCCCCGCTCCCCTGCCGGGCGCGAGGCAAGCGCCCGGCTATGCCCGTTTGCGCGCCCCGTCCCGGGGCCAGGGCTGAGACAGCCACAGGGAGATCACATGCCACTCTACGAATGCGTGTTCATCGCGCGCAACGACATCACCCAGCAGCAGGTCGAGGCGATCGCCGAGCAGGTCGCCGGCCTCATCACCGAAGGCGGTGGCGAGGTGAAGAAGCGCGAGTACTGGGGCCTGCGCGGCCTCGCCTACAAGATCAAGAAGAACCGCAAGGGGCACTACATGCTCCTCGGCATCGACGCGCCGGGCACCGCCCTGCCGGAAGTCGAGCGCCAGCTCGGCCTCAACGAGGACGTGCTGCGGTCCCTGATGATCAAGGTCGAGGCGATCGACGAGGCGCCCTCCGCCGTCCTGGCGAAGCGCGGCGACGACCGTGACCGCGAGCGCGGCTTCCGCGGCCCGCGCCCGGCCGGCCGCTTCGGCTCGGGCCGCGGCGGCGGACGCGAGCG
>NZ_JACADR010000249.1 GCF_016106005.1 Roseomonas rosulenta
GTGTGGCGCTGCTGCAGGCGGTGATGGGCGAGGATGCGCGCGCCGGCCTGCGTGGCGTGCTGGCGCAGCGCCACGAGGCCTGGCGCGACGCGCAGCGCGGCCTGCTCGCCACCGGCCAGCGCATGGACCCGACCCAGCGCCTGGCGCTGTCGAACCGCGTGCAGGCCGCCCTTGCCGCCGATGGCTTCGACCTGCCGGCGGCCGAGGTGGTGCGCCTGCTGGGCGACCTGCCGCCGGCCCATGCCGCCGCCGGGGCGGAGGATGCCGCGGGTGTGGCGGCCTTCCAGGCGGCGCTGGCGCGCTTCCAGGGCGTGCTCGGCCAGGCGCGCTGAATACCTTGCGTCGGCGCCCCCAGCCACCCTCGGACCGGAGGCCCTCCGCGTGACCGCCATCGCCGATCGCCTGGCCCGCCGCGCGTTGCTGCTGGGCCTGCTCGCGCTGCCCTGCGGCCTTGCGGGATGCGCCGCCGCGCCGGAGCGCGCGATCCTCGTCGAGGCCGGCGTCACCGGCGCGCTGCGGGACACGATCCGGGAGAGCCGCCGGCCGGATGCCGCGAACAGCTGCGGCTGGCTGCATGTCAGCGGCTTCGGGACGGGCGGCGCGCCGATCCACTTCATGCTGTGGGAGATCGTGGTCGCGCCCGCCGGCGGGCAGGACGGCTTCCGCCTCTCCTTCCCGATGGAGCAGGCCGAGGGCGGGCCGCGGCCGGCGCGCGCCGCGCGCGTACAGGCCAGGGCCGGCGGCCGCGCCTGGGAAGGCAGCGCCGTGCAGGACGACTTCACCGCCGAGGTCACGCCGGGGCGCGGCTTCGCGACCGGCCGCTTCGTGCTGCGCGGCCTGCGCCCGGAGGATGGCGGGGAGGGGCGGATCGACCTTGTCGGGCGATGGTCCTGCCCCGAGCGGGAGCCGGGCTGACAGACCGCCGGGGAATGCCGGCACCGGCGCGATCCCTCGCCCGGTCACCCACGACACCATCCTGACTGGGGTGGCCGCGTGGAGAAGCGGGCGTGCGCCGAACTCCAGAATGCGCGATGCGGCGCGGCCTCGAACGGTCTCCGAGCGCCCGGCTCGGATCGTGCCCGGGAGCGCGTTCCGAGGCCTGGCACGGGCGTGCGCGAGGACGCCGGCGCTGCAGGCGCTGGCCGATGTCCGCATTCGCGGGCGCGGTGACTTGCCCGCCGGCCGCGCCTCCGCTACGCGCGCCGCGTCTGACCTCAGAAGGGACGCCCCATGGCCGCCATCGCCGACATCATCGCCCGCGAGGTCCTCGATTCCCGCGGCAACCCGACGGTCGAGGCCGAGGTGGTGCTCGAGACCGGCGCGCGCGGCCACGCCATCGTGCCCTCCGGCGCCTCGACCGGCGCGCATGAGGCGGTCGAGCTGCGCGACGGCGACAGGAAGCGCTACGGCGGCAAGGGCGTGCTCAAGGCGGTCGCGAATGTCGAGGGCGAGATCTTCGACGCCATCTCCGGCATGGACGCGCAGGACCAGGTCAAGATCGACGAGGTGCTGATCGAGCTCGACGGCACGCCGAACAAGGCGCGGCTCGGCGCCAATGCGATGCTGGCGGTCAGCCTCGCGGTGGCCAAGGCGGCGGCGGCGGATCTCGACATCCCGTTCTATCGCCATGTCGGCGGCGTGTTTGCCCGCACCCTGCCGGTGCCGATGATGAACATCATCAATGGCGGCAAGCACGCGGACAACCCGATCGACATCCAGGAATTCATGATCATGCCGGTCGGCGCCGGCACTGTCGCGGATGCGGTGCGGGTGGGCTCCGAGGTCTTCATGGCGCTCAAGAAGGCGCTGCACGATGCCGGGCATTCCACCAATGTCGGCGACGAGGGCGGCTTCGCGCCCAACATCGGCTCCGCCGACGAGGCGCTGGGCTTCATCGCCAAGGCCTGCGAGGCCGCCGGGCATCGCGTGGGCGAGGAAGTGGTCTTCGCGCTGGATTGCGCCGCGACCGAGTTCTTCCACGACGGCGCCTACAGGCTGGAGGGCGAGGGCAAGACCCTCGATGCCGGCGGCATGGTCGACTACCTGGCGGCGCTGACCGCCAAGTGGCCGATCGTCTCGATCGAGGACGGCATGAGCGAGGATGACTGGGCCGGCTGGAAGGCGCTGACGGAACGGCTGGGCGGCAAGGTCCAGCTGGTCGGCGACGACCTGTTCGTGACCAACCCCGAGCGCCTGCGCCTGGGCATCGAGCGCGCCACCGCCAACGCCATCCTGGTCAAGGTCAACCAGATCGGCACCTTGACCGAGACGCTGGAGGCGGTGGAGACCGCGCACCGCGCCGCCTATCGCGCCGTGATGTCGCACCGCTCGGGCGAGACCGAGGATGCGACCATCGCCGACCTCGCGGTGGCCACGAATTGCGGGCAGATCAAGACGGGGTCGCTGTCGCGCTCGGACCGCCTCGCCAAGTACAACCAGCTGATCCGGATCGAGCAGGGGCTGGGGCCGGCGGCGCGCTATGCCGGGCGGGGCGTGCTGCGCCGCTGAGACCGCCACCGGCGCGTCGCAGCGGACCAGGGGCCTGGCCGCTGCGCCGCGCTGACGTAGCGTTCAGAACTGCGCCGCGGCGGGGCAATCCGCACCCGGCGCCGGCCTGTCGTGACAGGGCGTGAGTCCCGCAGGCCGCGCCGGTGCAAAAAACATCATGCCCGACGCGATTTCCTGGACGAAGCGGGTGACACCGAGTCGCGCCCGCGCCTAGAATCCCGTGTCGCTTCGTCCTGGATGCCCCCTGTTGCGGTTCATCAAGCGCGTCATCAACGCCCTTGCCCTGCCGGTCGTCTTCCTGGCGGTCTCGGGCTATTTCGTCTGGCACGCCATGCATGGCGAGCGCGGGCTGATTGCGCGCGAGCAGCGCATCGCGGAGATCGCTGCCGCGCGCGCCGAGCTGGCGCGGGCCGAGGCGGAGCGCGACGCGATCGAGCGCCGCGTCACCGGCCTGCGCGGCGACCGGCTCGACCGCGATCAGCTCGACGAACGCGCGCGCGCGCTGCTGAACATGGCCGGGCGGGACGAGATCGTGGTGCCCTTCCCGGCGGATCGCCGGCTCTACTGAAGCCCGCCGCCCCGGCGGTACTGCCGGGCGACGCCGACCGGGTCGAAGTCGTGGCGCCTGCGCGCCCCGAAGCCTCGGCTGGCGTGGATCAGCGCCGAGAAGTGCGCGATCGGGATCGACGGCGTTGCGCCGACCGGCATTGCGGGGATGCTCCATCGCGTGTTGCGCGGGTTGGCCGGGTGCATCGCGCCCCGTCGGGAGACCGGCGCCACCAGAGCCGCGGTCCGAAGCGGCGTGCCCGCGCATCGTTTCTGTCCTGCAGGGCGCGCGCGCATGACGTTGCGCGCAGCGCCCGCGACGGGCTGAGCAATAAAATGACGGCGCTGACCGCCTTCATCAGGACTGACAATGACTTAACTACAATGCGGTTAATTGCCGTATTGCGTTGCAAAAGAACGGTTTTTCGTCTGTCGTCGCTTGCGCGGACGCTCGCGCCGGCCTTATGTGGCACAAACTGCCAGATAAGGAGGGAGCACCGCATGGCCCAGGCCGCCGACACCAGCCCCAAGCGCCGCGGGAAGGCGAAGCAGCCCCCGATCAGCCGCGCCGACATGCTCCGCGCCTATCGCGACATGCTGCTGATCCGCCGCTTCGAGGAGAAGGCCGGCCAGCTCTATGGCATGGGTCTCATCGGCGGCTTCTGCCACCTCTATATCGGCCAGGAAGCGGTCGTGGTCGGAATGCAGATGGCGCTGAAGCCGGGCGACCAGGTCATCACCTCCTACCGTGACCACGGGCACATGCTGGCCACCGGCATGGAGGCGCGCGGCGTCATGGCGGAGCTGACCGGGCGCATCGGCGGCTATTCCAAGGGCAAGGGCGGGAGCATGCACATGTTCTCGCGCGAGAAGGGCTTCTACGGCGGACATGGCATCGTCGGCGCGCAGGTCTCACTCGGCGCCGGGCTCGCCTTCTCGAACTGGTATCGCGGCAACGACCATGTCGCCGTCACCTATTTCGGCGAGGGCGCGTCGAACCAGGGCCAGGTCTACGAGAGCCTGAACCTGGCGGCGCTGTTCAGGCTGCCCTGCATCTTCGTCATCGAGAACAACAAGTACGGCATGGGCACGAGCGTGGAGCGCGCCTCGGCCTCGCGCGACCTGTCGCAGAACGGCGCGGCCTGGGGCATCCCGGGCGAGCAGGTGAACGGCATGGACGTGATCGCGGTGCGCGAGGCGGGCGAGCGCGCGGTGGCGCATTGCCGCGCCGGCAAGGGGCCGTACCTGCTGGAGATGAAGACCTACCGCTACCGCGGCCATTCCATGTCCGACCCCGCCAAGTACCGCACGCGCGAGGAAGTGCAGAAGATGCGCGAGACGTCCGACTGCATCGAGACCGCACGCAAGGTGCTGGTGGATCAGTTCGCGGTAACCGAGGCGGAGCTGAAGGTGATCGACGACGAGGTGAAGGCGATCGTGCAGGACAGCGCCGACTTCGCGCAGCAATCGCCCGAACCGCCGGAATCCGAACTGTTCACCGACGTGCTGGTGGAGGCGAAGTGACATGGGCGCCGTGATCCTGATGCCCGCCCTCTCGCCCACGATGACCGAGGGCAAGCTCGCGCGCTGGCTCAAGAAGGAAGGCGATGCGGTGAAGTCCGGCGACGTGATCGCCGAGATCGAGACCGACAAGGCCACGATGGAAGTGGAGGCGGTCGACGAGGGCACCATCAGCGCCATCCTGGTGCCCGAGGGCACCGAAGGCGTGCAGGTGAACAGCCCGATCGCCGAGCTCGATGGCGGCGCCGGCGGCGGCGCGGCCGCGCAGACCATGCACGGCATCACCAACAAGAACCCGCGCGAGAACGAGAAGATGATCGCCGATGCCGGCACCGCGCAGCGCGCGGACCCCACCGTCCCCGCGGCGCCGCGCGCGCCCGAGATGCAGCCCGAGCGCGACTGGGGCCCGATGAAGCCCATCACGGTGCGCGAGGCGCTGCGCGACGCCATGGCCGCCGAGATGCGCGCCGACCGCGATGTCTTCCTGATCGGCGAGGAGGTCGGCCAGTACCAGGGCGCCTACAAGATCAGCCAGGGGCTGCTCGACGAATTCGGCCCGAAGCGCGTGATGGACATGCCCATCACCGAGCACGGCTTCACAGGCATGGCGGTGGGCGCAGCCTTCACCGGGCTCAAGCCGATCGTCGAGTTCATGACCTTCAACTTCTCGATGCAGGCGATCGACCAGATCATCAACTCGGCGGCCAAGACGCTCTACATGTCGGGCGGGCAGCTCGGCTGCCAGATCGTCTTCCGCGGGCCGAACGGGGCGGCATCGCGCGTGGCGGCGCAGCATTCGCAGTGCTACGCGTCCTGGTACGCGCATTGCCCGGGGCTGAAGGTGGTTGCGCCCTGGAGCGCGGCGGATGCCAAGGGGCTGCTGCGCGCCGCCATCCGCGACCCGAACCCGGTCATCGTGCTCGAGAACGAGATCATGTACGGGCAGACCTTCGACTGCCCGACGGCAGAGGACTTCGTCCTCGACATCGGCAAGGCCAAGGTCGAGCGGCCGGGCACGGATGTGACCATCGTCGCCTTCTCGATCATGGTCGGCATGGCGATGCAGGCGGCCGAGAAGCTCGCCGAGCAGGGCATCAGCGCGGAGGTGGTGAACCTCCGATCCCTGCGCCCGCTGGATACCGAGACGATCGCGCGATCCGTCCGCAAGACCAACCGCCTGGTGACGCTCGAGGAAGGCTGGCCCTATGCCGGCATCGGCGCCGAGGTGGCGATGCAGGTCATGGAGACCTGCTTCGACCACCTGGACGCGCCGCCGGTGCGCGTCACGGGCCTCGACATCCCGATGCCCTATGCGGCGAATCTCGAGAAGCTCGCGCTGCCCCGCCTCGATCAGGTGGTCGATGCGGCGAAGCGCGTCACCTACAAGTAAGGGGGATCAGCAGATGGCGACCAACATCCTGATGCCGGCGCTCTCCCCCACCATGACGGAGGGCAACCTGGCGCGCTGGCTGAAGAAGGAAGGCGAGCGCGTGAAGGCCGGCGACGTGATCGCCGAAATCGAGACCGACAAGGCGACCATGGAAGTGGAGGCCGTGGACGAGGGCATCCTCGGCAAGATCCTGGTCCCCGGCGGCACCCAGGGCGTGAAGGTGAACGACCCGATCGCGGTGCTGGTCGAGGAGGGCGAGGCGGTCCCGGTGGCCGGCGCTGCGCCCGCCGCCGCAGCCGCACCCGCCGCGGCACCGACCGCGCCCGCGCCGTCACCAGTCGCGCCGGTGGCGCTGAACCCGCAGCCGCTGCCGCCTTCTGGCGGTGATCGCGTTTTCGCCTCGCCGCTGGCGCGGCGCATGGCGCAGCAGGCGGGGCTCGATCTTTCCCGCGTGACGGGGTCTGGGCCGAACGGGCGGATCGTGAAGGCGGATATCGAGGCGGCGCTGTCGCGCGGGCCCTCCGCGGCGCCCGCGCCTGCCGTGGCCGCGCCGGCTGCGGCGCCCGTGCCTAGGCCCGCCCCTGCGCCGGTGGCCGTCAC
>NZ_JACADR010000025.1 GCF_016106005.1 Roseomonas rosulenta
CTGGCGCGGCGCGCCTACCTGGCCGGCGCGCCCGACGGGCCGCGGTCCTTCGTGGCGGTGGCGCGGCTCGCGACCGGGCGCCGAAGCGGCGCGTGACGCCGTGCCCGCGCCGCGCGATGATGGGGCCAAGATCAACCGGAGGACGCCCATGACCCGCATCACGCGCCGCGCCGCGCTGACGCTGCCCCTCGCCATCCCCGCCGTCGCGCGCGCGCAGGACTGGCGCCCCGGGCAGCAGGCCCGCATCGTGGTGCCCGCGGCACCCGGCGGTACCACCGACATCATGGCGCGCCTCCTCGGGCAGTTCCTGCAGGCGCGATGGGGCACGCCCGTGGTGGTCGAGAACCGGTCGGGCGGCGGCGGCACCATCGGCACCATGGAGGTGGTGCGCAGCGCGCCCGATGGGCGCCACATGCTGATGGGGAACATCGGCCCGCAGGCGATCGGCTACTCGCTGTTCCGCAACCTGCAATACCGGCCCGAGAGCCTGACGGCGGTGGCGAACGTCATCCGCGGGCCGAACGTGCTGGTGCTGCATCCCTCGGTGCCGGCGCGCACGGTGCCGGAATTCGTCGCCTGGCTGCGCCAGCAGGATGGTCGCGCCTCCTACGGCACCTCGGGCCTCGGCCAGTCGCCGCATCTGTCGGGCGTATGGTTCAACCAGCTGACGGGCACACGGTCCGAGGCGGTGCATTTCCGCGGCGCCGGCCCGCTGCTGATCGACCTGGTCGCGGGCAATGTGCAGTTCGCCTTCGACAACCTGACCACGTCGATGGAGCACATCCGCGGCGGCCGGCTACGCGCGCTGGGCGTCACCAGCGCCGACCGGTCGCCCCAGCTGCCCGACCTGCCGGCGCTGCGCGAGACCATGCCGGATCTGGCACCCTACGACGTCTCAACCTGGTTCGGCCTGTTCATGCCGGCGGGCGTGCCGCCCGAGATCGTCCGCGGCGTGAATGCCGAGGTGCAGGCGCTGCTCGGCGCGCCCGACACCCAGGCCCGCTTCGCGCAGATGGGCGGCGTCCCGGCCCCCGGCAGCGCCGATGACTTCGCCGCCTTCGTCCGCGCCGAGACCGCCAAGTGGGGCGAGGTCATTCGCCGCGAGGGCCTGCAGATGGATGCCTCGTGATGGCGCGCCTGACACGCCGCGCCGCGCTCGCGGCGCCCATCGCGGCCCTGCCGCTTTCGGTCCGCGCGCAATCCTGGCGGCCGCAGGGCCAGGTGCGCATCATCGTCCCCGCCGCGGCGGGCGGCACCACCGACATCATGGCGCGCATGCTCGCGCAGTTCCTGCAGCCGCGCTGGAACCAGCCGGTGGTGGTCGAGAACCGGACCGGCGCCGGCGGCACCATCGGCTCGCTGGAGGCGGTGCGCGCGCGGCCCGATGGCGCCACGCTCCTGCTGGGCAATATCGGTCCGCAGGCGATCGCCTATTCCCTGTTCCGCAACCTGCCCTACCGGCCCGAGCAGATCGCGGCCATCGCCGGCACCGTCCAGGGGCCGAACGTGCTGGTGGTGAACCCGAGCGTACCCGCGCGCACGGTGGCCGAACTGGCCGCGATGCTGCGCGCGCAGCCCGGGCGCATCGCCTATGCCTCGACCGGCGTGGGACAATCGACGCACCTGTCGCCGGTGCTGATGCTGCAGATGCTGAACGCCGAGGCGATCCACGTGCCGCATCGCGGCTCCGCCCCTGCGCAGATCGAGATCCTGGGCGGCAACGTGTCCTTCCTGATCGACAACCTCACGGGCATCATCGGCCACATCCAGTCCAGCCGGCTGCGCGCGCTGGCGGTGACCAGCACCGATCGGCACCCCCTGCTGCCCGACGTACCGGCGATGCGCGAGACGATGCCCGAGCTCGCCAACTATGAAGTGAACACCTGGTTCGGCCTGTTCGGCCCCGCCGCACTCCCGGCCGAGATCGTCACCAGCCTCAATGCCGAGGTGATGGCGATGCTCGCACTGCCGGACACGCAGCGGCGCTTCGCCGAACTCGGCGGCGTGGGCATGCCGGGCAGCGCCGACGCTTTCGCCGCCTTCGTGCGCAGCGAGATCACGAAATGGGCGGAGGTGATCCGCAAGGAAGGGCTGCAGCTCGATGCCAACTGACCAGCCCTGTTGACGCCGGCGCGCGGGCCGCGGGAGCCTGCGCGCCTCACCCGCCGGAGGCCACGCCCATGCGCCTGATCCCCGCCGCCGCCGCGGCCCTGATGATCGCCGCGGCATCGCCTGCGCAGGCGCGCAACTTCACCTGGTCCTTCGCCGCGGACATCCTGACGCTCGATCCGCATTCGTCGAACAACACCTTCACAAACGCCTTCCTCGACAACCTGTTCGAGACGCTGGTGCGGCACAATCCGCGGCTCGAGATCGAACCGGCGCTGGCGACACGCTGGGAGGTCGTCTCGCCAACCGTCTGGCGCTTCCATCTGCGCGAGGGCGTGCGCTTCCATGGCGGCGAGAGCTTCGGGTCCGAGGACGTGGTGTTCTCCTGGCAGCGGCTGAACACGCCGGGGGCGCTCGCGCGCGGCGTGCTGGGCGGCGTCATCAAGGAGGTGCGCGCCACCGGCCCGCTGACCGTCGAGATCGAGACGCAGCGCCCCTTCCCCATCCTGCTCAACGCGCTGACGCAGATGCACATCCTGGACAGCGGCTGGGCACAGGCGAACAACGCCACCGCCGCCACCAACCTCTCGCAGCGCGAGGAAGGCGCGGCCACACGCACGCCGAACGGCACCGGCCCCTTCCGCCTGCGCTCGCGCGAGGTCGAGGGTGCCACCGTGCTGGTGCCCTTCGAAGGCTGGTGGGACCAGCCACAGCACAACCTCACGCAGGTGACCTTCCAGCCCATCCGCAACGCCGCCACGCGCACAGCCGCGCTGCTCGGCGGGCAGATCGACGCGCTGGTCGAGCTGCCGATCCAGGACATCCCGCGCGTCGAGGCGAACGCCAACCTGCAGGTGGTGCAGGGGCCGGAGTTGCGCACCATCTACCTGGGCTTCGACCATCATCGCGACGAGCTGGTCTATTCCGACGTGCGCGGGCGCAACCCGCTGCGCGACATCCGCGTGCGCCAGGCGATCTACCAGGCGATCGACGTCGAGGCGCTGCGCCGGTCGGTCATGCGCAACAACGCCTGGATCGCCGGCACCATGGCGAGCCCCTTCCTGTCCGGCGCGCCCACCGACATCAACACGCGCACCTTCCCCTTCGACCCCGAGGCCTCGCGCCGGCTGCTGGCGGAGGCCGGGTATCCGGACGGCTTCTCGGTCGGCCTCGCCTGTCCGAACGATCGCTACGTGTATGACGAGCGGCTGTGCATCGCGATCTCGGGCATGCTGCAGCGCGTGGGCATCCGCATCATCCCGCAGTTCGAGACGCTGAACGTCTGGTCGCGGCGCATCAATGCGCTCGACGTGTCGATGTTCATGCTGGGCCATGCGGGGCTGCCGCTGGCGGATACCTATTCGACCCTGTCGGAGGTGCTGCGCACGCGCACGGCCAACACCGCCGGGCTGAATGTCGGGCGCTGGTCGAACGCAGAATTCGACGCGCTGGTGGACCGCATCGCCGAGGAAGGCGACGAGACGCGCCGGCGCGCCCTGATCCGCGAGGCGCTGCTGATCGAGAAGCGAGAGGTCGCCCATGTGCCGCTGCACCAGCAGCCGGTGGTCTGGGCGGCGCGACGGAACATCGAGCTCGCGCAGTCGCCGGACAATCGGCTGAGGCTGCGTCATGTACGGGTGAATTGAATGGCTGACCTGATTGTCTCCGGCGGCACCGTCATCTCCATGGACGGGGCGCGCCGGGTGATTCCCGATGGCGCTGTGGCTGTGGCAGGCGAGACCATCGTCGCGGTCGGCCCGCGCGCGGAGGTCGAGGCCGCGCACAGCGCGCCGAAGCGGATCGACGCCCGCGGCAAGGCGATCCTGCCCGGGCTGATCGACGGCCACGCCCATGCCGGGCATGGGCTGGTCAAGACCATGGGCAGCGGCGATTCCGCCGCCTGGTCGGAAGCCTGCCGCGTCATCTACACGCTCGCCTCGCCGCCGGAATTCTGGCGCGCGGAGGCGGCGCTGGCGGGACTCGAACAGCTGAAGTTCGGCATCACCACATCGGTCATGCTGCTCGGCGGCGGCGATTCGATCGGGCGCGTCGACGACCCCGCGCATGGCGACGCGCATGTCGCGGGCGTGACTGCCATCGGCATCCGCCGGATCATGGTGATGGGCCCGACGCGCCCGCCCTTCCCGCGCCCCTATCGCGGCCTGGACGGCACGGTGCGCGACGTGTCCTTCGAGCAGCAGGCCGAGACCATCGCCGCGCTGGTCGAACGGCACCACAACAAGGGCCGCATCGCCTGCGCCACGCTCATGCCGGTCTATCGCGAAGCGATGCACGACCCGGCGAAGGTGGCGGAGATCGAGAAGCAGGGCCGCGTCATCCGCGACATCGGCATCAAGGCCGGCACGCTGTTCCATCAGGACGGCCACCGCAGCGGCAGCATCGAGATGGCGGACCGCATGTTCGGCCTGCTCGGCCCCGACGCTTGGCTGTCCCACTGCACCGACCTGACGGAGGCCGACATCGCCACGCTGGTGCGCACCGGGGCAAGCGTGGTGCACAACCCCTCCGCCATCGCCGCCGTGCGCGGCCATTGCCCGGCCATCGCCATGATGGATGCCGGCGTGACCGTCATGCTGGGCAGCGACGGCACCGCGCCGGACCGCAGCACCGACATGTTCCGCCACATGTTCCAGGCCATGCGCTACCACCAGCGCGCCGCGCGCGACGAGGCGCTGCTGCCGCCGGGCAAGGCGCTCGAGATGATCACCATCGACGCCGCGCGCGGGCTTGGCATGGCGGACCGCATCGGCAGCCTGGAGGTGGGCAAGCAGGCGGACATCGTCACTGTCGACCTTGAGGCGCCGCACATGCTGCCCGCCAATATGCCGGTGCATCGCGTGGTGTATTTCGCGAACGGCCACGACGTGCGCGACGTGGTGGTAGCCGGCGAGATCCTGATGCGCGACCGCGTGGTGCCGCATGTGGACGAAGCCGCGGTGCGCGAGGATGCCAACCGCGCGACCGCCGCGATGCTGGCGCAGGCGGGGCTGTCCGCGATGGTCGCGGAGGACCCGGGCTGGGGGCGGACGAGGCGCTGAGGCCGAGGCCCGGCAGATGCCCGTCTGGGTAGCAGCGACGCTCCTCGCCGGGCTGTTCCAGACCTGGCGCACCGCGCTGCAGCAGCGGCTGCGCGGGCAGCTCAGCGTCAATGCCGCGGCGGTTGTGCGCTACCTCTATGGCGTGCCCGTCGGCGTGCTGCTGGTTGTGCTGTACCTCAGCGTCATCGGTGGCAGCCTCTCCTCGCCATCCTGGGAATACCTGCTGTTCTGCGCGCTGGGCGGGCTTGGCCAGATCATCGGCACCAACCTGCTGATCATGTCCTTCGGCCATCGCGGCTTCGCGGTGGGAACGGCCTATTCGAAGACCGAGGCGGTGCAGGCGGCGCTGATCGCGCTGGTGTTCCTCGGCGAATCCTTCGGCCTGCTGTCCTGGGCCGGCATCGCGGTGTCGGTGGGGGGCACGCTCTATCTCTCGCTCGCGGGGCGCGTGGCGTCGCTGCGCGATGTCGCGGCCGCCACGGTGCAGCCGAGCGCGCTCTATGGCCTCGGGGCCGGGCTGGCCTTCGCGTTGTGCGCGCTCGCGATCCGCGCTGCGACCCAGGCGCTGGACGGGCCGGATGCCACGCTGCGCGCGCTCGAGACGCTGGTGGTCATCAACACGATGCAGACGCTGATGCAGGGGTCGTGGCTGCTGGCGACGGAGCGCAGGTCGATCCCGGACCTGTTCCGCACCTGGCGGTCATCGGCGCAGGTGGGGGCGCTCTCGGCCATGGGATCGGCCTGCTGGTTCACCGGCTTCGCCTATGCGCCGGTGGCGCTGGTGCGCGCGGTGGGGCAGGTCGAGATCCTGTTCACCCTGCTGTTCAGCCGCTTCTTCCTGCGCGAACGCATGAAGCGCAGCGACGTGATCGGCGCGCTGGTGGTGGTCTCGGGCGTGGTGCTGGTGCTGCTCGGGCGCTGAGCGTCAGGGCTTCAGCGCGGCGAAGAACGGCGCCGGCTTCACGATGCGGTTCTCCATCTTGATGAGGATACCCCGCCGGCCGACCTCGGCCAGGTAGTCGGCCCAGGCGGGGTCGGCGGCCATGGCGGCGCGGCGGCGTTCGCGATCCGCCTGGTCCTGGTAACCCCACATATGGACGATGGTGTTCAGTGCCCCCTCGATGGTGGTGTACCAGCCCACGCAATGGCCGAGGTGCTTCTGCTGGATCGGCCAGCCCTTCTCCTCATACAGCGCGACGAACTCCGCCACGCGGTTGGGCAGGCAGGTGTAAATGCGCAGGTCGACGATCATGGTCGTGCTCCTCGGTGGTGGCACAGCATGTCGCGACCGGCGCGTGCGGGGAAGTCCACCCCAACCACCCAGCTTCCGGCCCGAGGCACTCGCCTCGGGCCGGGAGCGCACGGCGCGCAAGTCAGGCGCGACGATGCGCGCGCCCCGCACCTGAGGGCACATCAAGGTTCTACTGAAGATTCACTGGCACCAGGTCCTGGAACCAGGACTGCGCCGAGGTGAACCCAGTCACCCGCCGGCTCATCGCGCGCGGATTGAGGTCATGCACGATGAACAGCCAGGGCGGGTTGTCCACCAGCCGCTCATGCGCCTGGGCATAGGCGGCGGTCGCCTCGCCCGGCGTACGGGCGGATTCGAGCCGCGTGAAGGCCGCCTCGAACTGGTCGTCGCTGAAGCCCGGCCAGTTGAACCCGTTGGGCGGCGTACCAGCGCGCAGGAAGTACCGCGCCATGACGCCCGGATCCGACGATGGCGAGGACGGGTTCAGCGACTGCACATTCGCCACCACGCCCGAGCCCGGCGCCGTTCGTGTCGCGACCAGCAGGTTCGACCAGTCCGTCACCTCGAACTCGACCTGCACGCCGCACGCCTCGCGCAGGTTCTGCTGGAGGAACTCGTTCATCGGCAGCGGCAGCATCTGGCCGGAACCGGAGGTCGAGATCATCACCCGGAAGCGCAGCGGCCGCTGGGCGTTAAAGCCCGCTTCCGCCAGCAGCGCCCGCCCGCGCGCCGCATCGAAGCGGTAGCGGTTCTGCGGCGCGCCGAAGGCCGGGTCGGAGGGCTTCAGCCAACCGACCGAAGGTTCCGCGGTGCCGTTCAGCAACTGCACCAGGCCCTCGCGGTCGACGCAGTAGTTCAGCCCCTGCCGCACGCGCACGTCACTGAAGGGCGTGTTCGCCCCCTGCATCTGGAAGAACCAGGGCCAGACATGCGGGTAGGATCCGGTCGTGACGTTGAAGCCCGCCGCGCGCAGGGACGGGATCGCATCCGGCGGCGGCACCTCGATCCAGTCCACCTGGCCCGAGCGCAGCGCCGCGAGGCGCGTGTTCGCCTCCGGCATCGGCAGCAGCAGGATGCGGTCGAGCCGCGCGCGCCGCGCGGTGTCCCAATAGGTGTCGTGGCGCGACAGCTCCGCCGATTGCCGCGGCACGAAGCGCGAGAGGCGGAACGGCCCGGTCCCCGCCGGCGGCAGCGAGCCCACCCGCGCCCAGTCGCGCCCCGCCGCCTCGAAGGACTGCGGCGAGGTCATCAGGATGTAGACGACCATGTAGGGGAAGTAGGAGGCGACGCGCGTCGTCGTCATCTCCACCGTGAAGTCGTCCACCTTGCGATAGGAGGCGAGGATGGTGACGCGCGCCCGCGTGATGCCGCTGCCCTGCGGTTCGAATTGCGGGCTGTCGTTGCGGAAGAAGCGGTCCATGTTCCAGATGAAGGCATCCGCGTTGAAGGGCGTGCCGTCGTGGAAGGTGACACCCTGCCGCAGGCGGAAGCGCCAGATCTTCGGGTCGTTGGCGTCCTGCTCCCAGGATTCCGCCAGGCCCGGGCGCAGCCCGGCGGGCTTCGACGGATCCGACAGGTCCCACAGCGTCAGCGCCTCGAAGATCGGGTAGCCGAGGAAGCGCATCCCCTCGAAGCCGTTGTTCGGCATGCCCGTGGTGGTGGGCACGTCGGAGGCCGTCATGGCGATCCGGAGCGTGCGCGGCTGCTGCGCCAGCGCACTGCCGGAGGCCGCCAGAACCGCGGCGCCCAGCGCATAGGCGGCGATCCGCCTGAAGCTGCCCATTTCTCAGTCTCCCCGCTGCGGGGCGGCCATCTGCCGCCCGTCGCAGCGGGGCTCAGCAAGACCCGGGCCAGCGGCCCGGCTACTGGACCTCCACCACCGTCAGGTCCTGGAACCAGGACTGCGCGGGGGTGAAGTTGCGCACGCGCCGGCTCATGGCGCGCGGGTTCAGGTCGTGGACGATCCACAGCCAGGGCGGATTGTCCACCAGCCGCTCATGCGCGGTGCGCAGCAGCGCGCCCTGGCGCGCCGGGTCGCGTTCCACCTCGAGCTGCGCGAAGGCGGCGTCGAACTGCGCGTCGCGCCAATGGCCGTTGTTCGAACCGGCCGGCGAGAAGTTGGCCGAGAGGAACCACCGCGCCATGGCCGACGGGTCGGACGAATAGAGGCTGATGTTGACCGCATCGGCGCCGAGCCACTGCGGCTGCGTCGGCGTGAAGCGGAGCGCGGAGAGCAGGGTGTTCCACTCCACCACTTCGAAGTTCACGCGCACCCCGCAATTCTCCTGCAGGGATTGCTGCACGAACTCGTTCATCGGCAGCGGCAGCATCTGGCCCGAGCCGGAATTCGAGATGCCGACCTTGATGGTCAGCGGCCTCTGCGCGGTGTAGCCGGCCTCCGCGAGCAGCGCCCGGCCGCGCGCGGGATCGAGCCGGTAGCGGTTCTGCGGCGCGCCGAAATTCGGGTCGTTCGGCTTGAGGAAGCCGACCGCCGGTTCCGCCGTGCCGTTCAGCAGCTGCACCATGCCGTCGCGATCGATGCAGTAGTTCAGCGCCTGGCGCACGCGCACATCCGCGACAGGACTGTCGGCGCGGCCGGTGGCGAAGGTCCAGGGCCAAACATGCGGGTAGGACCCGGTGCTGATGGTGAAGCCGGCCTGGCGCAGGGACTGGATCCCGTCCGGCGGCGGCACCTCGATCCAGTCCACCTGGCCCGAGCGCAGCGCGGCGAGGCGCGTATTCGCCTCGGGCATCGGCAGCAGGAGGATGCGGTCGAGCCGCGCGCGACCCTGCGCGTTCCAGTAGCCGTCGTGGCGCGTCAGCTCCGCCGACTGCCGCGGCACGAAGCGCGAGAGGCGGAACGGCCCGGTGCCCGCCGGCGGCAGCGCCGCCACGCGGCCCCAGTCCCGCCCGCCCTGCTCCCAGGAATTGGGCGAGGTGAACAGGATGTAGGTGACCAGGTAGGGGTAGTAGGAGATCGGGCGCGAGGTGGTGAGCTCGACCGTGAAGTCGTCCACCTTCCGGTACGATTCCAGCGCCGGCACGCGGCCGCGCACGATGGCGCTGCCCGTCGCGTCGAATTGCGGGCTGTCGTTGCGGAAGTAGCGGTCCATGTTCCAGATGACCGCATCGGCGTTGAACGCCGCGCCGTCATGGAAGGTCACGCCGCGGCGCAGGTGGAAGCGCCAGACCTTCGGGTCGTTGGCATCCTGCTCGTAGCGCTCCGCGAGGCCGGGGCGCAGGCCCGCCGCCTGCTGCGGGTTCGACAGGTCCCACAGCACCAGGGATTCGAAGACCGGGTAGCCGAGGAAGCGCATGCCCTCGAACCCGTTGTTCGGCATGCCCGTGGTGGTGGGAACGTCGGTTGCTGTCATGGCGATGCGCAGCGTGCGCGGCTGCTGCGCCAGGGCGCCGCTGGCGCCGAAGGCGAGCATCGCGGCCGCGGCAAGCACGCCGCCGGCAAGGCGTGGTGTCCTCATGTGGAGTTCCTCCCTCTGACGGCGCGCACAAGTCCCGGCGTGCCGGTGGGGGGAGCCTAGCAAGCCCGGCGCCCACGCCAACCCCGCGGCGGGGTCATTCCGGCCGGATGTTCTGTTCGCGGATGAGCCGGCCCCACATCTGCGTCTCCTCCGCCAGCGTGCGGCGAAGCGCAGCGTCGTCGCCGGTGGCCAGCGCGACACCCTGTTCCGCCATGCGCGCGATCAGCGCCGGGTCAGTCGTGGTCTCGCGCAGCGCGGCGCCGGCGCGGGCCACGATCGGCGCAGGCAGCCCGGCGGGGCCGAACAGCCCCTGCCAGAACACACCGTCGAAGCCCTCGAGCGTATCGGCCAACGGCGGCAATTCCGGCATCGCGGAAGCGCGTTCCCTGGAGGAGATCGCGAGGCCGCGGGTGGCCCCTTCCCGCACCGCGGGCAGTGCCTCCTGCACCGCGTTGAACATGCCCTGGATGCGCCCCGCGCGCAGGTCGAGCAGCGCCGGCGCGCCGCCGCGATAGGGCACGTGCACCACGTCGATCCCCGCGCGCGCGCGGAACAGCTCGAGGCACAGATGGTTCACCGCCCCGGTGCCGGAGGACCCGAAGTTCAGCTTGCCGGGGTTGGCCTTCGCGTAGGCGATCAGCTCCGCCGGCGTGCGCGCGGGCACCGACGGGTGCACGTGCAGCACGAAGGCGGTGCGGAACACCATGCCGATCGGCGTGAGCTCGCGCATCGGATCGCGCGGCGTGAGGGTGGGCTGCAACGCCGGGTTGATGGCGAGCGTCGATGTCCCCATCAGCAGCGTGTAGCCATCGGGCCGCGCCTGCGCGACCGCGGTGTTCGCGACCGCCGTCGCGGCACCCGGGCGGTTCTCCAGGATCACGGTCTGGCCAAGCGCGCGGCCCATCCGTTCGCACACCCCGCGCGAGGCGAAGTCGGTGACGCCCGCCGGCGGGTAGCCGAGCAGCACGGTGACGGAACGCGACGGCCAGCCCTCCTGCGCGTGCACGATCGCGGGCGCGGCGAAGGGGGCGGCGAGCAGCGCGCGGCGGGTGGTCATGGCGGTCCTCCGGTTGGTTGCGCGCATCGTGCCGCCCGGCGCGTCGCGCAATCAAGCGGTCATCCGCCTGTCATCGGCGAGTCACGGGGCGCTGCTAATGCCCGGCTCACAACAGGGCCGGTGCAGCATGCTCGAGATCGAGGGATTGACGCGCCGCTTCGGCGCCAGGACCGCCGTGGACGGCGTGACGCTGTCGATCGCGCCGGGCCAGATGATGGGCGTGATCGGGCGCTCCGGCGCGGGCAAGTCCACGCTGCTGCGCATGTTCAACCGGCTGACCGAGCCCTCCGCGGGGCGCATCCTGTTCGACGGTACCGACGTGACCGCGCTGCGCGGCCAGGCGCTGCGCGACTGGCGCATGCGCTGCGCGATGATCTTCCAGCAGTTCAACCTGGTGCAGCGGCTCGATGTGCTGACCAACGTACTGGTCGGGCGGCTCAACCGGCGGCCGATGCTCTCCTCGCTGTTGCGGATGTTCACGGCCGAGGAACGCGCGATGGCGCTCGCCGCGCTCGACCGCTTCGACCTGGCGGAGACGGCGCTGCAGCGCGCCGACACGCTCTCGGGCGGCCAGCAGCAGCGCGTGGCCATTGCCCGCGCGTTGCTGCAGGAGCCGCGCATCATCCTGGCCGACGAACCGATCGCGAGCCTCGACCCGCGCAACGCGCGCACGGTGATGGACGCGCTGCGTGGCGTGAACCGCGACGGCATCACCGTGCTGGTGAACCTGCACGACCTGACAACGGCGCGCGACTACTGCGACCGCATCGTCGCGCTGAATGCCGGGCGTGTCGTGTTCGACGGTCCGCCCGCCGCACTGACCGCGCAGCGCATCCGCGAGGTCTATGGCGTGACCGAGGAAGAATTCGCCGAGGAAGCGGCCGCCGCCGTCGGCGCGGCGCCGCCCCGCCACGTCGTCGCCGCCTGACACCCAAGCCGGAGAACCCGCATGATCACCCGCCGCAGCCTCGCCGCGCTTGCCGCCGGCACCGCCTTCGCGCCCACGCTGGCGCAGGCGCAGGCCTGGAACCCCCGCCGTACCGAGACCTTCACGGAAGGCTTCCTGCCCGCCGGCCGCCGCCCCTGGGCGGAACAGGTGCCGCAGCTGCGTGTCGGCCTGCTCGGCGGCGAGAACGAAGCCGACCGCATGGGTCGCTTCGGGCCCTATCGCGAGCTTTTGGAGCGCACTTTCGGCGTGCCGACGCGCCTGTTCCCGGCATCCGACTACGCCGGCGTGCTGCAGGCCTTCAGCGCGAAGCAGATCGAGGTCGCAGCCCTCGGTCCCTCCGGCTATGCCGGCGCCTGGCTCGACACCAATGGCGGCGTCGAGCCGCTGGTCACCGCGCAGGAAGCGGATGGCTCCATCTCCTATGTCGCGGTGCTGGTGGTGCGCGCGGATTCGGGCATCACCAGCCTCGAGCAGATGCGCGGCAAGTCGCTCGCCTGGGCCGATCCGAACTCGACCTCGGGCTACCTGATCCCGCGCTTCGCGCTGCGCCGCCAGGGCCTCGCCGTGGACGGCACGGGCTACTTCGCGCGCACCGGCTTCGCCGGCGGGCACGAGCAGGGCGTGGTCGCGGTGCTGCAGCGCCAGTACGACGGCGCGGTCACCTGGGCGTCGGGCCAGGGCGACGTGAACCAGGGGTTCACGCGCGGCAACCTGCGCGCCATGGTCGACAAGGGCATGCTCAACATGCGCGACCTGCGCATCATCTGGACCAGCGAGCCGATCGTGAACGGCCCGCATGCCGCACGCAGCGAATTGCCGGCTTCGTTCAAGGAGGACTGGAAGCGCTTCCACCTCGCGCTGCCCACCGCCCATCCCGACATCTACCGCCAGGTCGAGCGCGGCTCGGGCACCGGCTACCGGGAGGTCCGCCACGAGGATTACGACCTGATCGTCGAGATCCGCCGCGAGGAAGCCGCGGCGCGCCGCCGCCGTAGCTGAGGGCGCCGCGATGTTCCCCCGCCGCAGCCTCGCGCTGCTGCCCTTCGCGCCGGCGCTCGCGCAGGCGCAGGTGCTGCCCGGACGGCGCAGCACGCAGGATGCGGAGGTGGCGATGCCCGAACCGGGCCGCCGCGCCTGGGCCGCACAGGTGCCGGTGATCCGCTACGGCATCATGGGCGGCGAGAACGAGGCGGACCGGCTCGGCCGCTTCGAGCCCTATCGCGCCATGATCGAGCGCATCTTCCAGGTGCCGACCCGGCTCTTCCCGGCCTCCGACTATGCCGGCGTGATGCAGGGGCTGTCGGCGAAGCAGCTTGAGCTCGCAGGACTCGGCCCCTCGGCCTATGCGGGCGCCTGGATGGACACGGAGGGCGGCATCGAGCCGCTGACCATCACGCAGCAGGGCGATGGGTCGGTCTCCTATGTCTCGGTGCTGGTGGTACGCGCCGATTCCGGCATCACCAGCCTCGAGCAGATGCGCGGGCGATCGCTGGCCTGGGCGGATGCGAACTCCACCTCGGGCTACCTGATCCCGCGCTTCCAGCTGCGCCGGGCGGGCATCGGCGTCGAGCCCGGCCAGTTCTTCGGCCGCACCGGCTTCGCCGGCGGGCATGAGCAGGGCGTGGTCGCGGTGCTGCAGCGCCAGTACGACGGCGCGGTGACGCATGCCTCCACGCTGGGCGACCCCGCGCAGGGCTACAGCCGTGGCAACCTGCGATCGATGGTGGACAAGGGCATGCTGCGGATGGCCGACATCCGCATCGTCTGGACCAGCGAGCCGATCATGAACGGCCCCCTTGCCGTGCGTTCCGACCTGCCGGATGGGTTCAAGCGCGACATGCAGATGATGCAGCTCGCGCTTGCCAAGACCTACCCCGATATCGCCCGGCAGATCGCGCGCGGCGACACGCTCGGCGCGGTCGAGGCGCGGCACGAGGACTACGCGCTGTTCGTCGAGATGCGGCGCGAGGAAGCGGCCGCGCGCCGTCGGCGATCGTGAGCGCAGCCTACGCCAGCGGCCTTCCCGCGGTGATCCGGGGCGAGGAGGCCTTCCTCGCCACGCGCCGCGCGAAGCGCGTGCAGGCGCTGCTGGGCGGCGCCATCCTGCTGGTGTGCCTGATCGCCGCAGCCTGGGTGAGCGAGGCGCGCCCGGCCACGCTCTGGGCCGGCCTGCCGCGCATCGGCGAGTATTTCGCGCGCATCCTGCCCGACCTGCGCTGGGCGAACCTCTTCGCGAATGCCGAGACGGAAGGCTCGATTGCCTTCTGGATGTACCGGTTGCCGGAGTGGTCGTGGCTGATCCTCGAGACGGCGAACATGGCCGCGCTCGCCACGCTGATGGGCTCGGCCGCGGCGCTGCTGCTGGCCTTCCCCGCCGCGCGCAACATCGCGCCCGGCGGTGTTGCCTACCACGCCACGCGCCGCTTGCTGGAAGCGCTGCGCACCGTCCCCGAGATCGTCTACGCGCTGATCTTCGTCTGGGCCTTCGGCATCGGCCCGCTCGCCGGCATCCTCGCCATCGCGCTGCACAGCGCGGGTGCGAACGGCAAGCTGTTCGCCGAAGCGATCGAGAACGCCGACCTGCGCCCCTGGGAGGCGGTGCGCGCCGCCGGCGGATCCTGGGCGCAGGGCTGCCGCTACGCGATCCTGCCGCAGGTGCTGCCCAACATCCTGTCCTACGTGCTGCTGCGCTTCGAGGTGAACATCCGCTCGGCCAGCGTGATCGGCTTCGTGGGGGCCGGCGGCGTGGGCGAGGAGCTGTATAAGGTGATCTCCTTCAACTACTACGAGGAGATCAGCGCCATCGTGCTGCTGATCATCCTGACCGTCTCCTGCGTGGACCTGGTCTCCGAACGCCTGCGCCACGCCGCGATCGGGCGGCTGGAGGCGGCGCGATGAACACGCAGACCGACATCGCCGCCTGGCGTGCGCGCATGCCCGCGGCCTTCGGCGCGTCTGCCTCGCGGCGCGCGCTGCGCGTCATCGGCTGGACGGCCTTCGCCGCCTGGCTGGTCGGCTCGCTCTGGTGGTTCGACATGACCCCGCAGCGGCTGTGGAACGGGCTGTCGGGCCTCGGCACCATCGTCGTGCTGATGGTCCCGCCCTCGCCCGGCGAGCAGTGGGTCGAGATCCTGAAGGGCATGGCCGAAAGCGTTGCAATGGCCTTCCTCGGGACCTTCATGGCCGCCATCGTGGCGGTGCCGCTCGGCTTCCTGGGCGCGCGGAACATCGTCACGGCCACGCTGTGGCGCTTCTCGCTGCGCCGCGTGCTCGACGGCTTCCGCGGCGTGGACCAGCTGATCTGGGCGCTGGCCTATGTGCGCGCGGTCGGTCTCGGGCCGCTCGCCGGCGTGCTCGCCATCTTCACCGCCGACATCGCGGTGCTTGCCAAGTTGTATGCCGAGGCGATCGAGAACGCCGAGAAGAAGCAGGCCGAGGGCGTGGTCGCGGCCGGCGGCGGGCGCCTCGCCGCGATCCGCTTCGGCATCCTGCCGCAGGTGGCGCCCGTGATGCTCGCGCAGGCGCTGTACTTCTTCGAGAGCAACACGCGATCCGCCACCATCCTCGGCGTGGTGGGCGCCGGCGGGATCGGACTGCAGATCGCCGAGCGCATCCGCGTGCGCCACTGGGACGAGGTCGCCTTCATCATCCTGCTGATGATCGCGACGGTGGCGTTGATCGACTTCATCTCCGGGCGGATCCGCCGGCGGCTGATCGGGGCGCAGGCGCCGCAGCATTGACGCGGGGCGGGCTGAACCGCCACGCGCCATCGCTACCGCATCGTGATCGGCGTCAGGTCCTGGAACCAGGACTGCGCCTGCACGAAGCCCTGAACGCGGCGGCTCATCGCGCGCGGATTGAGGTCGTGCGCGACGAACAGGAACAGCCGGTCGTCGACGGCCTTCGCGTGGAGCTCCGCCAGCAGCCCGTCCTGCGCCGCCGGGTCGAAGGTGGTGGCGACGCGATCCATGATCGCGTCGTAGCCAGCGTCGCTGAAGAACCCCCAGTTGTTCGCCGCCGGCGGCGCCATGTCGGTCTTGAGGAAGCGGATCAGCGCCGCGAAGGGGTCATGCACCGAATAGGACACGTTGATCGCGCTGATGCCCCGCGGCGCGAGCGCACGTGCCCCTTCGCGCCACAGGCCGAGCAGCGCGTTCCATTCCACCACCTCGAAGTCGATCTCGATGCCGACCTCCTTGAGGTTCTGCTGCACAGCCTCGTTCATCGGCAGCGGCTGCATCTGGCCGGAGCCCGAGGGCGAGATCGCGACCTTGGTGCGCAGCGGGTTGCGCGCCGTGAAGCCGGCCTCGGCCAGCAGCCGCCGTGCCGCGGCGACATCGGTGCGCACCGGGTCGGAGGGACGGCCGTGCCAGGGGTGGCCCGGCGGCAGCAGCCCGGCCCCTTCCACCATCAGGTCGCCCAGCATGGTCTTCATGCCCGCGCGGTCCACCGCCAGGTTCGCCGCACGACGCACCCGGATGTCGCGCCAGGGCGATCCCTCGATCATGCTGAAATGCCAGGTCCAGGTGTGCGGGTAGGTGTTGGTCACGATCTGGAAGCCAGCCTGGCGCAGCGAGGGCACGGCATCGGGCGGCGGCGCCTCGATGAAGTCCACCTGGTTCGAGCGCAGCGCAGCCACGCGGGTATTCGCCTCGGGCAGGGGCAGCAGCACCAGGCGTTCGTGCTTCGGGATTCGCGCCGCCTCCCAGTAGTCGGGGTTGCGCACCAGCACGGCGCGTTCGCGGATACTGAAGCTCTCGAGCTTGTAGGGCCCGGTGCCGACCGCGCGGTTCAGGAAGGTGTCCCAGTTGCGCCCCGCGGCCTCCCAGGCGCCGCGATGCGTGATGCCGATCCAGGTCAGGCCGAAGGGCACCAGGCTGTCGGGCGTACGGGTCTCGACGATGAAGGTCTTTTCGCCCTCGGCGCGCCAGGACGCGATGGTGGGCATGCGGATGCGCGCCTGCGCCGCCGCGCGGCTGTCGTAATGCGGCGCGTCGTTGCGGAAGGCGCGGTCGAAGGAGAAGGCCACGTCCTCGGCCGTCATCACCTTGCCGTCGTGGAACCTCACGCCCTCGCGCAGGGTGATGATCCAGCGCTTCGAATCGGCCGGGTCGACGCTCCAGGCGGTGGCGAGGCCCGGGCGGATCACCGGCGGCTTGTCGAAGGACGACAGGTCCCACATGGCGAGCTGGTCGTAGACGGTGACGCCCATGAAGCGGTGTCCTTCCGCCCCCTGGTCGGGCACGCCGTTGGACAGCGGGATGGCGGCGGCGGTCATGCCCACGCGCAGCGTCCCGCCGGGCGCGGCCTGCGCCATGGCAAGGTCGTAGGGAAGCACCACGGCAGCGCCGAGGGCGGCACCTCCGCCCAGCAGGCGGCGACGGTTCAGGGATGACGGCATCGGGGCGACTCCGCGAAGGGTGAACCTCCTGCGCCTGTAGTCGGTTACGCCCACCCGGTGTGCAGTTACGTACAAATTGGCGCGAAATCGGGCTCCTTTTCTGTTGTCCGCACAAATTTTCGGCGTTCGCGGGCACAAAAAAACCGCCCGGATCGACGGGCGGTTTCCTGCGGCGCGTCGAGCCCCGCGCGCGGCTCAGTCGTCGCGGTCGCGCTGTGCCGCCTGGGACTGGGCCGCCAGGGCGCGAGCCATCTGGCTCAGCGCCTCCTGGTGCTTGTCGTTGTCGATCAGCGCGAAGTTGCGCGCCAGTTCGAGGAACATGCGCTGACGCTGCGAGACGGGGTGCTGTTCCCCGCCCGGCTGCAGCCCCTCGAAGAAATAGGAGACGGGCACGTCGAGCACCTGCGCGATCTCGAACAGGCGGCCAGCGGAGATCCTGTTCAGCCCACGCTCGTATTTGTGCGCCTGCTGGTAGGTCACGCCGATCATCTTGGCGAGCTGTTGCTGCGACAGGCCGAGCATCGTCCGCCGTTCCCGTATGCGGGCGCCGACGTGGTGATCGACCAGGCTCGCGCGCTGGATCGAGGGGTCGTCCTCACCGGTGATCTCGGAGGGCGGCATATGGGGAGTAGGGGTCAAGGTCATGGCGTCGTTGCCCACCCTAACGCGAGGAAGGTTTATCGGATATCAAGTTTCTCTACCTATACGCGTATCACACTATTTTCACGGAGGTCTACGACTTTGCGCGCGCACTCTGCAGCCGCGCCAGTTCACCGCGCAGGCTCTCGACCTCGGCCTTCAGGGCCTCGACCTCCGGCGCCGCCGGGGCGGCGTTGTCGTCGCGCCGGCCGAAGGGCGCGAACAGGGTCATGGCGCGTTCCATCATCGCCATGTTCTGCTTGCCCAGTTCCTCGAGGTTCCCGAAATTCGGCGGGAAGGGCATGAAGCCGCCCATGGTCTGCTCCATCGTCCGGCGCATCTGGTCCTGCTGCCGGCCGAAGGATGCCATGGCGAATTCCAGGTAGCGCGGCACCAGCCCCTGCAGGTTGTCGCCGTAGTAGCCGATCAACTGCCGCAGGAAGGCTGTGGGCAGCAGGGATTGGCCCACCTTGCTCTCTTCCTCGACGATGATCTGCGTCAGCACGGATCGCGTGATGTCATCTCCGGTCTTGGCGTCGTAGACGACGAAGTCGCGGCCATCGCGCACCATCTTCGCCAGGTCTTCGAGCGTCACATAGGACGAGGCCTCGGTGTTATAGAGGCGCCGGTTCGCATATTTCTTGACGACCACGGGTGATGCCAGGGCGTCCCCACCCTTGGCCGCCCCAGCGGCTGCGCTGCCCGCCATCGACATTCCACCCGAGCCCCATCGTTAATTAGCAAGCCTAGCATGTTCTGTGCGCAACTGCGAAAGCCGCAATATGCAACACGGCGTCCCGTCATCCATGCCGCCCGTTCCGTCCGGCCCCTCCCGGCGCTATGGTCCGCCCCGCGAGGAACCCCGATGGAAGGCCCTGAGGATTTAGATCGCCTCGCGGAGGACTGGATCGCGCTGTGGCAAAGCGAGATCGCCGGGCTGGCGGCCGATCCGGAACTGGCCGAGCAATGGGCCGCCTGGGCCGCCCTGGGTGCGGCCTGGATGCGCGCGGCCACCGCCATGGCGCCGCGCAACGCTGCGCCCGCGCATGACCGGCCCGCTGCGACGCCGGGGCCCCCGCCCCCTGCCCCTCCACCTGGGCCTGGCCGGAATGCGGGCGCTGGCGGCGACCACCAGTCTGGGCCTGCTGCCGGCGCCGAACGCGCCGCCATGGCCGAGCGCCTGGCCGAACTGGAACGCCGCCTGGCCGATCTCGAGGGCGGGCCAGGCGGAGCGGGCGCGAATCCTCGCCGACCTGGCCGCCGCCGGCCACGCGCCTGACGCGCTGGCCCGCGCCGTGGTGGCGCGGCTGCTGCGGGCCGACCGCGCGCTGATCGCCGGCATGGCCGGCTATCGCCGCCACCCCTTCACCCGCGAGGCTCCCGACCCGCCCGCCATCTGGGCCGAAGGCGGGTCCCGCCTGCTCGATTACGGCGGCGAGGGGCCGGCGGTGCTGTTCGTCCCCTCCCTGGTGAACCGTGCCTATGTGCTGGACTTGGTGCCTGAGCGATCCCTGATGCGCTGGCTGCCCGGGCAGGGCTTCCGCACGCTGCTGCTGGACTGGGGCTGGCCGGGCGAGGCCGAGCGCAACTTCACGCTGACCGACTACGTGGCCGGGCGGCTCGAGCGCGCGCTGGCGGCCGCGCCCGGACCGGTGGTGCTGGCGGGCTACTGCATGGGCGGGCTGCTCGCGGTCGCTGCCGCGCTGCGGCGGCCGGACCGGGTCCGTGCTTTGGCCCTTTTGGCCACGCCGTGGGATTTCCACGCCGGTCCGGACGGGCCGCGGCGCGCACGCACCGCCGCCGCGCTGGTCCCGGGGCTGGATGCGCTGATGGAACCCACCGGCGCGCTGCCGGTCGATGCCATCCAGTCGCTGTTCGCCATGCTCGACCCCTTTGGCGTGGCGCAAAAGTTCCGCGCCTTCGCGCGGCTCGACCCCGGCAGCGAGCGCGCCAGGCTGTTCGTGGCGCTGGAGGACTGGCTGAACGACGGCATTCCCCTGCCCGCCCCGGTCGCGCGGCAATGCCTGGCGGGCTGGTATGGCCGCAACGAGCCGGGGCGGCTCGGCTGGCGCATCGCCGGGCAGGTGGTGGACCCGGCCGCCTGGACCGGGCCGGCCTTCGTGGCGATTCCCGAGCGCGACCGCATCGTACCGCCGGCCTCGGCGGCCGCGGCGGCGGCGCGGCTGCCTGTCGCGAACACACACATCGCCGCCGGCGGGCATATCGGCATGGTCGCCGGCGCGGGTGCGGAAGCCGCTCTCTGGCAGCCGCTGAGCGCATGGCTGCGCGGCTTGTAAACGCCGCACCCGCGGGCGCATGGTGCGCCGCAAAGCCCCAAGGGAGTTCAACCAGTCATGACCGACATCGTCATCGCCTCGGCCGCCCGCACGCCGGTCGGCGCCTTCAACGGCGCCTTCGCCTCGATGCCCGCGCACGCCCTCGGCACCATCGCCATCAAGGCCGCGCTGGAGCGCGCCGGGGTGGCGGGGGCGGAAGTGGACGAGGTGATCCTCGGCCAGATCCTCTCGGCCGGGGCAGGGCAGAACCCGGCGCGCCAGGCCAGCGTGAACGCCGGCATCCCGGTCGAGCACACGGCGTTCGGCATCAACCAGCTTTGCGGATCCGGCCTGCGCGCGGTGGCCCTGGCGGCCCAGCAGATCGCCACGGGCGATGCGAAGATCGTCGTCGCCGGCGGGCAGGAGAGCATGACCCAGGCGCCGCACGCCCAGCAGCTGCGCGCCGGGCAGAAGATGGGCGACCTCGCGCTGGTCGACACCATGCTGCGCGACGGGCTGATGGACGCCTTCCACGGCTACCACATGGGCAACACCGCGGAGAACGTGGCGCAGAAGTTCCAGATCACTCGCGACGAGCAGGACGAATTCGCCTTCCAAAGCCAGCGCAAGGCCGGCGAGGCGATGGCCGCCGGCCGCTTCGCCGACGAGATCGCCGCGGTGACCGTGAAGGGCCGCAAGGGCGACGTGGTGGTCAGCAACGACGAATACCCCAAGCCCGAGACCACCCGTGAGATCCTGGCCAAGCTGCGCGCCGCCTTCGCCAAGGATGGCACGGTCACCGCGGGCAATGCGTCGGGCATCAACGACGGCGCGGCCGCGCTGGTGGTGATGAGCGGCGCGGAGGCCGCGCGGCGCGGCCTCACGCCGATGGCGCGCATCGTCTCCTGGGCGACGGCGGGCGTCGATCCGTCGATCATGGGGACGGGGCCGATCCCGGCCTCGCGCAAGGCTTTGGCCAAGGCGGGGTGGCGGCACGAGGACCTCGACCTGATCGAGGCGAACGAGGCCTTCGCGGCGCAGGCCATCGCGGTGAACAAGGACCTCGGCTGGGATACCTCGAAGGTGAACGTGAATGGGGGCGCGATCGCGCTGGGGCACCCGATCGGCGCCTCGGGCGCGCGGGTGCTGACCACCCTGCTGTTCGAGATGCAGAAGCGCGGGGCGAAGAAGGGCCTGGCGACGCTGTGCATCGGCGGCGGGATGGGCGTGGCGATGTGCGTCGAGCGGTAACGCTCGCCACGCCGCGCGGAGGGTGAACCATGCTCCGGGAGGGCCACGGCCCTCCCGGACCTGCCCGCCACCGCAGCGCTTGACAGTTTTAGGATTTTAGTCCTTTAGTGATGGCCCGACTGATGGAGGGCCACCATGACGGAACGTGCGATCCTGAAGGTTTCCCCGCAGGGGCAGGTGACGCTGCGCCGCGATGTCCTGGCGGCGCTGCGCAACCCGCGCATGCTGGAAGCCTGGGTCGAGAAGGGCACGCTGATGCTGCGCCCGGCGCTCTCGGGCAGCCTGGCGGAGGCGGAGGCGATCTTCGCGAAGCAGGGCATCACCCGCGACGTGCTGGTGGAGGCGCTGCGCATCGTGCAGCGGCGGGACAAGCGCACGGCGAAGACTTGATTTTCTTCCTATAGGCTGGTGGCGCCCGAGGCATCAAGGGAAATCTCGCCGGCCTCGGCCGCGCCTGTGCACCGCCACCGGACGGCAGCGCGCGACGGGCACCACGCGGCGCGCTCACGCCCCGAGCAGCACCACCGTCTCATGCGGCGCCACCCCGGGTGGCGTCCGCGCGATCGAGACCTTCGCGAAGCCCGCCGCCGCGGCCTCGGCCGCCCATGCCGCATCGTCGCGCAGCCGCAGGAAGAAGGCCGGGCCCTGGAAGGGATCCTGACCCGGCAGCATCACCCAGGACAGGCAGGCAAGGCCCCCCAGCGCCGCATCCGGCACCTGGCGGACCAGCAGCCAGGCGCCATCGCCCAGCGGCGCCTTCATGTGCTGCAGCCAGTGGCCCCCGAGGGCCGCCGGCGCGTCGAGGTCCTGCTGCACCAGCACCTTTCCGCCCGGGCGCAGGACGCGGCGGAACTCGGCCAGCGTGGCAGCTTCCTCCGCGGCGTCGAGGAAGTAGCCCAGCGAATTCCACATGTTCAGCACCAGGTCGATGCTGCCGGTCGCGACGGGCAGGGCGCGCATGTCGGCGGCGGCGTAGGTCGCGGACCCCTCGGCGCGGGCGGTGCGCAGGTAGCCCGGCTGGAGGTCGAGGCCGATCACGTCGAAGCCTTCGGCGGCCAGGGCGTTGGCGTGGCGGCCGGTGCCGCAGGGGATGTCGAGGATGCGCGGCCGCGGCGCCAGGTGCTCGGCAATCACGGCGCGGATGGTGGCGATGTCGCGCCGCGTGCGGGCGGCCGGGTCGCCCGCGAAGCGTTCGGCCAGCGCGGCATAGGCAGCGCCGAAATACTGGCGCGGCCAGTCGGGGTCGGGGCGCGCGGCGGCGAGGAACTCGGCGTCGGGGCAGGACCAGAGGTGGCGGGCGCTGTCCGCCGCGACCTGCCTGAACCCCTGCGCGAGGGCGGCGTCGAGCGTGGTCACCTGCGGCCAGGCCCGGTGATCCATGGGCCCTTCGGTCCCTCTCGGCGTGGGATCCGGCGGCGCCGCAGCTGTGCCCTCGCCCCGTTCAGCTCTTGCTCGCCCGTAGGATGATGACCGAGGAGATGGCCAACAGCAGGATCGCCCCCGCCTCGAAGACGATGTTCTCCGGCGCCATGTCCTTGCCCTGCAGCACGATCAGCCGCGCGAGGGCGGTGATGGCGATGAAGATCGGGTAGATGAAGGGCGAGCCGCGTCCGGTGTAGAAAACCGCGATCATGCCGATGACCTCGGTGTAGAGGAACATCAGCAGGATGTCGGCGAGGTTGACCTCCCCCGCCAGGTAGACGCGGCGGATCTCGAAGCCGGCGGCGGCCAGCGTCATGACGGTGACGACGATCAGCAACAGCTGCTCGACCGCCCGGAAGCCCCGGCCCGCCAGGGATTCCCGTTCCGCTTCGGCCTTCGGCGGCGCAAGCGCGGCGCCGCGCTCCGCCGGGCCGGGGGCCTTGTCGCCGTCGTGCTGCGTCTGCTGTCCGGTCATGATGCGCTACATGGTCGCGGCGCGCGGCTTTCCCAGCCGCCCGCGGCTGCGTCAGAACAACAGCCCCTTTTTCAGCATCCCGTGCACCCCCTTCTCCCCGTTCACCGTCTGGGTGACGCGGAAATCCACCGCCAGCGAGCAGAACTGGTAGGCATCGGCATCGCTGAGGTTGGTGCGCGAGCAGATGAAGGCGATCATCTCCCGCAGCGCCTGCTTCATCGCGAGGTCTAGGTCCTCGTTCAGCCCCATGGTGATGTAGTGGGTGCGCGTCTCGGCGCGGGGGAAGCGCAGCACCGGGTCCTTCGCGCCACCGCCCTTCACCAGCGACAGGCGGAAATGCCCGGTCAGGCAGATTTCCAGCGCGTTGATGCAGACCTCGCCATCGCCCTGCACGCCGTGGCCGTCGCCGGCGGAGAACAGCGCGCCCTCGTTGAACACCGGCAGGAACAGGGTGGTGCCCTCAGTCAGTTCCTTGTTGTCGAGGTTGCCGCCGATGGCGCGGGGCTCCTTGGTGTTGATCATGCCCCAGTCCGCCGGGGGCGCCACGCCCATCACGCCGAAGAAGGGCGCCAGAGGCAGGTCCATGCCCCCTTCCTTGGGCCCGAAGGGCAGGCGGCAGGTCATGGCCGCGCGGTCCACCGGGATATGCAGCGTGCGGCGATAGGGGAAGTCCTCCGGCAGCGTGCCAAACAGGGGGCGGAAGCCGCAGAAGCCCCAGTCGGCGCCGAGCTCGATCTTCTCGATGTCGATGCGCAGCGCGTCGCCGGGCTCGGCACCGCGCACCGCGACAGGGCCGGTGATGACGTGGGCACCCAGGCGCGGCAGCTTCTGGTGCACCTCCCGCAGCACGGGGTGCACCGCCATCATCTTCTCCTGCGGCGGCATAACCTCCGGCCCGCCGGAGAGGCATTCCAGAATCACCACCTCGCCCGGGTCGATGGTGGCGACCGGCGGGAAGGAGGCGTCGAAGGCGCCCCAGCGGCAATTCGTGAGCGATGCGGGGACGAAGGTCGGTTCGGCCATGTCGTGTCGGTTCCTACAGCCAGCCTTTGCGGCGGAAATACAGGACGGGGAGGATGGCGCTGACGATCATCAGCACCACGGCCATCGGGTAGCCGTACTCCCATTTCAGCTCCGGCATGTTCTCGTAGTTCATGCCGTAGATCGAGGCGATCAGCGTGGGCGGCATCAGCGCGACCGACGCCACGGTGAAGGTCTTGATGATGTTGTTCTGCTCCACGTTGATGACGCCGAGCACCGCATCGAGCAGGAACTGTGCCTTGCCGTTGAGGAAGGAGGCGTGCTCGACCAGCGATCGCACGTCGCGCACCAGCGTCTTGATCAGCGGCTGGTTCTCCTTGCGCACGGCATTGGCCTTCTCGGCGCCGACGAAGGCGAGGATGCGGTTGAGGCCGAGCAGCGTCTCGGAGGTGCGGGTGGTGACTTCCCCGACCTGGCCGAGCGTGATCAGCGTGTCCTTCAGCTGGTCGCCACGGTGGGTCGCCTTGGCGTCCGGGCGCGCGGCGCGGAAGGTGCGCTGGGAGGCGCGGTCCATGTCGGCGCCGACGCGTTCCAGGATGTCGGCGAGCCGGTCCACGATCTGTTCGAACAGGTGCAGCATGACCGCGTCCGGCGTGGCGAGCAGCGTGGCCGGCTGGCGCTGCGCGCGCGCGCTGAAGACGGTGAAGGCCTTGGGCGTGGCATAGCGCACCGTGACCAGCGTGGTGTTGGTGAGCACGAAGGAGATGGCGGTCGATCCGTATTCCCCGTGGTCCACGCCATAGAGGAAGTTGGCGGTGAGGAAGAGCGCGTCCTCCTCCCGGTACAGGCGCGAGGAGCTCTCGATCTCCTGCATCTCCTCGCGCGTCGGGATCTCGACGCGCAGCGCCGCCTGCACCGCCTTCTCCTCGGCCGGGCTCGGGTTCAGCAGGTCGATCCAGACGGCGCGGCGCAGGTGGTCGGGGTCGCAGACGGCGGCGGCGGCGACGCGCGCCTCTTCGGGCAGGACCGCGGTGACGTCGGAGACCGCGCCCTCGCGCACGCGGCAGCGCCCTTCCTCGACCGTCCAGGTCGTCAGCATGGCGGTCCTCCGGGGCTTGCGGCGTGAAAGGGGTCGGGTGGTTCTACCGGAGCCGCGCGGGCTGCGCCACCGGCGCCGGCAGGCCGTGCAGCCGCGCAACACCGGGGAAATCGGCGGCCTGGGCATGGCGCGGGCAACGCTGCGTGCCGTCCTCGGCGCGGACCAGCTGGGTGGTGCGCAGGCCGGCCGCGGCGGCGGCGTCGAGTTCCTCGGCAACGTCCGAGAGGAACAGGATCTCGCGCGCCGGCAGGTGCAGCCCAGCGGCAATGGTGGCGTAGGATGCGGCCTCGCGCTTCCCGCCGACCTTGGTGTCGAAGAAGCCGGCAAAGAGGCCCGTGAGGTCGCCCGCCACCGAATGCCCGAAGAGCAGGCGCTGCGCCGGCACCGAGCCCGAGGAATAGACCGCGAGGCGCAGCCCGGCCGCCGCCCAGGCGCGCAGGCACGGTGCCACATCGGGCCAGAGGTGGCCGTGCAGCCGCCCATCCTCGTAGCCCGCGCGCCAGATCAGCCCCTGCAGCGACTTGAGCGGCGTGACCTTGGCGTCCTCGGCCATCCAGCGGCGCAGCGTGGCGCGCGGGTCGTCGGCCGGGACGGCGGCACGTACATCGGCGAGGATGGCGGAGACCTCGCGGTCATCCGCGCGCGCATCGAGGAAGCCGTCGAGCGCCGCCTCCGCGAAGGGGAACAGCGTCTCCTTCACGAAGGCGATGGCGGTGGTGGTGCCCTCGATATCGGTGAGGATGCAGGCGGGCGGCGCGCCGAGCGGACTTGGCCGATTCACGCCTCCGGTGCTCGACACCGTCGGTGTCTCCGCCCCGTGGCGATCGGACACGCTCAACCGACGGTGACCGGGACGCGCGCGGCGATGTCGGAGCCCGTGTAGTGCGGCGTCCAGCCGGTGGTGTCGGTGAAGACACGCAGCGCCGTGACGTGCGGGACCTCACCGGCGTCGAACCAGTGCTTCGTGTTGGCGGGCACCGAGATCAGGTCGCCGCGGGTGCAGTGCGCGTCGTAGATCTTCCCGTCCACATGCATGACGAAGTTGCCCGCGCCCTCGTGGAAGAAGCGGACCTCGTCCTCGGTGTGGATGTGCTCGCTGAGGAACTTGGCGCGGATCGCGTCCTTCTGCGGATGGTCGGCGGTCAGGCGGATCACGTCGGCGGTGCCGGCCTTGCTTTCCTTCAGGAAGGCGTCGAGCTGCGGGCGATAGGCGGCGAGCACGGCGTCGGCCTCCGCACCCTCGGGCAGGTCGGCGAGCGGCCAGCGTTCGAAGCGCACGCCGATGGGCGCGAGGGCCTTGGCGATCGCGGCGGGGTCGGAGGTGCGCAGCGTCTCGGCGCCGGTGGCGGCGTCGCGGATGGTCAGCAGGCTCATGGCGTGCGTCTCCCGTCTTCGAGTTCACAGAGCAGCATGAATTCCAGCGCCTCGAGGCGCATCAGGGCGGCGCCCATGTCGGCACCCCAGACATAGACCCCGTGGCCGCGGATCAAGTAGCCCGGCGGCGCGCCCGGTGTCGCGTCCCACAGCGCGTCGAGCCCGGCCTGCAGGCGCGCGATGTCCTGATCGTTGTCCACCACCGGCACGTCCACCGACGTCTCGTGCGTCGGCCCGCCCGGGAAGGCCTTGAGCAGTTCGTAGCCGGCGAGGCGGATGGCGGCGCCGGCCCGGCGCGAGAGCACCGTGTTCGCCGGCGAATGGCCGTGCAGCACGGCGCCGGCCTCGGGGAAGCGGCGATAGATGCCGCAATGGAGGAGGGTCTCGTAGGAGGGCCCGGCACCGGCGCCGATCGGCGCGCCGGCGGCGTCCACGCGGATCACGTCCCCGGTCGTGAGGAAGCCCTTGTGGCAGCCGGACCGCGTGATGGCGATGTGCCCGGAGGGCAATCGGCACGAGAAATTGCCCGCGGTGGCCGGCACCCAGCCCATGGCGTGCATTCGCTGCCCGGCGGCGACGATGGCGGCGGCGGCGTGCTGGAACGGCATCGCGGATCAGGCCCCCCGAACGGCAAGGCCCCGCCACGCAGCGCGCGACGGGGCCAGCCGGTCGGCCGAAGCGTGTGGCGTCAGGCGGCGGGGCGGCCGGGCTGGGCCGGCTGCGCCTGGGTGGCGCTGGCGGTGCCCTGCTGGGGCCCAGGGATATTGCCGGCGGGCGGGGTGGCCGGGGCCTGCGCCTCCATCGAGGCGTCCTTCTCGTCTTCCTTGATGTTCGCCTTGAACGACTTGATGCCCTTGGCCAGGTCGCCCATCAGGCCGCTGATCTTGCCGCTGCCGAACAGCAGCAGGATGACCAGCAGCACGACAAGCCAGTGCCAGATGCTGAACGAACCCATGGCGACGCCTCGATCCCGTTATGGCCGCGCCCGGGGGCGCGGGTGTCTCCGTCTGAACGGGGCGCAACCTAGTGTCCCGGCGGCGCCCATGCAAATCCAGATGGGCCATCGGGGCGGCGTCCGCAACGGGTCTTGACATCGATACGCCGGTCGACCATCTGGCGCCTCTGATCCGGGCCCCTCTGGCGGCCGCCCGCCCATCCGTGGGGGGCGTCCGCGATGTCGGATCGCGTGGGAAATCGCGCGATCACGGCCCCCTCTCTGTGCCCGTGATACGCGCCAGAGAGGAGGTATTGGGGGATGGAATTCTTTTCGGCGGAATGGCTCGGCAAGCCCTTGTGGATGTGGAAGGGCTTCCTGGCGGTCGTGCTGGTGCTGCTCGCCTTCGACCTCGGCGTGCTGAACCGCAAGGACAAGGAGATGGGGATCGCCCAGAGCCTGTGGCTCTCGGCCTTCTACATCGGCTTCGCGACCCTGTACGGCGCGGGCATCTGGTGGGCCTACGAGTCCGGCGAGCTCACCACCAGCGACGGCACCCATGCCGGTGTCGCGTATTTCACCGGCTTCTTCATCGAGAAGGCGCTGTCGATCGACAACGTCTTCGTCATCAGCCTGATCTTCACCTATTTCGCCATCCCGCGGCAGTACCAGTACCGCGCGCTGGTCTGGGGGATCATCGGCGTGATCGTGCTGCGCGGCATCATGATCGCGGCCGGTGCGGCGCTGGTGCAGCAGTATTCCTGGGTGCTCTACATTTTCGGTGCCTTCCTGATCGCCACCGGCATCAAGATGCTGGTCGTGCCCGAGGGCGAGCAGGACATCTCGCAGAACCCGGTCGTGAAGTTCATGCGCAAGCACATGCGCGTATCGGACAACCTGCACGGCCAGAAGTTCTTCGTGCGGGAGCCCGATGCCAAGACGGGGGCGATGGTGCGCGTCGCCACGCCGCTGTTCCTGGCGCTGGTGGTGATCAACATCGCCGACCTGATCTTCGCGGTGGATTCCGTGCCGGCGATCTTCGCCATCACGACCGACACCTTCATCGTGTACACCGCGAACATCATGGCCATCCTGGGCCTGCGGGCGCTGTACTTCGCGCTCGCGGCGATGGTGCACCGCTTCCACTACCTGAAGTATGCGCTGGCGCTGGTGCTGGTGTTCATCGGCGGCAAGATCTTCTGGAACCAGATCGTGGGGAAGGTGGATCCGGCCATCTCGCTCGGCGTGACGCTGGCGATGATCCTCGCGGGCATCTTCTACTCGCTGTGGAAGACCCGGAAGGATACGCCGGTCCCGGCGGAGTGAAGGGACCGCAGAAGGTTACGCGGCCCGGGGTCCGCCCCGGGTCCGCTGCGACGCGGGGCCGGGTTGCGCGGCCCCGCGCCGGGGACAGGGCGGCACACCGCCCTGCCCGCCCGCATCAGAAGCGCAGATAGGTCCGCGCGCCCACCACCAGCGCGTTGCGCCCCGGCACGCCGCTCGGGTGCCAGACATGGGCGAGCATGGGCTGGATGTTGAAGCCGGGCAGGATCTCGGCGCGGTAGGTCAGTTCCAGGTTCATCTCGTAGTCGCGGACCGGCTGGTTGCTGCCGGTCAGGCGGTTGCGGTCGCGATCGTAGTCGCGCGCGCCCGTCGCGTAGCGGGCGTACATCATGCTCAGCCCGAAGGCATCGCCCGGCCGGTCCGGCACCAGGCCCGCGACGACCACGCCGCCATCGACGTAGAAGCCGATCTCGCTGCGGTCCTGCGGGCTTGCCGAGATGCGCCCGAAGGCGGTCACGCCGCTGGCGGAATCGCCGCCCGGCGGGCGATAGAGCTGCTGGTCCAGCACCGCGTAGATCCCGCCATTGCCCCGCCGCCGCAGCGGCACGCCGGAGCCCTGCGGGTCGGCCAGCGGCGTGCGGTCATAGGCCAGGCGCTGGTCGTCGAAGCCGCCCAGATGCGCCCAGCCACCCAGCTTCACCACGCGCGCGAGGCCGGTGTCCTGCTCGCCCTGGTTGGTGCGGAACTCGGCCTCGGCGAAGAACAGCGCGGGGTCGTTGACGCGGAAATTGGTGCCGTAGCGGTTGCGCCGCTGCTCGTCGCCGGTGCCCGGGCCGGCCGGGTCGCCGTTGAAGATCGCGAGTTGCAGGATGACATCCTCGACCGGCTCGACGCCCACCAGCACGCCCGGCGTCGCCAGCGGATAGGCCGGCCCGCCGCTCGGCAGGTTGAGCGCGCTGATGGTCGCGAAGTCGCTCTGCAGGAACAGCGCCGAGGTGGCCGAGAAGAAGAACGAGACATCGGCGGCGAGCTGCCCGGCGCGCACCCGCACCATGCCGTCGAACAGCTTCTGCTCCAGCCACAGCTCGGACAGCCGGATGGTGGGATCGGCCTCGATCGCGGCGATGGTGTTGATGCCGCCGACATAGTCGCGGCGCATGCGCCCGGTGTTGTGGATCAGGAAGCCGTTGGCGAAGAAGCTGAGGCCGCTCAGCCCCGCCAGCCGCTCGAAGTCGATCGACAGGCTGGGTTCGAGCAGGCCCTGGGTGATCGTGCCCCGGCGCGCCCCGCCCGAGACGTTCGACAGCACATCCGCGCGGTACCAGAGATTGTAGGTGATCCCACGCTCGGCGAGCCAGGCGCGGGCGCCCCAGGGGTCGCCATTGCCGGGCAGCGAGGTGGCGATGGAAGGCACCGGCACGCCGCCTGGCCCGTAGTCGGGCTGGTCGGCCCGCGCCGCGCCGATTCCCGCGAGCAGCAGTGCGCAGCACGACCAGCGCAGGCCGGTCATCGCCGGGCCCTCGGCGGACCGTACGCGGGCGAGCCGCCACCCGGCGCGCGGCCAGCGGATCACGCCCGCCGGCACCGCGGCTGCGCGACGCCCGTGCCCGGCG
>NZ_JACADR010000250.1 GCF_016106005.1 Roseomonas rosulenta
GGCGCGGCGCGGGCGCGCCGGCGGGCAGCGCCTCCGGCAGCGCGCGCAGGTAGCAGGCCGGCGAGGCGAAATCGAACGGCGCGAACCAGGGCATCGGCGTCGGCCCCTGACCGACCTCCGCCAGGCGGGCGAAGGCGGCGCGTTCCTCCCCGCCGACATAGAGGCGGATGCCCTCGAGCACGCCGAGATAGACCTGCCGATCCGCCGGTAGCCCGCGCGTCTGCGCGATCAGCCCATCGAGCGCCGCCAGCAGCGCGGGCGTGGCGCTCTGCGCGGCACCAGCGCCGTCCCAGTGCGCGGGGTCGCGCAGCAGCGCGACCGCCGCGGCGGGAAGTGCGAAGGGCGTCCAGCGGCCGGCCGAGCCGCGGCGCAGGGCATCGACACTGCCCGCGTGCAGCGCCGCCAGGGCACCGTCGCGCACCGCGGCATCGATAGCGCCGCGCAGCGCGGCCCTGGCCTCGTTCGCGGTACGTGCGGCGGCAAGGCACGCAGCAATGTCGGGGGCCACCGGCGCGGGCGTGGGCATGCTCACTGCGACGAAGCGACGGCGTTCGGCGGAGCGAAGAAGTGGTCTTCCTCTCGCAGCCAGTGCACGCGGTTGATTCGCTCGAGCACCTCGCGCACCGGCCTGGGATCGGCGAAGCGGTCCTCGATCCGCGTGCTCCCCTGCTTCACCAGGCGCGGCGTGGCCTCGACGGGTGCGGCGACACCCAGGCGCCGCGCCGCATTGCGCAGGAATTCGCCGCGCGAGAGCTGCTGGTACTCGACCATCAGGAACGCCTTGCCCTGACGGTCGCAGTCGCGCAGCAGATCGTCGTAGTACCGGCGATACGCCGCATAGCCGCGCAGGAATTCCTCCGGGTCGAAGGAAAGCACGGGCAGCGCCGCCCCGGGCGCCGGGCCGCGCTGCGCGTAGCGCCCGGTCAGCCGAGCGGTCAGCTGGGAGGCATGCAGCGCCAGGAAGTTCTCCCGGTACAGGATGATGACGCGCCAGGCCGGATCGGCGATCAGCGCGCGGCGCACCGCCGGCGCATGGCCGCGGAACCACTTGAAGCCGAAGATGCGCGTCGGGCAGGCCGCGACCAGTTCGGCCAGGAACCCCATGGGATCGGCATCGCGCCGCGCCTTGAGCGCGGCGGCGTCGCCCGCCGCGCCAGGCATGAAGGCCGGCAGGTGGACGCGGTGCTGGTGGAACACCTCGTGCGCGAAGCTCGTGTCGGGCTGCGCGTCCAGGTATTCCATCAGCATGGTGGAGCCCGAGCGCGCATGCGCGAGCATCACCGCCTTGATCTCGGCCGCCATGCACGCGCCCTTCAGCCGAGCGCCGCGCGCACCCACTCCCCCCAGGCCAGGACCGCCGCGTCCTCGCCGATCCGCCCTGCCACCTGCACGCCGAGCGGCAGGCCCCGCGGTCCGACACCCGCGGGCACGCTCACGCAGGGCCCGTGCAGCAGCGTCCAGAGCGTGTTGAACGCGGGGTCGCCGGTCCAGTCCAGCCCCTCCGGCGCCTCGCCCGGCGCCGCTGGCGTCAGCACCGCGTCGAAGCCCGCGATCGCGCCGGGGAAGGCGTCCTGCGCGGCGGCGAAGGCGGCACGTCCGGCGGCGAGCGCCGCGGCCCCCTGCGCGCGGCCCCAGTCCATGCGTTCCTGCAGCACGGGGGAGAGCTGCGCGCGCGCATGGGCCAGCTCCCAGCCCAGCGCCTGCGCGGATTCGGCGTTCATCACCGTGGGATGCGCGGCATAGGCCGCCGTGAAGACCTCGGGCAGCGTCACCGGCGTGACGGTGGCGCCGGCGCGCCGGCAGGCCTCGGCCGCACGCTCCATCAACGCCAGCGTCTCGGGCGCGGCGTGGTCGGCCGAGGGGCCCATCACCAGTGCGAGGCGCGGCGGGCGCGGCGCCTTCGCCTCGGGCGTGCCGTAGTCGCCCCCGGTCATCGCCGCCATGGCCAGCGCGCAATCGGCGACCGAGCGCGCCATGACGCCGATGGTGTCGAGGCTCTCGCTCATTACCTTCATGCCCGCGCGGTGCAGCGTGCCGTAGGTCGGCTTGAAGCCGACCACGCCGCAATAGGCGGCCGGGCGCAGGATGCTGCCCGCGGTCTGCGTGCCGAAGGCGATCGGGAAGAACCCCGCCGCCACACCCGCCGCCGAGCCGGAGGAGGAGCCGCCGGGCGTGTGCTTCGGATTGGCCGGGTTGGCGGTCGGCCCGGGGTGGCGGGTGGCGAATTCGGTGGTGACGGTCTTGCCGATCACGACCGCGCCGGCGGCGCGGGCCGCGGCGACGCAGGCGGCGTCCGAGCGCGGGCGATGCCCCGCCCAGGCGGGCGAGCCGTATTGCGAGGGCATCTCGGCGGTGTCGATCACGTCCTTGACGCCGATCGGGATGCCGGCGAGCGCCCCCTGCCCCGCCGCGGCCGCGGCGCGGCGCGCCTGCGCCGGGTCATGCCAGGCGAAGGCGCGGATGGTGCCCTCCCGCGCGGCGATGCGCTCGAGGCAGGCCTCCGTCAGGTCGGCGGCGGAGAGCCGCCCGGCGCGGATTGCGGCCAGGGCGGCGGTGGCATTGAGGTCTGCGATGTCTGTCATGACGGCATGTCGGCGCGGCGCGCACAGGGGGTCAAGCCCGCCGTGGCAGAAGGTCTCGCGGCATGACGGCGGCGGGCCTGCGTGTCGGGAAACTTGACACTTTGCTGGGAGGAGCTTCGCGCGGCATATTTTCTGCCACCAGATCATATGCTTAGTGATTGGCACGGTAATCGCTACATGGTCGATGGAATGCGCAATGGTTGCGCATCCGCAGGTGCCGGGAGAGGCGATAATGAAGTTCGGAAAAACACTGGCTGCGGGTTTCGTGGGGGCCGCGATGATGGTCCTCAGCGGCGGTGCCCAGGCAGCCTTCACCGTACAGAGTGGCCTTGTTGGCGGAAGTGGCGACGTTGACAACGTCCTGTTCAATTCCTGCACCGGTAACAATGTCGGGCCGGCCCTGACGATCACCGGATGCCTGAACACCAGCCCCACGACGCTCGTGAAGTTCACCAGCGACGAGAACATCTTCTCCCCCGCCGGCGGCCAGGCGCGGATCGCAGCCTCCGACGGCGTCGGCTACAGCCAGTTGGCCATTTCGCTCGCGAATGCCGGCGACACCTTTGCGAAGCTGCAGTTGAACATCGATGCTACGGCTGATGGCTTCGTCACCTTCAGCGGCGTTCCCGGAAGCCCGCCCACCTATACCTTCGCCATCTCGGCAAGCGGCCAGAACTTCTTCACCATCACGGGTGAGAACTTCCTTTCGGTGTTGCTGAACACGACTGTCGATATCGTGACGGACGTTCAACAGATCCGCCTGGGCGGCATTGCCGGACCGACGCCGGTTCCGGAGCCCGCCACGCTGGCCCTGTTCGGCATGGGCCTCGCCGGTCTCGGCATGATGGCTCGGCGCCGGCGCGCCCAGGCCTGACCGCCTCGGGGCGTGTTGCCCCGACCCAGCGTCGGAATTCCTGACACTTCGGCGGCGCCTTCGGGCGCCGTCGTCGTTTTTCCGCACCGCCCCGCGCTGGCGCGCCTGGACGCGAAGCCCCATTCTCCTGCCATGCCCTCCCCCATCCGGGTCGCGCAGGCCCCGGACGGCCTGCTCGCCTACGCCATCCCCTTCGCGCCCGAAGCCCTGCCGGCCGTCACCCCGCGCGACCTGCTCGCCGCCTGGGACCACGCCCGCGCCGCCGCCACCGCCGAACGCTGGGGCGCGCCGCGCCGGCTGCTGTTCCGCCGCCCGGATGGCGAGGCCCAAGAACTCCTGCTCGCCGATGCCGACGCCGCCTGCTGGGCCGAGGCGGTGGACGCCCGGAACGACCTGTCCACGCCGGGCGGGCTCGCCTTGTGCCTGCGGCTCCTCGCACTGGTCGATGTGCTGGCGCGCGCCCGCTGGCTGGCGGGGCTGTACAGCGTCACACCCGAGGGCATCGATCTCCACCCGGAACTGCTGCGCGCCGCCGCCGCCATGCCCCTGGACGCCGCCGCGCGGTTCGACGAAACGGGTCTGCGGCGACTATTGTCGCGCCCGATTCCTTCCGGAGCCTCCGCATGACCCGTCTGGCGCCCCCGCTGTCGCTTCTCGCCGCGCTGCTGCTCGCGGCCTGCGCGACGGTAGATGCGCCGCGCAGCATGCGCGCGGCCAGCGACGGCGCCGGCGACGACGGCGCGCTGCGCGCGAGCTGCACGGCCGAGGCCGAGCGCGCGGTGAATTTCCGCGAACGCGGCCAATCGGCGCGCGACGACCAGGCCATGTTCATGACCGACCAGACCAACAACATCCCGACCCTGCGCGTGCAGTCCGACGCCTTCAACCGCCGCGTCCTGCGCGAGGACCTGATCCGCGAGTGCATCCGCGCCAATACCGCCGGCCCGCGCCCGCAGGACCCCGCCGCCCCGGCGCAGCGCGGCCGCAGGAACTGACGGCGCGGGGATCGCCCCGCCATGGCCTCGCTCGGAACGCTTTCGCGCGCGCTGTCGCATCGCAATGCCCGCATCTTCTTCGGCGCCTCGCTGACCGCCTGGACCGGGCTGTGGATGCACCGCATCGCGGTGTCCTGGCTGGCCTGGGAACTGACCGGCAGCGCCTTCTGGGTGGGCGTGGTGGCGTTCTGCGACCTGGCACCCGCGGTTGTCGTCAGCCCGATCGCCGGGGCCATCGCCGACCGCGCCGACCGGCTGCGTCTGACCATGCTGAGCCAGGCCGCGATCGGCCTCAACGCGGCGCTGATCGCGACCCTCGTCGCCCTCGGGGCGATGAACATCTGGGTGCTTCTGGTGCTCGAGGTGGTGGGCGGCATCGCGGCGTCTTTTGCGCAGCCGGCGCGCCAATCCCTGATGCCGGGGCTGGTGCCGCGCGCCGACCTGCCGGCGGCGGTGGCGCTGAACTCCCTCACCTTCAACGTGGCGCGCTTCATCGGCCCGGCGCTGGCCGGGCCGATCATCGCGGTTGCCGGCGTTTGGCCTGCCATCGCGGCCAATGCGGCGGCGTATCTCGTCGCCACGCTCACCACGCCGATGCTGCGCGTGGAGGCCGCCGCGCGGCGCGGACATGCCGCGACCGCGAGCCTGCTGGGCGAGACCCTGGATGGCATCCGCTATGCCGCGCACCATCCCGGGCTCGGGCCGATCCTGGCCTTCGCAGCGGTCTCGGCGCTGCTGCTGCGCGGCGTGCAGGAGATCCTGCCGCCCTTCGTCGAGCGCGCCTTCGGGCGCGGGGCTGAATCGCTCGCGGTGCTGACCGCGGCTTTCGGCGTCGGTGCACTGATCTCGGGCCTGGCGGTGGCGGCGCGCGGGCGGATGGAGGGCACCACGCGGCTCGCGGTGCTGGGCGTGCTGGGGCTGGCGCTCTCGACCGCGGGCTTCGCCGCGACCGGATGGTTCGCCTTCGGCGTGCTCTGCGCGGCGCTGATGGGCGCTGCCGGGTCGGTGCATGGCATCAGCGTGCAGACGCTGGCGCAGAATGCGTCGGACCCCGCCATGCGCGGTCGGGTGCTGAGCCTGTGGGGGCTCATCACCCGTGCCTTTCCGGCACTGGGCGCGCTGATCCTGGGCGCGGCGGGCGAGGTCTGGGGGCTGGCGCTGCCCACGCTCGCCGCCGTGGCGCTGTCGCTGCTGGTGGTGGCCTGGGGCATGGCGCGGCTGCCGCGGATGCGCGACGCGCTGGAGACCCCGCAGGGCCGCTGACGCCGCGCGGGGTCCGTCCACGACCGTGGCGTGGGCGCCGGATTTGTGCGGACTCTTGCCTCGCGCCTATAGAACCGGCGGCACATCGCGCCGCGTCCGCAACGCTCCAGCCGCCTGAACAGGGATACGTTATGCTCGACACCGCCATCATCGGCATGGGCCGCTGGGGCCAGACGCTGGTCGACAGCGTGCAGGGCCGCAACGACACCGGCATCCGCTTCGTCGCGGGCTGCACCGGCCGGCCCGAGCGCGCCGCCGACTGGGCCGCGCGGCAGGGCATCCGCATCCTGCCCGATTTCAACGCGGTGCTGGCCGACCCGGCCGTGAAGGCGGTGGCCATCGCCTCCCCGCACGGCATGCATGCCGAGCAGGTCATCGCCGCCGCGCGCGCGGGCAAGCATGTCTTCGTCGAGAAGCCCTTCACCATGACCAAGGCGAGCGCCGAGGCCGCGGTGGCAGCCTGCCGCGCCGCCGGGGTGGTGATGGCGCTCGGCCACAACCGCCGATTCCTGCCGGCGGTGGCCGAGATGAAGGCGATGCTCGCCGATGGCCGCCTGGGCACGCTGCTGCATGTGGAAGGCCAGTTCAGCGGCCCCGGCGCGGCTGCCTACAAGCCCGGCATGTGGCGGGCGAACCGCGCCGAGAGCCCGCTGGGCGGCATGGGCGGCATGGGCATCCACATGGTGGACATGTTCATCAACCGGACGCCTCCAGAAACCCCTCGCCCTGAAGCCGTTCGGCTGATTCACTGACGCGGATTGGCGCGGGGGATGGCGATGGTTCGGCAGCCGGGGTTCTTCGACGTGGAGGAACGGCTGCGGGAGTTGTC
>NZ_JACADR010000251.1 GCF_016106005.1 Roseomonas rosulenta
GCCCGCCCGGGTGCCGCCGCTGCGCCGCCGAGCCTTCCGGCCCGCTGTCCGCCCGCGCCGCAGCGCCGTGCCGTGGCTCGCCATGGCCGTCGCCGCGGGCGGGATCGCCGCGCTGGTGGTGCGGGGGTTCTGACACCAGGCGCACCAGGTGGCGAACTGCGGCCCGAAGGGCCGGGGCCGCGAACGCGGCCCACTGGTCGTCCGGCACAGCCAAGGCGGCCGTATGGCCGCCGCCCGGCGCCTGTGGGGGACCACGGCGCAACCTTTGGGCGCCCGGTATGAAAGCGACGGGACGCATGGGCCCGGCAGGACTCGAACCTGCAACCAAACCGTTATGAGCGGTCCGCTCTGACCATTGAGCTACAGGCCCATGCGCCTGCGTGATTGCCCTCAGCCGGCCAGGAAATCAAACGCCGCGAGGGCATGCACGCGGGCCACGGCCTCCAGCTCCGCCAGATCGGCCCATTCATCGGCGCCGCCCATGTTGTGGGGAGTGGGGCCGTAGACGATCGTCGGCAGGCCGGCCATGCGGAACCAGCGGGCGTCGGAGCCGCCCACGCGCATGTTCACCGCGACGGGGCCGCCCAGCACCTCCTCGGCGGCGGCCTGCGCCAGGCGGACGATGTCGGCGGCGGGATCGGTGTGGTTGGGCTCGAAGCGGCGCAGCACGCGCCAGGCGATCCCGGGCAGGGCATCGAGCCCGGCGGCGAGCGCGGCTTCCACCTGCGCGGCGGAAACGCCGACCGGCAGGCGGATGTCGCAGGCGGCGCGCGCGGCGGCGGGCACCAGGTTGGGCGCGGTGCCACCCTCGATCCGGCCGATGTTGACCGTGACGCTGCCGAGCACCTCGGCCTCGCCCGCGCCGGCGAGGGGTTCGCTGACCGGGCGCGCGGCGGCGATCGCCGCGGTGACGGCAGGCGGGGCGGCCACCGGCAGGGCGCGCAGCGCCGCCACCACGTCGAGGGCGGCGCGCAGCCGGTCGATCGCGTTCGCGCCCAGATGGACATGCGCGCCATGGGCCGCGGTGCCGCTGGCCTCGACCTCGATCCAGAGGAAGCCCTTCTCCCCGAAGCGCAGCACGCGGGGCGAGCCGGCATCGCCGATGATGACCGCGCCGGCCGTCGCGAGGCCGGGGATGTGGTCGAGGAGCCATTTGGTGCCGAGCGGACCCATGGTCTCCTCGTCGCCGGCGAGCGTCAGGATGGCCTCCCCGCGCCAGGCCTCGCGATGCTGGGCCAGCAGCGCGAAGGCGAGGATGGAGGCTGCGATGCCGCCCTTCATGTCCGCCGCGCCGCGCCCGAACAGGCGCCCGTCGCGGACCTCTCCGCCGAGCGGGGCGACCGTCCAGGGCAGCGCCTCGTTCACCGGATAGGTGTCAAGATGGCCGTTGAAGGCCAGCACGCGCCCCGGCCCGGCGCCGGCGATGCGGGCGACGACGTTGGTGACCTCGGGCGAAGTGGCATGCAGCGAGACCTCGGCGGCGGGGGCGAGCTCGCGCAGCAGGGCGGCGCAGTCCTCGGCGCAGGCCCGCACGTCGCCGGGCGGGTTGGGGGAGGGCACGGCGATCAGGCGGCGGGTGATCGCGGCCACCTCTGGCGCGCGGGTACGGGATGCGGCGACGAAGGCGGCGCGGGCAGGGGTCATGCCGGGAGCCTGGGCGGGGCAGGCGAGGCGCGCAACCCCGCCCCGTGCGCCTGCGGCGGAACGCGTCCCGTGCGCCTGGGGCGCAACCCGCCCCCGCTTCCGTGCCCCCGGCCGCTCTGCTACAGCCGCGCGCCGTTCCGGCCCGGAGACAGCCCACCATGCGCATCGATGCCATCCCGATCGGGAAGGACCCGCCCCACGACGTGAACGTCATCGTTGAGGTGCCGATCGGCGGCGAGCCCATCAAGTACGAGATGGACAAGGCGGCCGGCACCCTGTTCGTGGATCGCTTCCTGCATACGCCCATGCGCTACCCGGGGAACTACGGCTTCATCCCGCACACGCTGAGCGAGGATGGCGACCCGATCGATGTGCTGGTGGCGAACACCCGCCCGATCATCCCGGGCGCCGTCATCCGCGTGCGCCCCGTGGGCGTGATGAAGATGGAGGACGACGGCGGCGGGGACGAGAAGATCATCGCGGTGCCCGTGCCCAAGCTGACCCTGCGCTACGAGCATGTGCACAATTATACGGACCTGCCGCGGATCACGATCGGGCAGATCCAGCACTTCTTCGAGCACTACAAGGATCTAGAGCCCGGCAAGTGGGTGAAGTTCATCGGCTGGGGCGACGCCGAGGAAGCCCGCCGGCTGATCACCGAGGCGATCGCACGCGCCGCGAAGGGCTGAACGCCGCCCACACTGGCCGGGGCCGCCACCCATCTCCCGGTGCGGTGCGGGCCACCCCCCCCCGCCGGGAGGCCCGGGGCGTTTGCGGATCGCCACCGGCGCTGGCCGGCCATCCGGCGGCGGAACGTGCCATGGGCCGCGCGACGCCCCTGGTTCCGCGCCCGCCCGGACTTGACCCTCCGCCCGGTTGCGCCGGCGCCAATTCCCCCGCCACTATGCGCGGCCCGCCGCCAAGGGGGCGCCATGCGGCCATCAGACCGCGTCCAGATTTGGGGGAGTCCGTAAGTTGCTGACCGTCTGGTTGATCATCGTGATCGCGCTCGGGGCGTTGTCCATCGCCTATGGCGTCATCACCGCCAAGGACGTGCTGTCGCGCGATCCCGGCAACGAACGCATGCAGGAAATCGCGAAGGCCATCCAGGAAGGCGCGAACGCCTACCTGAAGCGCCAGTACACCACCATCGCCATCGTGGGCGCGGTGCTGTTCGTGCTGGTGGCCTGGCGGCTCGGGATCGCGGTCGCGATCGGCTTCCTGCTGGGCGCGGTGCTGTCCGGCGCTGCGGGCTTCATCGGCATGAACGTGTCGGTGCGCGCGAACCTGCGCACGGCGCAGGCCTCGACCGTCTCGCTCGCGGGCGGGCTCGATGTCGCGTTCAAGTCGGGGGCCATCACCGGCATGCTGGTGGCCGGCGGCGCGCTGCTCGGTGTCGCGGTGTACTTCTTCCTGCTGGTCGTGCTGGGCGGGCTCGAGCCCAACGACCGCGTGGTGATCGACGCGCTGGTCGCACTCGGCTTCGGCGCCTCCCTCATCTCGATCTTCGCGCGCCTGGGCGGCGGCATCTTCACCAAGGGTGCGGACGTCGGCGGCGACATGGTCGGCAAGGTCGAGGCCGGCATCCCCGAGGATGACCCCCGCAACCCCGCGACCATCGCCGACAACGTGGGCGACAACGTGGGCGACTGCGCCGGCATGGCCGCCGACCTGTTCGAGACCTACGCCGTGACCATGGTCGCGACGATGGTGCTGGCCGCCATCGCCTTCGCCGGAACGCCCTTCCTCAAGGCGGGCATGATCTTCCCGCTGGCGATCGGTGCTATCTGCGTCGTGACGTCCATCGTCGGCACCTATTTCGTGAAGCTGCCGGCGAGCAACAACATCATGGGGGCGATGTACCGCGGCTTCGCGGTGACCGGCGTGCTGTCGCTGGTGGCGCTGCTGCCGCTGTCCTTCATGATCTTCGGCTTCGGCACCGCCACGGCGGCCGGGGCGTCGTTCGGCGCCTTCTCGCTGTTCCTGTGCGGCGCGGTCGGGCTGGTCGTGACCGCGCTGATCATCTGGATCACCGAATACTACACCGGCACCAACTTCCGCCCTGTGAAGGCCATCGCGGAATCCTCGGTGACGGGCCACGGCACCAACGTGATCCGCGGTCTTGCCGTGTCGATGGAATCGACCGCCCTGCCGGCGCTGGTGATCATCTTCGGCATCCTGATCGCCTATGGCCTGGCGGGTCTGTATGGCATCGCCATCGCGGTGACCACGATGCTCGCACTCGCCGGCATGGTGGTGGCGCTCGATGCCTTCGGACCGGTGACCGACAATGCCGGCGGCATCGCCGAGATGGCCGGCCTGCCGAAGGAAATCCGCCAGACCACCGATGCGCTGGACGCGGTGGGCAACACCACCAAGGCGGTGACCAAGGGCTACGCCATCGGCTCGGCGGCGCTCGGCGCGGTGGTGCTGTTCGCGGCCTATACCCAGGACCTCGCGTATTTCGCGGCAAACGCCACGCAATACCCGTACTTCCTGGGCATGGGGCAGCTCACCTTCTCGCTGTCCAACCCGTATGTCGTGGTTGGCCTGCTGTTCGGCGGCATGCTGCCCTACCTGTTCGGCGGCATGGCGATGACGGCGGTCGGCCGCGCGGCGATGTCCGTGGTCGAGGAAGTCCGGCGCCAATTCAAGGAGAAGCCGGGCATCATGGCGGGCACCGAGAAGCCGGACTACGGCCGCGCGGTGGACATGCTGACCAAGGCGGCGATCAAGGAGATGATCATCCCCTCGCTGCTGCCCGTGCTCAGCCCGATCGTGGTGTATTTCGGCATCCTCGCCATCGGCGGGAAGGCCGCGGCTTTCGAAGCCCTCGGCGCGATGCTCCTGGGCGTGATCGTCACCGGCTTCTTTGTCGCGGTCTCCATGACCACCGGCGGCGGTGCGTGGGACAACGCCAAGAAGTACATCGAGGACGGCCACCATGGTGGCAAGGGCTCCGACGCGCACAAGGCGGCGGTGACCGGCGACACGGTGGGCGACCCCTACAAGGACACCGCCGGTCCGGCGGTGAACCCGATGATCAAGATCACCAACATCGTGGCGCTGCTGCTGCTGGCGATGCTGGCGCACAGCTGAGCCTGACCCGCACGGCGCGAAACGGGGGCCGGCGGAGCGATCCGCCGGCCCCTTCTTCATTGCAGGGCTTGCACCGCCGCCCCCGCGGGCCTTGATTGGGGTCATGTCGCGATTGCTGGCCCTTCTCATTGCGCTGATCGCGGCCGCCCCCGCGGCGCAGGCGCTGGAATCGGCTGCCGTCACCTCGCCGCGCGCCACGGTCACCATCCTTTCCGACCACGACCAGGTTGCCCCGGGCCAGTCCTTCCGCCTGGCGCTGCGCCAGCGCCTGGCGCCGGGCTGGCACACCTACTGGGTGAACCCCGGCGACGCCGGGCAGCCGCCCGAGGTCACGCTCGACCTGCCCGAGGGTGCGACGGCCGCGCCCATGCGCTTCCCCGCGCCCGCGCGCATCCCCTTCGGGCCGCTGGTCAATTTCGGCTACGAGGGCGAACCGGTCTTCATCATCCCGGTCACCGCCCCCGCCGCGATGCGCCCCGGCGATGTGCTGACCATCGAGGCCCGCGGCGAATGGCTGGTCTGCGAGCAGGTCTGCATCCCCGAGGAAGGCGCCTTCCGCCTCGACATTCCCGTCGAGGCGACGCCGCGCCCGGCGTCCGCCACCGCCGCCCTGTTCACCGCCGCCGAGGCCGCGGAACCCCGCGCCGCCCCGTTCACCGCCCGCCTCGGCTTCGCGGGCCCCGCCGGCGCCATCGCGGTCACCGGCCCGGGCATCGCCCCCGGCGCGGTGCGCGACGCCTTCTTCTTCCCGATGGACGCCGGGGTGATCGACAATGCCGCGCCGCAGGCGCTCAGCGTGCGCGACGGCACGCTGCGCCTGGCCCTCGCGCGCGGCCAGGCGCCGGCGCTGCCGACTCAGATGAACGGCGTCCTCGCCATCACCGATGCCGCCGGGGTGCGCGGGGCCTACCTGGTTTCGGCCACGCCCGGCGCTGTGCCGGAAGGGGGAGGGCTGCCGCTGTGGCAGGCGGCGCTGCTGGCCGCCCTCGGCGGGCTGATCCTGAACCTCATGCCCTGCGTCTTCCCGATCCTGGCCATGAAGGCGGTCGGCATCGCGCGGCTGTCCGGCGCGGCGCAGGGCGCGGTGCGCGCGCATGCGGCGTCCTATACGGCCGGGGTGGTGCTGTCCTTCGTCGCCCTCGGCGGGCTGCTGGTGGCCTTGCGCGCGGCGGGCGGCGTGGCGGGCTGGGGCTTCCAGTTCACCCAGCCGGCCTTCGTCGCCGGCATGGCCTGGCTGATGCTGGCCGTGGGGCTGAACCTCTCGGGTGTCTTCGCCATCGGCGGGCCGGTCGCGGCCGGAGGCTCGCTCGCGGCCAAGGGCGGGCATGCCGGGTCCTTCTTCACCGGGGCGCTCGCGGTGCTGGTCGCCACCCCCTGCACCGCACCCTTCATGGCGGCGGCCATTGGTGCCGCGCTGGCGATGGGCGCGGCCGAGGCGCTGGTGGTCTTCGCCGCGCTGGGCCTCGGCATGGCACTGCCCTACGCGCTGCTGGGTATCGCGCCGGGCCTCGCGCGGCTGCTGCCACGGCCTGGCGCCTGGATGGACCGGCTGAAGCAGGGCCTGGCCTTCCCGATGTATGCCGCCGCCGCCTGGCTGGTCTGGGTGCTGGCCGAGCAGGCCGGGCCCTCCGCCGTGCTGGTTGTGCTGCTGGGCGGCGTGCTGATCGGCTTCGGCGCCTGGGCCTGGGGGCTGGCGCAGGCAGCCGGCGGGCGGGTCGGGCGCATCGCCGCCGCCGCCGCCATCGTCGCCGCGCTGGCGCTGCTGCCGCTGGTGCAGGGTGCGACGCCCGCCGCCG
>NZ_JACADR010000252.1 GCF_016106005.1 Roseomonas rosulenta
CGGCGGTGCCAGGCGCGGCGCGATGGCGATGGTCGCGTCAGGGTCCTCGATCGGCAGCGGCGGCGGCAGCGGCGCTGCGCGCGGCGCGGCCGGCGGCGGCACGGCGATGGTATTCCCCGAACCACCATGCAGCGGCGGCACATCCGGCCAGAACAGCGGCGCGTCGATGCGTGCCTCGGGCAGGCGGAAGATCACCGGCCCCGCCTCCAGCCAATCCACCACCTGCGGGCCGAGGTAGAGCCGCACGCCCTGCGGCGAGGCCTCGACACGATCGGGCGCGATCAGCGCATCGCTCACCTGCCAGCCCTCGGGGCCGAGCGTGCCCTTGGCCCAGCCTTCGCGCAGGATGCGGAAGCGCGGATCGGCCGGCGGCTCCATCACGCCCTGCAGCAGGATGATGGCGTGCCCGCCCTCGGGATGGGCAGGATCGGCCGCGGCGCGCACCGTTGTCATGCGGCGGCGCCGAGCGCGCCCAGGATGCTGCCCAGGCGCGCATTCTGCGCGACGTCGATCTCGAGCCCGCCCGGCGCGGTCACGTTCTCCTCCGCGAGGCGCGAGAAGGCGCTGATCCAGTCGACATGGTATTGCTTGTCGTAGGCCTCGGGCTGCGGGCCCAGCACGGGCATGCCGTTCACCGGCGCGCGCGGGGCGAAGACCGGGCGGTCGGTGCGCCCGGCGCGCGGACGCTGGTCCGGCGGCAGGTCGCCGTAGCCCAGCGTGTGCACGTAGCGGTTCACCACGCCTTCCGCGACCATCACGGGCTTGGCCGCGCTTTCGCTCAGCTTCTGGCGGTAGGATGCCGCCTCGCGCAGGCGCTGCGCGATGCGCGCGGATAGGCCGGTGCGCCGCGCCCCGGCGCCGATCTGCGCGATCAGCGCCGAAGCGGCCTCACGCGGTAGCTTCAGCTGCTCCGCCGTCTCGGGCTCCGCGGCAGCGCGGTGCATCTTCTCCATCCACTCCGCGACCGCCATGTCGGCGTAGCGTTCGAAGGCGTCGCGCGCACGGTGCTCGCCCTGCGCGGCCGGCGCCACCAGGTCGCCGAGCTCGGCCAGGTAGTCCTCCTCGCCGGCCCGCGCGCCGACCGGGGCTTCCTCGGCCGGTTCGGTCTGCATACGCCACCAGGCGGAGGTCAGTTCCTCCGGCGTTACCTGCAGGCTGCGGATCAGCCGTCCGAAGGCCTGGGCGGAGGCGCAGGCGACGAGCGCGCGGCTGACCACGCGCGCTTCCTCGCGCCGCTTGTTCAGCTCCGCCGCCAGGTCACCCGAATGCCAATAGGGGGAGAGCCGCGCGGCCATGTCGATCCGCAGCGCTTCCAGCCGCGCGGCGATCTGGTTGCGCTTGATCGCGGGATCGCAGACCGGGCGCAGGCTCTCCGCGAGATAGGAGATGCCGCCGTCGTTCAGCGTCATCGCCGCATCCCAGGCGCGCTCGGCATCCGAGAAATGGCGCCGCGCATCGTCGTTCGCCAGGAATTCCTCGCGCAGCCGCGCGATGCGCCCGGCTTCGGAGGCCCGTGGCGCGGCTTCGCGACCATGCTCGTCGTAGTCGAGGATGTGCTTCGCCGCGACATTCGGATTGCGCAGCCAGTAGGTATTGGCGAAAGGCGCGCCGGCCGCCCAGTTGCGCGGCCAGTCGTATTCCTTGCCGAAGAAATCCAGCAGCGAGGCATTGAGGCGGATGGTCCAACGGCTGCCAGTGCCCTCCGTCGCGCCCTTCTTTTCCTCGAACTCCGTGTCGAACTTCGTCAGCACAAGGAAAAGCGCGTTGCGGTGGCGGGCGCGCTCCTCGGGTGTCGCGCCCAGCGTGCCGTCCACCCAGTCCTTGATCATCCGCGGCAGGGTGCGGACTTCCTGGTTGGACGGGCCGATGCAGAGCAGCATCGAGGTGATTTCCTGCTCGGCGCAGTAGCGCTGGTACAGGTAGGCGACCTTGCCGCGCAGGAACAATCCTGGAAGCTTGCCCTTCTCCGCCAGGAAGCGGCCGGGCTGGGTCAGCTTCTCGCGCGATCGCGCGCCCGGGAAGTCGAGCAGGTCGGTGACTTCGAAGAAATCCCAGGGCTTGTCGCGCAGCGCGATGGTCAGTTCCGCGACCAGCGCGGCAACGGCGGCACGGGGCAGGACCGCCTGGCGCCCGGCGCGCGTGCGCACCGTGAGCTTCCCATCCGCCGGATCGCCGAGCATTCCGAGCGTTCGCACGTCGATGATCGAGGTCTCGCGCGGCGACAGCGCATCGAGCGGCGCGAAGGCCTCGTCCGGGAAGTCGAGCGCGGCCAGCGCCGCGAGCAGTTCGCGCGCCGCAGCCGTGAAGGCCTCGTGCCCGTTCCACAGGATGGAGAAGAAGGCCGCGCGTTCCGCCACCGCCAGGCGCGGCGCGATGGAGGCCGCCTGCACCCAGAAGGCGGACCCCAGCCCCGGCACCAGCGGATGCCCGCGGAACAACCCCTCGAAGTATTCGCGCAGGTCGTCGACATCGTCCTCGCTCAGCCGGTCGGTCGGCTCGGCCGCGATGCGCGAGGCGAACTTCGCGCAATGGGACTGCACCAGTTCCGGCGAGGGAATGTCCACCTCAGCCGGGTCGAAATCCTCGAGGAAGGTATTGCCCAGGATCTTGATGACATCGGTCTGCGACAGCAGCCGAAGAGCCACCGGATGCCCCGGGATCGCCGCCGGCGGGCGCAGGGTGAAGCGCGTGACGAGGCCGGTCGCCTCCTGCCCGCCCTCGGGGTTGATGTCGCGCACGAAGTCGAGCGCGGCACCATCGAACATCGCGGTCACGCTCTCCTGCCCGCGGCGCGCGAGCGCGCTGATCAGGTAGGACTTGCCGGATTGCGAAGGACCGAACACGGCCACGCACATCGGGCGCTCCGCGGCCACTTCCAGCTTGCGGGCGCGGCGGGCGAACTTGCGGAAATCGCGCGCGACCGCCTGCGCTTCCTCGCGCACCTTGGCGCGGTTGTCGCCGAGCCAGCCGATCGCCTCGGCTGCGGCCTCGGCGGTGCCGCGCGCTGCGGCGGCAAGCGCGGCGTCGGTGCTTGCTGCGAGCCTCATGCCAGCCCCACCACGCCGGTGTCGCGCCAGTAGCCGGCCTCGTTCTTCATGGTCTGCAGCCGTATCTCCACGTCGGAGCGACGCAGCGCGGTGCCCTCGGCATCCTCGATCTCCTCGACGCGGAAATCCTCGCGCTTCTCCTCCTGGCCGGGCGCGTCGGGGTCCATGTCGGCGCGGCGGATCTTCACACGCAGCGGCAGCGCCATGCGCGGAACGCTTTCAGGGTTGGCGAACTCCAGCGCATAGAGCGGCGTGGCGGGCCAGCGCTCGATCGGCAATTGCCGGAAGCCGAGGAAGGTGGGGGCCGCGAAGGTCATGGTGAACTCGACGCCATCCGAACTCGCCGGACGCTTCTCGAGGTCCACCTCCGACAGCAGAACCCCCTGCTCGCGGATCTGTCCGGAAATCTCCATCCGCCCGATGAAGCGCGCGGTCGATTTCATCGCCAGCTGCGAGGTCCGCATCAGGAAGGATTCCAGCCGCCCCTCGGCCAGCGCGCACAGCATCGCACCCACCGCGGCACTGGTCTTGGGGTCCTCGATGCGCGCATTGGCGTCGCGGAACGGGTACCAGCCGCCCACCGCATAGCGGTGCATGCCGATGATGCGGTGCGGCGGCACCGGCGACTTCGCGAGCACGATATCCGTCACCGCCCGCAGGCGCGAGGGCCGGCCCGACAGCAGCAGCACGTCGCAGTCGTAGTGCCAGACCACCTCGCACAGGTCGGCCAGTACGGGGCCGAGTGTCGCCTGCACCACCGCTTCGACGCGGCGCGCATCGGCGGCGATCTCGACATCGGCGATGGCGAAGCCGCGCGCGCCGGCCTGTCGCGCGGCGGTCTCGAAGAAGGCGACGGCGCGCGGATTGGCAGGTTGCGCCTGGCCCGCCAGCACGGCCGCGATGGTCGCGCGGAACACCTCGCCCATGGCGCGGCCCTCGATGCGCTCATAGGCGTGCAGCACGCCGAGCCCGACCGGTTCCAGAACCTGGGCCACGAACTGCCGGCGCAGGTGTCGCTCGACCTCGCTCTGCCCGCCGCGATCGCCGCCCAGCGTCTGGCGCAGGAAGGCCTGCGGGTCGGACATGCCGGCCGCGCGCAGCGCATCGGCCACCTGCGGCAGCACCAGGTGGGTCAGCAGGCCCTCCAGCACCTCGTCGCCGGCGATCTTGAACCCCTCGCGGAATTCCTGGCGCGGCACAATGGTGTCGCGGTTCTCGACCGACCAGGTCACCACCATCAGGTCGGTGGTGCCGCCGCCGATATCGATGGAGGCCACGCGCAGGCAGGGATTGGGCCCGCGCTCCGGCCGCACGCGCCCGGCGAGCTCGAACATGCCCTGCGCATCGCCCTGCAGGCGCTGGGTGATCTCGGTGTAGAGCCAGACCACCTGCGTCGCGGTGGCTTCGTCGAGGTTCAGCAGCACGCGCGGTTCCGGCGGTGCGGTCGGCCCGCCCTCGGTCCAGCCCAGCATGTCCCAGGCGAGCTTGATCGCGCCCTCGGCACGTTCGCGCAGGATCTTCTGCTCGGCGAGCGGCATGGCCGGCGGCAGCGTCAGGATCACGCGGCGCAGGCGGCGCGGCACGTCGGCGAAGCGCCGCGCCGCACGGGTCGCGGGCGCGTTGATCTGGGTGATGGCCTGCATCAGCAATTCGGCCAGCAGGAAGGTGTACATGGCCGATCGCGAGAAGCGCGCGCGCACCGCCGGCTGGCCGCGCCCGCGCAGCATGCGCAGCGCCTCGCCGGTCTCGGTCACATGCGCCATGAAGGGGCCGGAGACGGGCGGTTCCGTGGTCACGCCATCCGATGCGCGCCCGTTGAAGCGCCAGCCCTGCACATTCGGCCGGCGGTCCCACAGGTAACGCTTCGGGCTGGAGAGCCCCGTCGCACCCTCGTTGCCCTGCGTGGCCGCGGCGAGGCGCATCGCCTCGGGCCCGACGCGAACCGGCGACGGCCAGCGGAAGGCATTGGCACGCCCCGACCGGCGCGAGATGGCATCGCGGCCGAAGGACCCGACCGCGAACTCGACGCGGCTTTCGAAGGGACGCGCATAGACATCCTCGGGCCGCGACAGGTCGCGCAGGGCCAGCACCTGCGAGTTGTTCAGCGACGGCGCGTCCTGGCTTTCCTCGACCAGCACGCCGCAGGTGCGCGCATTGCCGATGTCCAGCACCAGGTCGACATTGATCGGCGCATAGCCGCGATTGTCGGAGACCACATCGACCAGGCGGATGCGCGGCAGGATGCCGATGCCCTCGAGCAGCCCCAGGAAGCCGAGGTAGCGCGCCCAATGCTCGCAGGCATGGGGGAAGTCCTCGGGCCGCAGGGGCCTGCCGCCCCGCTGCGCCTGGCGCAATTCGCGGAAGCCTTCCTCGAGCCACTGCCCAACCCAGGATTCGTTGAGGAACCAGGCATTCTCGCCATGGCCGCAGACGGGGGCGAATTCCTGCTGCCGGGCGGAATCCTCCGGCGCGGGCGCGACATAGGGGCGCTCCGGCACGCGCGGCATCAGCGCGGTGTCGAAGGCCAGCACCAGGCGATGCGACTTGCCGTCCGGATCGCGCTGCGGCTTCTCGGCGACATAGGCGCGGGCCCAGTTGGACGGGCCGCGGTCGTACACCTCCTTGCCGTCGGCGCCGCGCGCATGGACGCGAAAATAGGGCAGCGGCACCCACTTGTTCAGGAAGGGCTCGAGCGCCTGGGCGCGGGAGATCGCGTAGGTCTCCTCAGGCGCGGGGACCTGTCGCGTGACGGGATCCGCCAGGTTGCCGTCGGCGTCCTGTTCCAGCACGCGCAGGATGGTGGGGGACTTGCCCTCGTGGTCCACCTGCTCGCGCAGCTGTTCCTCCCAGAAGGACCGCGACCCGCGCGGCAGCCGGTCGATATCGAAGTCGAGGTCGAGGAACTGGATGCCGGAGGACGGCACCAGGCTGATCAGGCCGGCAGGGGTCGCAGAACTGCTCATAGGCATCCCATCTCGCACCCGCGAGTGTGCCGCAGCGCAGGCTGCCGCGCCAATCTCGCAACGTCGTGCGCCATCAGTTCACCGGGCAGTTCAGGCGGTAGCGCCAGCGCGTGTTCGAGAAAGGCCCGATCACCACCACCTCCACCACATGGTCGTTGCCCTGCGGCTGCCAGTCGAAATGCAGCTGGCCGCGTCCGCTGACCATGCCGGGCGTGCGCGCCAGGACGCGCCCGCGATAGCGCACCTCGATGCTGTCAGGCACGGTCTGGGTGTCGTAGTCCACCGTCACCGGGCCCGGCGTGGGGCCGAGGTAGTGCCGGTTGCGCGTCTCCCCGGCCCCGCCCGACTGGCTCTCGACGTTGCAGGGCTGCACGCCAGGCGGCGGGCCCGGCGGGGGCTGCGGCGGCTCGGCCGGCGGAGGCGGCGGTTCGGGCGGGGGCAGCGGCAGCGGGTCCTCGCGCGGCGGC
>NZ_JACADR010000253.1 GCF_016106005.1 Roseomonas rosulenta
CGCTGGGTGCAGCGCGCGGCGCCACGGGCCTGGCCAATGGCGCGGAGCGGGCGCGGATCATCCCGCTGCCGGCGGGCGGCGGCGGGGCGGGGCAGGGGCGGGGGCTCGATGCCTACCGCGCCGCGCCGATCATGATGGTCGGGCGGCCGGCCATGGCGGCGCCCTCACCCCAGCCGGCGGTGAACATCCCGCCGCCGCGCGGGCCCTTCGCCTTCTTCCGGCGCTCGGGCTGATCAGGCGGCGAATTCGGCGCGCACGGCCTCGGTGTGCTGGCCGAGCGAAGGCACCGCGCCGAAGGGCCGCAGGCCATCGGACAGGCGCGCCGGCGGCAGGGCGACCGGCACAGGGCCGCGCTCGGTCTGCACCGGGGCGCGCTTCAATGCCGGGTGGTTCTGCAGCCCGCCGCAGTCGTTCACGAAGCCATAGGCGGTGTTGGCGCGGCGCAGCTTGGCGGCGCAGTCCTCGCGCGTCAGGGAGGCGAACATCTTCGCGATATGCGCATCCACCATCGGGCGATGCGCCACGCGGTCGTTGTTCACGGTGAAGCCGGGCGTCTTCGGCAGGTCCGGCTCATCGAGGAACAGAGCGCAGAAGGAGGCCCATTCGCGCTCGTTTTGGATGGCGATCAGCACCTCGTGCCCGTCCTTGGTGGTGAAGGCGCCATAGGGGCAGATGGAGGGATGCGCGAGGCCGATGCGCGGCGGGTTCTTCCCCATGCCCTCGTATTGCAGCAGCGGCACCGTCATCCAGTCGGCCATGCCGTCGAACAGGGAGACCGCGATGCCCTTGCCCTGGCCGGTGATGGCGCGCGACAGCAGCGCCTCGAGCACCGCGGCATAGGCATGCATGCCGCAGGCGATGTCGCAGGCCGAGACACCGACGCGCCCGGGTCCCTCGGCGCGGCCGGTGATGTAGGCGAGGCCGCTCTCCGCCTGCACCAGCAGGTCATAGGCCTTCATAGTGGCGTAGTCGCCTTCCTCGCCATAGCCCGAGATGTCCACGGTGATGAGGCGCGGATGCCTCGCGCGGAGTTCCGCGGAGCCGAAGCCCGCGCGCTTCATCGCACCGGGGGCGAGGTTCTGGATGAAAACGTCGGCCTTGGCGATAAGCCGTTCCAGCAGCGCCTTGTCCTCGGGCGCCTTGATGTCGAGGCAGACGCTTTCCTTGCCGCGGTTCAGCCAGACGAAATAGGAGGAGAGGCCATTCGCCACGCTGTCGTAGCCGCGCGCGAAGTCGCCCTCGGGCCGTTCGATCTTGATGACGCGCGCCCCGGCATCGGCGAGGCGCGAGGCGCAATAGGGCGCGGCCACGGCCTGGTCCATGGCGACGACGAGAAGGCCCTCGAGGGGACGCGAACCACTCATGCGATGTTCTCCGGCAGGGGCGCGGTGACCGCTTCGCGCGCGGCCAGCAGGTCGAGGATGGCGAGGATGCGGCGTTCCAACTCGCCGCCTTCGCGGTAGTCGGCCGGGACGGCGCAATGCACGCGGCCTTCGGCGATCAGCTTGCGCGTCCGGGCCGCGCGCGCGGGGTCCTCGGCCGGGAAGACCGCGACCGAATGCCCGCCCATCTCCTTCACGGTGCGGAAGCAGGGGATGTCGGTGTCGCCGTCGCCTACGAAGACCATGTTGCGGAAGGGCACGCGCCGCTGGTGCTCGGGCACGTAGGCGTTCACCGCCATGTCGTCCGCGAGGTCCATCGCATCCTTGTTGATGCGGAAAAGATACTGCGTCTTGGTGGTGTAGTTCACCGCGATGGCCGGCGCGATCGCCGCACCCGAGGCGTTGTAGAGGAAGCCCGAGGCAAACACCGCGCGGAAATGCCGGCGGATCGCCGTGCCCTCGATCAGTTCGCGCAGGCCCGAGGAGATGATGTAGTGCTCCACCGCCAGGCCGCGTGCGGCGCCGGCGGCGTTCACGCGGTCGAACCAGGTCTCCACGCCGGGAAACAGGGTGATGCCCGCGCCGTGTGCGGCCCAGTCCTCGCGCCGCACGGGCACGTCGGCATGGGCGGCCTCGACCAGCATGCGGTGCATGTAGGCGAGGATACGGTCGCCCTGCTGCTCGGTCGCGAGCGCGTTCGATCGTTCCCAGAAGGCGCGCGCATCGAGACCGAGCTTCGGCAGGAAGACATGTTCCTGCATGTTGCCCGGGGCCAGCGTGCCGTCGAAGTCGTAGGCGATGGCGACCGGCACGCCGGTCATGCTCAGTAGCTCCGCGGCATCCCCAGAACGTGCTCGCCGATGTAGGACAGCACCAGGTTCGTGCTGATGGGTGCGACCTGGTACAGCCGCGCTTCGCGGAACTTGCGCTCCACGTCGTATTCCTCGGCGAAGCCGAAGCCGCCATGCGTCTGCACGCAGGCTTCCGCGGCTGCCCAGGCGGCGTCGGCGCCGAGCATCTTGCCCATGTTGGCTTCCTCGCCGCAGGGCAGGTGCGCCTCGAACTTCTGCAAGCCCTTCTGGATCAGCGCCTCGGCGGCGCGCATCTGGGCATAGGCCTTGGCGATCGGGAACTGCACGCCCTGGTTCTGGCCGATCGGGCGGCCGAACAGCACGCGCTGCTTGGAGTATTCCACCGACTTGTTGATGAACCACTTGGCGTCGCCGATGGACTCGGAGGCGATCAGCAGGCGCTCGGCGTTCATGCCGTCCAGGATGTAGCGGAAGCCCTTGCCCTCGACGCCGACCAGGTTCTCGGCCGGCACTTCCATGTTGTCGAAGAAGACCTCGCACGAATTGTGGTTCATCATCGTGCGGATCGGGCGGATGGTCAGGCCGTTGCCCAGCGCCGCCTTCATGTCGACGATGAAGGTGGACAGGCCCTCGGTGCGCTTGGCCACCTGGTCGCGCGGCGTGGTGCGCGCGAGCAGCAGCATCAGGTCGGAATGCTCGGCGCGCGAGGTCCAGATCTTCTGGCCGTTGACGATGTACTTGTCGCCTTCGCGCTTCGCGAAGGTGCGCAGGCTGGTGGTGTCGGTGCCGCTGGTCGGTTCCGTCACGCCGAAGGCCTGCAGGCGCAGCTCGCCGGTGGCGATCTTGGGCAGGTACTTCGCCTTCTGCTCCGGGCTGCCGTGCTTGAGGATGGTGCCCATGATGTACATCTGGGCGTGGCAGGCGGCGGCGTTGCAGCCGGTCGCGTGGATCTCCTCGAGGATCGCGGCGGCGGCCGAGAGCGGCAGGCCCGAGCCGCCATATTCCTCGGGGATCAGCGCGGCAAGCCAGCCGGCCTCGGTCAGCGCGCCCACGAATTCGGTCGGATAGCCCCGCCGCGCGTCGAGCTCGCGCCAGTATTCGCCGGGAAAGCGCGAGCAGAGCTTGCGCACCTCCTCGCGGATCTCGGCATGGGCGTCGGTGGAGGTGTGCATGTCCATGGGTCGTCTCCCGTGATGCGGGGATTAGGGCGGTGCCGGCCGGCTGGCAAGGCGGCGGGAGGCAATTCGCTGCCGCGTGCGGCGGGCCGGGCGCCAGGGCGCGCTTGCGGAAAAGATGAAGGAATGACTAGTGTAATTCTATCATGGGTAGAATTTTGATCTGGCTGTTCGCCATGTCTGCCGCGCTGTCGTCCACGCCTGTCCTCGCGCAGACGCAGACCGTGGTCGTGCCGGGCGGGTCGGGCGTGGTGATCGGCCCGCGCAGCCAGGCGACGCCGCGATCGACCCTGGCGCCGCCCGCGCGCCCGCAGCAGCAGCGCTTCGTGGTCGCGACGCCGCAAGGCGACCCGCTGACCGGCCCGACAGCCGCCGCGGCGATCGGCCTGGCCGGGGCGGCGGCGCTGGCGGTCATCCTGGGGGGCGGATCGGGCAGCGGCGGCGGATCCGCCACGGCCGCCACCACCCGCACGCGCTGAGGCGTCGCGCCGGCCCCTTGCGCCGCTTCCCGCCCGGGGTCACGGTCGCGCCCGACCACGACCTCGGGGAGAGAGCCGCCGATGCTGCCGCCGCGCGACCAACTGACCATCTGCTTCGCCCATGTCGCCTATCGCTTCGGCGACCGCTTCGCGCTGCGCAACACCGGCATCCGCGCCATCGAGGTGCGTTCGCGCGAGGAGCTGGACGCGCAGGTGGGCCAGGCCGATGTGCTGGTGTGTTCGGGGATGTGGCGCAACGACCTGCCGGCCATCGCAAAGAAGCTGCGCTTCGTGCAGTCCGCCAGCGCCGGCACCGACCAGTATGACCGCGACGTGCTGCGCGCGGCCGGCATCCGGCTCGCGAGCGGCCAGGGCATCAACGCCAATGCGGTGAGCGAGCACGCCATCGCGCAGATCCTGGCCATCCTGCGCCGCATTCCCGAAGCACGCGACAACCAGGCGAAGCGCATCTGGCGCGGCATGATGGGCGATTTCAGCAAGCGCGAGGACGAGGCCGGCGGCAAGACCGTGCTGCTGGTGGGGCTGGGCCGCATCGGCGGGCGCATCGCGCGGCTGTGCAAGGCGCTGGGGATGAACGTGATCGGCGTGCGGCAGAACGTGGCGGGCGGCGCGGAGGGCGCGGACGAGGTGCATTCCTTCCGCGACTTCGTCTCGCTGGTGCCGCGCGCGGATTTCGTGGTGCTCGCCTGCCCGCTGACCGACGAGACGCGCGGTCTGGTCAGCGCCGCCGCGCTGGCGGCGATGAAGCCGACCGCGCACCTGGTGAATGTCGCGCGCGGGCGCGTGGTCGATGAGGCCGCGCTGGTCGCGACCCTTCAGGCCGGCCGCATCGCCGGCGCCGCGCTCGATGTGACGGCGGACGAACCGCTGCCGCAGGACAGCCCGCTCTGGGCCATGCCGAACGTGCTGATCACGCCGCACACGGGCGGCGAGACGCACAAATACGAGGACAACGTGCTGGACTTCATGATGGAGAACATCGGCCGGTTGCAGCGTGGCGAGGCCGCGCTGGTGAACCAGATCGTCTGAGGGGAATGCACGCCATGCCCAGCCGCGACGGCGCCCTGACGCGCGCAGCGACCTTCTTCGACAATGGCGGCTTCAGGTCGCTGCTCGCCGACCTGGTCGCCATCCCCTCTACCGCGCAGGAGGAGGGCCGCGAGGCCGATCTCGACCGCTACCTGAACGGCGCCATCCGGCCCTGGCTGGAACGGCTCGGCTTCGAGGTGCTGGTGCGGCCGAACCCGCTCGAGGGCTTCGGCCCGATCCTGACCGGCATCCGCATCGAGGACCCGTCGCGGCCGACCGTGCTGCTGTACGGCCATGGCGACACGGTGCGCGGGCTCGAGGACCAGTGGCGCCAGGGCCTCGACCCCTGGCGGCTCACCGAGGAGGACGGCCTCTGGTACGGCCGCGGCACCGCCGATAACAAGGGCCAGCACGCGCTCAACATCGCAGCACTCGAGGCGGTGCTGGCTGAGCGCGGCGGGAAGCTCGGCTTCAACGTCAAGGTCGTGCTCGAGATGGCGGAGGAGCGCGGATCGAAGGGCCTGCGCGACTTCGTCGCCGCCCATGCCAAGGACCTCGCCGCCGACGTGCTGATCGCCTCCGACGGCCCGCGCGTGGAGCCCGAGGTCCCCACCATCGCTACCGGCACGCGCGGCACCTTCCATTTCGACCTGCTGGTCAAGCTGCGCCCGGGTGGGGTGCATTCCGGCCATTGGGGCGGTCTCACGCGCGATCCGGCGATCATCCTCGCCCACGCGCTGACCTCCATGATGGACCGCAACGGCAAGGTCCTGGTGCGCGGCATTCTGCCGCCCTCGATGCCCAATTCCGTGCGCGCGGTGCTGGCCGGCTGCCCGGTCGGCGGCGGTGGCGATGCCGCCACCATCGACGCGGGCTGGGGCGAACCGGGCCTGACCAGTGCCGAGAAGATCTATGGCTGGAACAGCCTGATCGTGCTGTCGATGATCTCGGGCCGGCCAGAGAACCCGGTGAACGCGGTCGCGCCGGATGCCCGGGCGCATTGCCAGATCCGCTACACGGTGGATTCCGACCCCGCCACCTTCGCCAAGGCCATCCGCGAGCACCTGGACGCGCACGGCTTCCCGGAGGTGGAAATGCAGACATCCTTCATGCGCATGTCCGCCTCCCGCACCGATCCGGACCATCCCTGGGTGCGCTGGGCGCAGGCCAGCATGGCGAAGTCGCTGGGCAAGAAGGTGCAGATCATCCCGAACGCCTCGGGCGGGCTACCGGGGGATGTGTTCGTGGACCATCTCGGCGTGCCGCTGGTCTGGGTTCCCCATTCCTATAATGGCTGCAAGCAGCACGGGCCCGACGAGCACCTGCTGATCGCGCCGGCGCGCGAGGGCATCCTGGCTTTCGCCGGCATGTGGTGGGACTTGGGCGAGCCCGGCACGCCCTGAGCACGGGCGCGTTACTCTTCCTCACCCCGTCGGGGCGGGGGGGCAATGCCGCTGTTACACGCGCGGCGCATGTTTCCCCTCAGCGGCGAGTTGCCGCATGAATCGGAAGGACGCAGATGACGCGCAAGATGACGACGATGATGGCCTTGGCGGCGGCCCTGGCGGCCGGCGCGGCGGGCGTCGCGATGGCGCAGCCCGGCCCCGGCGGCGGCCCGGGCG
>NZ_JACADR010000254.1 GCF_016106005.1 Roseomonas rosulenta
CCGGCGCCGCCCTCGGCCAGCACGCGGGTGACGCCGCGGCGCGCGAGGGCGGCCAGCAGCGCGCGCAGGTCGAGCCCGCCCGACGGGTCGGCTGGCACGGTCTGCACGGCGACGCCGGCGGCGATGTAGGGCCCGAGCGCAGCGGGCGGATGGCCGGGCGCGGTGACGATGCAGGACGGCGCGGCGGTGGCAGTCGCGACCAGGCGTGCGGTGACGGGCGTGCGCAGGCGGGCGTCCGCCACGACGCGCAGCATGGGCACGCGCTCCATGCCCGGGATGCTGCAGGTGAGGTCGGGGTCATCCGCCAGCACGGTGCCGGAGCCGACCAGGATGGCGTCGTGGCGGGCGCGCAGCGCATGCACCTCGCGCCGCGCCTCGGGGCCGGTGATCCAGCGGGATTCGCCTGTCGCGGTCGCGATGCGGCCGTCCAGCGTGGAGGCGAGCTTCAGTGTGACGACCGGCAGGCCGGCTTCGATGCGGCGGAAGAAGCCGGCGTTGAGCGCACGCGCCTCGGCCTCGCAGAGGCCTTCCTCGACCACGATGCCGGCGGCGCGCAGGCGGTCGAGGCCTCGGCCGTTCACCCGCGGGTCGGGGTCGCGCATCGCGGCCACCACGCGGGCGATGCCGGCGGCTTCGAGGGCCTCGCAGCAGGGCGGCGTGCGGCCGTGGTGGGAACAGGGTTCCAGGGTGACATAGGCGGTCGCGCCACGGGCCTTCGTGCCGGCGCGGCGGATCGCCTCGGTCTCGGCATGCGGGCGCCCTCCCGGCTGGGTCCAGCCGCGTCCGACCACCTGGCCATGACGCACCAGCACGCAGCCGACCGCCGGGTTGGGCCAGGCATTGCCGAGGCCGCGGCGGGCGAGCCCGAGGGCGGCGCGCATGTGGTGGAGGTCGTCGGGGATCATGGGCTTCGGATGTGGTGCCCGGAACGGACTTCCCTCACCTGCCCGAAACGGGCGGCGCTGACCAGTCGGGACCGACATCCCGGAGCAACCGGCGCACGAGATCGACGAAGTGGCGCAGCACCAGAGACCCGGGTTCGCGTCGGACCGCCAGGTGCAATGGCACAGTCGGGCAATCCTGGGCAGGAAGGTCGCAATAGGCCACGCCGTCCATCTGCACGCGCCGCATGGAGGCCGGGACAAGCGCGATGCCGAGGCCCGCCGCGACCAGCCCGAGCGTCGAGGTGATCCGGGGCGCTTCCTGGCCGAGGCGCGGCGTGAAGCCGGCCCGCAGGCAGGCGGCGAGCGACGCTTCGAAAATGCCCGGCCCTTCGGCACGGGCGAAAGCGACGAAGCTTTCCTGTGCGAAGTCGGCCAGCGGCCGCGGGCTGCCCGCGTCGCACGCCAGCGCGTGGGTAGCGGGCAGAGCGACGACCAGGGGTTCGTCGATCAGGCGATGGAGGGTGAGGCGGGCGGTGTCCGGAAGCTCGGCACGGATAAAGGCCGCGTCGATCCGCCTCTCCTGCAGCGCCTGCACCGCCGGGCGGCTCAGGGCTTCCTCCAGTGTCAAGGTGACGCCGGGAAACGCCTCCCGATAGGCCCGGATCACGCGGGGCACGAAGGGGTGGAACGGCGCGGTCGGCGCGACGACCAGGCTGAGGCGCCCCAATTCGCCGCGCGCAGCACTGAGGGCCGACCGTTCGGCCTGGGCGAGGTGTGCGAGGATGATGCGTGCTTCCTCCAGCAGGACGCGCCCGCTGTCGGTCAGTTCCACCCCGCGAGGCTTGCGGCGGAACAATGGGGCGCCGAGTTGCGCCTCGATCGCCTTGATCTGCTGGCTGAGCGGCGGCTGCGCCATTCCGAGGCGTTCGGCCGCGCGCGTGATGTGGCCCTCCTCGGCGACCGCGACGAAGTACCGGAGTTGTCTCAGATCGAGTGGCATAGGTGGAACATATCGATTTCGTGGTTTTCCCCGAATGGTTCCGCCGTGTCCCGCCGGCCTATTTCGCAGCAACGGGCCGCCCCTGGCCTTCCAACGGCAGGAGATCATCCATGAGGAGCGAGCGTCGACTCGTCTTGACGGCGGCAGCGGCGGCGACAGTCGCCCTGATGCGCGCCGGCGCATCCCGCGCCGCCGGCTATCCCGCGCGCGAGGTGCGGATCGTGGTCGGATTTCCGCCCAATGGTCCGCTCGACATCGCGGCGCGCATCATCGCGCCGCCGCTCGCGTCGCGTATCGCCGTCCCGGTCATTGTGGACAACCGGCCCGGGGCGAGCGGCAACGACGCCACGCGCGGCGTGGTCCGCGCCGCACCCGATGGCGGAACGCTTCTGCTTTGCGGCCCCGTCAACACCATCAACACGACACTCTTCCCCGATCTCGACTTCGACTTCACGCGGGACATCGTCCCGGTCGCCGCGATCGCGCGCGTGCCGCTGATCCTCGAAGTCCACCCGGCGGTCCCGGTACGGTCAGTCGCGGAGCTGATCGCCCATGCGCGCGCCAATCCAGGCCGGCTGCGCGTGGCCTATGCCGGGCGTGGGACGCCGCAGCATGTGGCCATCGAGCTGTTCGCCCATATGGCAGGCGTGCGCCTGACGCTGGTGGCCTATCCGGGCTCGGCCCAGGCGCTGGACGACCTGCTGCGCGGGAATGCCGATGTGATGTTCGATCCGGCGCCGTCCTCGATGCCGCATGTCCAGGCCGGACGGCTCATCGCGCTCGCGACCACCGGGGCGACGCGGGCGGAGGTGTTGCCCGACGTGCCGGCGGTTGCCGAGGTGCTGCCGGGCTACGAGGGCGGATCCTGGTTCGGGCTGGGCGCGCCACGCGGCCTACCGGCCGACATCGCCGCAAGGCTGAATGCGGCGGTGAACGAGGCGCTTGCCGACGACGCCGTCCGCTCGGCGCTGGCGCGGCTCGGTGCGACTGCGACGCCAATGGCGGCCGAGGGTTTCGCGCGGTTCATAGCCGCGGAAACAGAGCGATACGCGCAGATCATCCGCATCGCCGGCATTCGGCTCGGGTGACGCGCGCGCGGCTCGAATAGCCGTGGGGGGGCGCCGGGCTAACGGATCACGCGCGCCAATTGCAACAACGACAGGAACGTCCCCGCCACATAGGTCATCGCCGCCGCGCGCAGCACCCGCTGCGTCGCGGAAAGGTCGCGTTCCGCCAGGTAGCCGCCCGCCCGCAGCGCGGGCAGCGCGCGGGCGAAGGACGCGTCGAATTCCAGCGGCAGCGTCACCAGTTGCAACCCAACCGACAGCACGAAGACCGCCAACGCCAGCAGCATCGAGGGCAGCACCAGGTGCCCCGCCCCGGCCACGGCACCCAGCAGCGGCAGCACGGTCATCAGCGCCACCGCCACAATGCGCAGCGGCGAGACGATGCGCGCCAGCGCGAGGCGCAGGTGGAACAGCCGCGCCCCGTCGCGATGCTGGACGGCGTGCGCGACCTCATGCGCCGCAACCGCGACCGCGGTCACCGACCGGCCATCATGGTGTTCGGGCGCGAGGCGCACCGCGAGCGCGGCCGGGTCGTAGTGGTCGCCCTGGTCGGTGGGTTCGACGGCGACATGCTGCAGCCCGGCCTCGTCCAGCAGGTGCCGCGCCAGTTCGCCGCCGGTGCCCGGCAGGTCCGGCCGGTCGTCGCCGTGCCGGGCCATGGCCCACTTCACATAGGCTATGGGCCCGAAGACCAGCAGCAGCAGGACCACGCCACCGGCGATGACCATGGCGGCCGATGTCAGTCCTTGCTGCCGAGCTCGCCGAGGAAAGCCTGGAAGTCCTTCGCCTCGCCGAAATTGCGGTAGACGCTGGCGAAGCGGACATAGGCGACCTGGTCGAGCTCGCGCAGGCTCTCCATGACCAGTTCGCCGATCTTGCGCGAGGCGATTTCGGTCTCGCCCTCGGTCTCGAGCCGGCGCTGGATCGAGTTGACGAGCCGCTCGATGCGGTCCTCATCGACCGGGCGCTTGCGCAAGGCCACACGGATGGACCGCGCCAGCTTCTCCCGGTCGAAGGGCGCGCGGCGGCCGTCCGTTTTCAGCACCGTGATCTCGCGCAACTGCACGCGCTCGAAGGTGGTGAAGCGCGCCCCGCAGGAAGGACAGGCGCGGCGGCGCCGGATCGCGGCACTGTCCTCGGCCGGCCGGCTGTCCTTCACCTGCGTGTCCTCGGAACCGCAGAAGGGGCACTTCATGGGGCCTGCCTCAATACACCGGGAAGCGGCGGCAGAGCTCCAGCACCTTGGCGGCGACCGCCGTCTCCACGGCGGTGTTCACGCCATCGGCGTTCGACGCCGCGGCACCGTCCAGCACCTCCCCGATCAGGCGGCCGACCTCGCGGAATTCCGCCGTGCCGAAACCGCGCGTGGTGCCGGCCGGCGTGCCGAGCCGCACGCCGGAGGTCACCATCGGCTTCTCGGGGTCGAAGGGAATGGCGTTCTTGTTGCAGGTCAGGTGGGCGCGGTTGAGCGCCGCCTCGGCGATCTTGCCGTTCAGCTTCTTGGGGCGCAGGTCGACCAGCAGCAGGTGGTTGTCGGTGCCGCCGGTCACCAGGTCGAGGCCCTGGGCCTTGAGTTCCTCGGCCAGCGCCTTGGCGTTGGCCACGATCGCAGCGGCATAGGCGCGGAAGTCCGGGCGGAGCGCCTCGCCGAAGGCGACGGCCTTGGCGGCGATGACATGCATCAGCGGACCGCCCTGGAGGCCAGGGAAGACGGCGCTGTTGAACTTCTTGGCGAGCGCCTCGTCATTCGTGAGGATCATGCCCCCGCGCGGGCCGCGCAGCGTCTTGTGGGTGGTGGTGGTCACCACATGCGCATGCGGGAAGGGCGACGGGTGCGCACCACCCGCCACCAGCCCCGCGAAATGCGCCATGTCCACCATGAACAACGCGCCGACCTCGTCCGCGATGGCGCGGAAGCCGGCGAAGTCCCAGGTGCGGGCATAGGCGGACCCGCCCGCGATGATCACCTTCGGCTTCGATTCGAGCGCGATGCGCCGGACCTCCGCCATGTCGATCCGCTGGTCCTCGCGCCGCACCGTGTAGGGCACCGGCTTGAACCACTTGCCCGACTGGTTGGCGGGCGAGCCATGCGTCAGGTGCCCGCCGGCGGCGAGATCCAGGCCCATGAAGGTGTCGCCGGGCTGCAGCAGGGCCAGGAACACCGCCTGGTTGGCCTGGGCGCCGGAATGCGGCTGCACATTGGCGAAGCCGCAGCCAAACAGCTGGCAGGCGCGTTCGATCGCCAGGCGCTCGGCGATGTCCACCGCTTCGCAGCCGCCGTAGTAGCGGCGGCCGGGATACCCCTCGGCGTATTTGTTGGTCAGCACGGAGCCCTGGGCCTCGAGCACGGCGCGCGAGACGATATTCTCGCTTGCGATGAGCTCGATGCCGTCCTGCTGGCGGGTGAGCTCCTGGGCGACGGCAGCGGCGATGGCCGGGTCGGCCTCGGCCAGCGAGGCGCCGAAGAAGCTGGCGGCGGGGGGGGCGGCGCCGTCGGGGGAGCGGGTCGGGGCGGGGGTCGTCATGCAGTCGTTTTTGCGCCGGGGGGGTCGAGCTTGTCCACCCGGCGTTGATGGCGCCCGCCCTCGAAGGGGGTGGCGAGGAAGGTGCGCAGGGCATCGAGGGCGGTCTCGACGCCGATGGTCCGTGCCCCGAAGCAGGCGATGTTGGCGTCGTTGTGGGCGCGGGTGAGGCGCGCCTCGGTCGAATCGTGCAGGACGGCGGCGCGGATGCCGGTGTGGCGGTTGGCGGCGATGGCCATGCCGATGCCCGAGCCGCAGACAAGGACGCCGAAGGGGGCTTGCCCGGCGGCGACGGCCCGCGCCACCTTGGCGGCGTAGTCGGGGTAGTCGACGGACTCGGCGCCGTGGGTGCCGAGGTCGATGACGGTGTGGCCTTCCGCTTCGAGGGCAGCCTTGAGGGCGAGCTTCAGGGGGAGGCCGGCGTGGTCGGAGGCGATGGGGAGGGCTTGCTCGGGCACTTGGCGTGATCCTGTCCATACTTAACTTGCGAAGCGTGCCTAAAAACGCGCTTCGCCCGGGCGGCTGCGGCTCGCGCTACCACATGGGACGATCACCCTTGCGGCGCGGCGGTGGACGGTGTTCATCGGCCACACCCCCATCGGCAGCTCGGTGGGGGCGCGAAGCGTCGCTAACCGGCCATTTCACATGAACACCGCCCCAAAGCGATTTGTCATATGCACGACTGCCCGGTCCGGTAGCAATCTCGTCTGTGACTATATCGCAATTACCGCAAGGCTGGGAAAACCAACCGAATTCCTCAATCCTGATATCGTGCGCCGCGGCGCCTATGGCAGGCGTTTCGACGCCCCTGAGCCGATATCGTTGACGGACTACGTGAAGTGGGTCGCCACCACGCATGCTACGCCCAATGGAGAGCTCTGCGAAACCTGCGTGATCGGCTGATGAAGATGTGGCGGTGTCCTGGAAGCGGCCTTGGGGGTCGTCTTCGAGCCCGCCGGTCGTGCGGTGGGCGCACCTCTCCCGTCAGGCGAGTAGC
>NZ_JACADR010000255.1 GCF_016106005.1 Roseomonas rosulenta
TGGGCGGCGAGGCTCGCGCCCAGCAGCCCGAGCACCAGCCCCGCGGCCAGCGCCAGCGCGGCCTGGCCGAAGCCAGGCTTCACCCTTGGCGGCGGCGCCGCACCCGCGCGCGAGGGCCGCGGCGGGCGCTTCACCCAGTGGCGCGGCGGGCGCTCATTCCTCCCCGACATAGGTCCCGTTGTGCTGCCGCGGCACGAAGCGACCGGTGCCCGGCGTGGCGATCACCGCCTTGCCGTCCCAGATGCAGGCGCCGCGCAGATACGTCGCCGCCACGCGCGCCGAGACGCGCCGCCCGTCATAGGGCGACCAGCGGGCATCCTCGTCGTCCTGGATGTCCTTGGCGTCGAAGGTGAAGTCGCCGGTCTCGAGCACCACGAAGTCGGCGTCGGCCCCCACGCGGATCGCGCCCTTCTTCGGGAACAGGCCGTGGAACTTCGCCGGGCGCTCGGCGCAGTACTTCGCCATCAGCGTGACCGGCAGCGAGCGTTCGGACAGCAGCGTGTACATCAGCGGCGCGAAGGACTGCAGGCCGGTGAGGCCCGCGCCCACGCTGAAGATGTCGCCCTTGTAGACCTTCCGATCATACGGCCAGGGCGCGTGGTCGGTGGAGACATAGGCGATCTGCCCGGCGGCGAAGGCCTCCCACATGCGGTTCACTTCCTCGGCCGTGCGGAAGGGCGGGTTGCACTTGCCGAAGCCCTCGAGGCGGATGATGTCCTCCTCGGTCATGCACAGGTACTGGATGCAGGCCTCGCCCGAGGCCTTGCCGCCCATGCGGCGGAACACCTCGGCGATCTCGAAGCCGCGCGCGAGCGAGGAATGGGCGATGTGGACATGCGCGCCCGTTTCCAACCCGATCTCGAAGATCTCGAGGTCCGCCATGGTCTCGCACAGCGGCGGGCGGGTGCGGCAGTGCCAGATGGGCTGGGTGTGGCCGGCGGCCTTCGCTTCCTCGGTCAAGCGGACCACGATCTCCTGGTCCTCGTTGTGGATCGCGACCATCAGGTTGGTCTTCGCGATCTCGCGGAAGGCGGCGACCATGGTCGGGTGGTCGATGCGCGGGAAGCGCACCGGGTCGTACTCATATGTAGAGAGCTTGAAGGAGCACACGCCGGCCTCGGCCATGCCGGCGATGGCGTCGATGCCGCCTTCCTTCTTGATCGTTCCGTAGAGCGCCATGTCGACATGGGACAGGCGGTTCACGTGCTCGATCTTCTCGGCGAGGATGGACGCGTCCGTCACCGGCCGCGGCACGTCATAGGGCATGTCGACGCAGGTGGTGACGCCGCCGGCCGCGGCGGTGCGCGACGCCCCCTTTATGCCAGGCCATCCGCGCGAGGATGCGGTGTGCATGTGCCCGTCCACCAGGCCAGGCAGCACGTACTTGCCGGAGAAATCCACCATGTCCTTCGCCGGCGGGCTGACCCCCTCCCCGATCGCGGCGATCGTCTCGCCGCGGATGGCGACATAGCCATCGCGCAGCACGCGGTCGGTCAGCACGATGTCGCCGCGGATCACGCGGTCGAAGGGGGTGGCGTCGGACATACGGTGGGTCTCCAGGCAGGATCGGGCGGGAGGCTACCGCCGCGGACGCAGCCTGCCCACCCCGCCCGGCTTGAGCCCCGCGCCGCAAGCGCCGAACATCGCCCCATGACCGATGCATCCGAACGCCTGCGCGCCCGCCTCAACCCCCACCGCCCCGCCATCGCGATGTCGGCGCACAATGCGCTCAGCGCAAAGCTCGCCGCCGAGGCCGGCTTCGATGCGGTCTGGGGCAGCGGTTTCGAGCTCTCGGCCGCGCATGCCGTGCCCGATGCGTCGATCCTGTCCTGGGAGACGCATCTCGCGGCGATGCGCGCCATGGTCGAGGTGCAGCACGCGCCGGTGGTGGCCGACATCGACACCGGCGGCGGCAATGCCGTGTCCGTCGCCTACCTGGTCCCGCGCTACGCCGCCGCCGGCGTCGCCGCCGTGGTCATGGAGGACAAGACCTTCCCCAAGGATTCCTCGCTGCGCGCCGAGGGCCGGCAGGAACTGGTCCGCATCGAGGAATTCCAGGGCAAGATCGAAGCCGCCCGCATCGACGGCGGCCCGCTGGTCATCGCGCGGACGGAAGCGCTCATCGCAGGGCTCGGCGAGGCCGAGGCGCTCCGGCGCGGCGCCGCCTATGCCGAGGCCGGCGCCGATGCGGTGCTGATCCATTCCAAGCAGAAGACGCCGGACGAGATCTTGTCCTTCTGCCACGCCTGGCCCGGCCGCGTGCCGCTGGTGCTGGTGCCCACCGCCTATCCGCGCCTGTCCTTCGCCGAGGTCGCGGCGCTGGAGAAGGTCGGGCTCATCATCTGCGGCAACCACGCCATCCGCGCCGCGGTGGCCGCGATGCGCGCGACCTTCGCCACCATCCTGGCCGAGGGCGGCATCGCCGGAGTGGAGGACCGCATCGCGAGCGTGGCCGACATCTTCGCCCTTCAGGGCGACAGCCACATGCGCGAGGTCGAGGCGCGGTTCCTGCGCTGAGCGCGCGTGCCGGGCCTCACGCCGCCGCCTCCCCGGGACGGGGGGCGGCCGGGAACAGCCCTTCGGCGAGTGCTGCCGCCTGGCGCGTCGCCTCGCTCTCGCGCTCGGTATTCCAGGCCAGCACCACGCCCACGCCGCGCACCGGGCCGGCCAGGCGGCGGAAGGCGACACCCGGCGGATTGAGCCGCGCCATGCCCTCCGACACCAGCGCGACCCCGAGCCCGGCGGCGACGAAGCCGAGCTGCGCCATCGCCGAGCCAACCTCCCGCACCGCCACCGGCGCGAAGCCGGCAGCGCGGCAGGCGGCGGTCATGGCATCGGAATAGGCGGGGCTGATCGCGCGCGGCAGCACCAGCATCGGCGCCTCCGCCAGCAGCGCGAGCGGCAGCGGGTCGGGCCCGGCCAGCAGTGGATGGCCCTGCGGCAGGGCTGCGACCAGGCAGTCCTCGCCGAGCGCGCGCAGGCGGATTGGCGGTACCTCTCGGTCCGCGCGCAGCAAGGCCAGGTCCACCTCGCCGCGCCGCAGGGCTTCGAGGGCATCTGCCGTGTCCATCTCGCGCACGCCGATCGCGGCGTCGGGGCGGGCCGCCTGCATGGCGCGCACCAGGGGCGGCAGGTAGTCGAACAGCGCGGAGGTGACACAGGCGATCGCCACCGGCGCCGAGCGCCCGGCCCGCAATTCACGCGCCAGCGATTCGAGATCCGCCGCATTGCCCGCGACGCGGCGCGCGAGCGGCAGCAGCGCCTCGCCCTCGCGCGTGGGGCGTGCGCCCTTGCCGGTGCGCTCCAGCAGGCGCACGCCGAGTTCGCGTTCCAGCGCCTGGATCTGCGCGGTCAGCGGTGGCTGCGATATGCCCAGCCGCGCGGCGGCGCGGCCGAAGTGGCCTTCCTCCGCCACCGCGAGGAAATGTCCGAGCCGGCGCACCAGGCGGAAATCCATCGCGATACGGAAACCCTATCCGGCGTGACGGTCAATCGGATTGGACGATCACGCGCGACGGGCGCACAAAAAGCGCGGAACTTCGTTCGCCAAGGGAGCGCGCCCATGAAACTCCACCCCGTCAAGGTCCACCCGTCCAAGTCGCTGCTCAAGCGCGAGGACCAGCTCGCCTGGAAGATGGCGGGCGTCGCCGTGGACAAGGTCCCGGTGGAGAAGGACGTCCAGGAGATGATCATCAACCGGGTGATCGACAACGCGTCGGTCGCGATCGCGGCGATCAACCGCCGCCCGGTGGTCTCGGCGCGCGGCATGGCGCTGGGGCATGCGAAGAAGGCGGGCGGGGCGCAGGTGATGGGCGTGAAGTCCGCCACCACCGTCTCCCCGGAATGGGCGGCCTGGGCGAACGGGACGGCGGTGCGTGAGCTCGACATGCACGACACCTTCCTCGCCGCGGACTACTCCCACCCTGGCGACAATATCCCGCCGATCCTCGCGGTGGCGCAGGCGATGGGGAAGTCGGGGCGCGACCTGATCCGCGGCCTCGCGACCGGCTATGAACTCCATGTCGACCTGGTGCGCGCGATCTGCCTGCACGAGCACAAGGTGGACCATATCGCGCACCTGTGCCCGGCCGCCGCCGCCGGCATCGGCACGCTGCTGGGCCTGAAGCAGGAGGTGGTCTTCCAGTCGATCCAGCAGGCGCTGCACACCTCGGTGTCCTTCCGGCAGTCGCGCAAGGGCGAGATCAGTTCCTGGAAGGCCTATGCCCCCGCCCATGCCGGCAAGCTGGCGGTCGAGGCGGTCGATCGCTGCATGCGCGGAGAGGGCGCGCCCTCTCCTATATATGAGGGCGAGGACAGCGTGATCGCCTGGGTGCTGGCCGGCCGGTCGAACCGGCAGGACGTGTACGGCCCGGTCTACTACCAGGTGCCGCTGCCCGAGGCCGGCGAGGCGAAGCGCGCCATCATGGCGACCTACACCAAGGAGCATTCGGCCGAGTACCAGTCCCAGGCGCTGATCGACCTGGCCTTCCGCATGCGCGAGCAGATCACGGACTTCGACGCGATCGAGAAGATCACCATCCATACCTCCCACCACACCCACTACGTGATCGGGACCGGGGCGAACGACCCGCAGAAGATGGACCCGAAGGCGTCGCGCGAGACGCTCGACCACTCGATCATGTACATCTTCGCCGTCGCCCTGCAGGACGGGCGCTGGCACCACGTGGACAGCTACGCGCCCCGGCGCGCCGGGCGGGCCGACACCGTGCGGTTGTGGCACAAGATCGAGACGAAGGAAGACCCCGAGTGGACCCGCAAGTACCACTCGAAGGACCCGGACGAGCTCGCCTTCGGCGGGCGGGTCGAGATCGTGATGAAGGACGGCAGCCGCATCGTCGATGAGCTGGGTGTCGCCAACGCCCACCCGAACGGCGCGCGCCCCTTCGCCCGCGACCAGTACATCCACAAGTTCCGCACGCTCACCGAGGGCATCCTGTCGGCCCGCGAGGCCAACCGCTTCATCGAGGTGGTGCAGGACCTGCCCAGGCTGAAGGCGGGCGAGCTGGGCGCGCTGAACGTCGCACTGCCGGCCGGCGGGCTGCTCGAGAGCAAGCCCGGCATCTTCTAAGGCGGCCCGATGGCCGAAGCGCCACCCCGCCCCGCGAAGCGTCGCTTCGCGGGGGCCCCGGGGGGCGGGAGCGGAGGCCTGAACCGGCCCGCCACCAAACCCCGTTCATCGGCGGGCGCCGCGCGTGCCCGCCGCAAGCCCCGAGGCACGCACGAGGAAAGCCATGAGCGACACCCCCGACATCAAGAAGGGCCTGGTCGGCGTCTATGCCGACGTCTCCGCCGTCTCGAAGGTCATGCCCGAGACCAACTCCCTCACCTACCGCGGCTACCCGGTGCAGGACCTGTGCGAGAACGCGTCCTTCGACGAGACCGCCTACCTGCTCTGGAACGGCGAGCTGCCGAACCAGGCGCAGCTCACCGCGTTCCGCACGCAGGAGAAGGCGAACCGCGCGCTGAGCCCGACCCTGCTGCGGGTGCTAGCGGAATTCCCCAAGGCGGCGCACCCGATGGACGCGCTGCGCACCGCGGTCTCCTTCATGGGCATGGAGGACCCGGAGGCGGGCGACATCTCGGACGCCGCGCAGCGGCGCAAGGCGATGCGCCTGCTGGCCAAGATCCCGACCGCGGTGGCGGCGACCAACCGGATCTCGAAGGGGCTCGACCCGATCGCGCCCGATCCCGGCCTGCCCTTCTGCGAGAACTTCTTCCACATGGTCTTCGGCAAGGTGCCCCAGCCCGAGGTCATCAAGGCCTTCGACGTCTCGATGATCCTGTATGCCGAGCACACCTTCAACGCCTCGACCTACACCGCGCGGCTGGTCACCTCCTCGATGTCGGACATGCACTCCGCCATCACGGCGGCGATCGGCAGCCTCAAGGGTCCGCTGCATGGCGGGGCGAACGAGGCGGTGATGCACATGCTCAAGGAGATCCCCTCCCCCGAGGTGGCGGAGGCCTGGCTGCGGGACCGCTTCGACCACAAGGCGCTGGTGATGGGCTTCGGCCACCGCGTCTACAAGACCGGCGACTCGCGCGTGCCCACCATGAAGAAGTATGCCGAGATCATGGCCGAGGTGGTGGGCGACAAGCGCTGGATGAACACCTCCGCCGTGCTGGCGCGGGTGATGCTGGCCGAGAAGAACATCCACCCGAACCTCGATTTCCCGGCCGGGCCCGCCTACTACCTGATGGGCTTCGACATCCCGATGTTCACGCCGATCTTCGTCTGCTCGCGCATCACCGGCTGGGCGGCGCATGTGCTGGAGCAGGCCGCCGACAATCGGCTGATCCGGCCGCTCTCGCACTACACCGGCGTGGCCGAGCGCGCGGTGGTGCCGCTGGCGTCGCGCGGGTGAGCGCGGTGCCGACGCCGCGCACCGGCGATGCGCGCGGCGTCGGCTCCTCGCGGCGCGGCC
>NZ_JACADR010000256.1 GCF_016106005.1 Roseomonas rosulenta
CATCGCGGCAACGCGCGCAGGCGCGCGATGGCGCTGACGCCGGACCGCGACGCCGCGCGCATCATCGGTGCGGCGCAGGCGCGCGCGGCGGGTGCCGCCACCGCGCCCGGCGGGCATCTCGCCTCGAACCTGCTGGCCTTCACGCGGCTGCTGCGGCGCACCGGCCTGCCGCTCGGCCCAGGCGAGGCGATCGCCGGCCTCGAGGCCCTGACCGAGATCGACCTCGCGGAGCGCCGCCAGGTCCATGCCGCGCTGCGCGCCGTGATGGTCCATCGCCGCGAGCATTTCGAGATCTTCGACCAGGCCTTCCAGCTGTTCTGGCGCGACCCGGAGGCCGCCGCGCATGCCGCCGCCATGGCGCTGCTGGATGGCAACAAGCCGAAGGACGAGAAGCCGCCCCCCGCGTCGCGCCGCCTGGCCGAGGCGCTGCAGCAGAACGCACCGAAGCCGAAGCCGCCCGAGGAGACGCCGCCGCAGCACGACATGACCTTCACGGTCAGCGAGCGCGAACGTCTCCAGCAGATGGATTTCGAGGCGATGTCCGCCGACGATATCGCCCGGGCGAAGCAGGAGATCCGGCGCCTCGCGCTGCCGCTCGACGAACAGCGCACCCGCCGCTTCCGCCCCGACCCCTTCGGCCCGGTCACCGACCTGCGCGCCACGGTGCGCGAAAGCCTGCGCACCGGCGGCGAGATCCTGGACATCGCGCGGCGCCGGCGCGTCACGCGCCCGCCGCCGCTGGTCGCGCTCTGCGACATCAGCGGCTCCATGTCCCGCTACGCGCAGATCCTGCTGCATTTCCTCCATGCCGTCGCCAATGACCGCGATCGCGTGCACAGCTTCCTGTTCGGCACGCGCCTGACCAACATCACGCGCCAGCTGAAGCACCGCGACCCGGAAGTCGCCTTCGAGATGATCTCGCACATCGTGCAGGACTGGTCGGGCGGCACGCGCATCGGCGAATCGCTGGCGCTGTTCAACCGCCAGTGGGGGCGGCGCGTGCTGGGCCAGGGCGCGGTGGTGCTGCTGATCACCGATGGGCTCGACCGGGAGGGGGCGAAAGGGCTCGCGGAAGCCACCGAACGCCTGCGCGGGTCCTGCCGGCGGCTCATCTGGCTCAATCCCCTGTTGCGGTTCGCGGGCTTCCAGCCCAAATCCCAGGGCATCCGGGCGATGCTGCCCCATGTGGACGACCACCGCCCGGTGCATAACCTGAACAGCCTGCGCGAGCTGGTCGCGACCCTGTCCGACCCCCATGCCGCGCAGCGCGGGAGGATGGCGGCATGACGACCGACACCACGCAGTCCGAGGACATCCTCGCCATCGCGGCGGAGTGGCGCGCGGCGGGCGAGCAGGTCGCGATCGCGACCGTGGTCGAGACCTGGGGCAGCAGCCCGCGCCCGGCGGGCTCGCGCCTGGCGGTCACCGCCTCGGGCCGGCTGATGGGCTCGGTCTCGGGCGGCTGCATCGAGGGGGCCGTGGCCGATGCGGCGAAGCAGGCGTTGGCCACGGGCCGCCCGCAGCTGCTCGACTTCGGCGTCTCCGATGAGCGCGCCTGGGAAGTGGGCCTGTCCTGCGGCGGCAAGGTGAAGGTCTTCGTGGAGCCGCTGACATGAAGGCCGACACCCTCGCGCGTCTGCAGGCCGAGCGTGCGGCGCAGCGCCCGGTCGTGCTGCTCACCCGCCTGTCGGATGGCGCGCAGCACCTCTGGCCGCAGGAAGCCCTGCCCGGCGCCCTGGCCGAGGCGGCGCGCGATGCGCTCGGATCCGAGAAGGCCGCGACCGTCATGCTCGACGGCGAGGCCTGGTTCATCCACCCGCACAACCCGCCGCTGCGCATCATCGTGGTGGGCGCGGTGCACATCGCCCAGGCCATGGCGCCGATGGCCGCCCCGCTCGGCTTCGAGCTGATCGTGGTCGATCCCCGCCGCGCCTTCGCCACCGCCGAACGCCTGCCGGGCGTGTCGCTCAACACCGACTGGCCGGACGAGGCGATGGCGGCCCTCAGGCCCGATGCGCGCTCGGCCGTGGTGACGCTCACGCACGACCCCAAGCTCGATGATCCCGCGCTGGATGCGGCGCTGCGCAGCCCCGCCTTCTACATCGGCGCGCTGGGCAGCCGGCGCACCCATGCGAAGCGCGTCGCGCGCCTGCGCGAGCTCGGCCATGGCGACGACGCCATCGCGCGCATCCATGCGCCGGTCGGCCTCGACATCGGCGCCGTGACCGCGCCCGAGATCGCGCTGTCGGTGATGGCCGAGATCGTTGCCGCCCGGCGCGGCGCGGCGCTCGGCGCGCCGCGGCCGGCGCCCACCGAAGGCCGCATCAGCATCGGCATCTCCGCATGATCTTCGGCCCCACGCCGCTCGAGGAAGCCAAGGGCGCGATCCTGGCGCATTCGCTGCGCCTGCCCGCGCGCGTGCTCAAGAAGGGCACCGTGCTGGACGACGACGCCGTGGCCGCGCTGAAGGAGGCCGGCAAGCGCGAGGTCGTCACCGCCCGCCTCGAAGCCGGCGACGTGCCGGAGAACGAGGCCGCGGAGCGCCTCACCACCACGCTGACGGCGCCGCTGGTCGCGCGGTCGCGCGCCGCCACCGGCCGCGTTAACCTGCTGGCCGAGACCGCCGGGCTGCTGGTGATCGACGCGAAGCGGATCGATGCGATCAACGCAGTCGACGAAAGCCTGACCGTCGCGACGCTGCCCAACCACACCCCGGTCACCCCGCGGGAGATGATCGCGACCATCAAGGTCATCCCCTTCGCCGTGCCCGGCGCGGTGCTAGGCGTGGCCGAGGCGGTGGCGCGCGCCGGCCGCGGCCCGGCCTTCGCGGTGCACCCCTTCCGCCCGCTCAAGGTCGGCCTGGTGCTGACCGAACTGCCCGGCATCAAGGAAAGCGTGATGGAGGGCGCGGTGGAGGCGACCGCCGCGCGGGTCGAGGCGCTGTGCGGCAGCCTGCTGGCGGTCGAGCGCGTGCGCCACGAGGAAGCGCCGGTGGCCGAGGCTCTGTCGCGCCTGAAGCGCGCGGGCGCGCAGCTGCTGCTGGTCGCCGGCGCCTCGGCGGTGGTGGACCGGCGCGATGTCGGTCCGGGGGCCATCGTGCGCGCCGGCGGGCGGATCGACCATTTCGGCATGCCGGTCGATCCGGGCAACCTGCTCTGCCTCGGCTATGTGGGCGACATCCCGGCCATGGTGCTGCCCGGCTGCGCGCGCAGCCCGAAGCTGAACGGCTTCGACTGGGTGCTGCAGCGCATCTTCGCGGGCGTCCCGGTCGCCGCGGCCGACATCATGGCCATGGGCGTGGGCGGCCTGCTGAAGGAGATCGACGTCCGCCCCCTGCCGCGCGACCAGGCCCCGCGCGTGGCCCCGCCGGCGATCGCACCGCGCCGCGCGCGCACCGTCGCGGCGATCGTGCTGGCCGCCGGGCGATCGCGCCGCATGGCGCCGCTCAACAAGCTGCTGGTGGCCGATGCGCAGGGCACCGCGATGGTGGCGCGGGTGGTGGACAACGTCATCGCCTCCCACGCGCGGCCGATCATCGTGGTCACCGGCCATGAGCGCGACCGGGTCGAGGAGGCGCTGGCTGGCCGCCCGGTCATCTTCGCCCATGCCGACGACTATGCCGAAGGTCTCTCGGCCTCGCTCAAGGCGGGCATCGCAGCACTCCCGCCCGAGGCCGAGGGCGTTCTGATCTGCCTGGGCGACATGCCGCTGGTGGCCGGGCCGATGCTCGACCGCCTGATCGCCGCCTTCGACCCCGAGGAAGGGCGCGCCATCGTCATGCCGACCTTCCGCGGCAAGCAGGGGAACCCGATGCTCTGGGCGCGCGAGTTCATCCCCGAGATCATGACCATCACCGGCGATGTCGGCGCCCGCCACCTGGTCGGCCGCCACGGCGACCGCATGGTCGAGGTCGAGATGGCCGACGACGCGGTGCTGCGGGACTTCGACACGACCGATGCGCTGAAGGGGCTGCCGGGCGCGGCGCGCGCAGGGTGAAGGGCGGGGAGCACCCGTGACGGCACGGGCTGGGCTGTGGCAATGAGCGGTGTCAGACGGGTTGCAACGAGATGATGTCCTCCCTGCGCTTCGGCTTCGTCGTGCTGTCGATGCCGAAATGCGCCTCGACCTCCCTTCAGCAGGCGCTGACCCCGGTCTGCGACGCGCGCTTCAAAGATCACATGAAGCATGTGGACCTCGCCTTCGTGGAGACCTGGGTGCTGCCGATGCTGCGCGCACGGCGCGCCCCGGCAGCCTTCGAGCCGCGCATATTCTGCCTGATGCGCGAACCGATCGACTGGCTGTATTCCTGGTACCGCTATTCCTGGGATGAGGCCGGCCGGCCGCAGGCGGGGCGCGGTGCGACGGCGGCCGCCTATCCTGACTTCGCCGCCTTTCTGGAGGCCTATTTCTCGCCGCGTCCGCCGCGTGTGGGCGGCGTGCTGCGCCAGTCGGACTTCCTGCGCGGGTGGGACGGGCGGACCGGCCGCATCGAGCTGTTCCGCTTCGAGAGCCACCGCCGGATGATCGACGAGCTCGAACGGCTGGGCGGCCAGCCGCTCGAGATCAAGGTGACGAACCAGTCGAGGGCGCGGCGCGATGCCGACTTCGCCGGCGTCGACATGGCGGGGCTGCGGGCTAGACTGGCGGAGGAGTACGCGATCTACGAGGCGATCGCTGCGGAGTAAGGCGGAGCGCGGCGCCTCGCGGACGCCGGCAGGTGCCGCTACACGAGAAGGCGGGCGGCGACGGCCGCCGGATCGCGCAGCCGTATCGTGACGCGCGCCCCGGTGCCCGTTATCGGATCCGCGCCCACCGTCAAGATCTCCTGCGCCATACCCTTCGCCACCGCGATCGATTCGAAGGTCCGGCGGAAATGCGGTGGCAAGCCGCGGTCGAGGATGCGCACCCGCGCTGGCGCCTGCTCAAGCAGCAGCAGCAGGTGGAAGGCAGAGCCCATGAAGCCGGCGACCTCCTCCGCCTCGGCCAGCGCGCGCATCTGTTCCGCGAGGGTCATCCTCTCGGGCGCGATGATGCGCCAGCCCCGCTCGGCGAGACACTCCTCCACTGCCACCTCTCCCTCGATGCGCGCCAACGCATCGGGGAGCTGCGCGCGTGACAGCCAAAGCCGGCAACCAGGCTGCCGCCGGGACGGCACCACGCCGAGCGCGGCGGCCTGGTCCGCCTCGAAGCTCCCACCGACTTCGGCGGCCTGACGCGCCACCAGCAGTTCCCCGACGGTGACCGTGGCATCGAGCACATGCGTCGCCGGCGCCGCGAGGCCGAGGATGCTGAGCACCTCGGCCTGCGCCGCAGGCGGGCGCCGCCCATGGCGGTGCCAGAGCACCGGCAGTCCGGGGTTGCGGCGCAGAAACCAGGCGCGCGACAGGCTTTCGATCAGGAAATGCCCGAAATGCGGCAACAGGATTCCGCCATAGGCGAAGCGACCCTCGAGATGACGCAGCACCGGGCCCGGCTCGGCGCCGCCCAGGCGCCAGCCGCGCCGCACAAGGTCACCTTCGGGCACGGAGGCGCCGGCCGCATCGAGGATCGCCGTCCGGAATGGAACGCCCGGCGCGCCCGTATGGCCCGGCGGCACCAGCGTTGCGCGCGCTACGGTTTGCACGCCTGGCATTCGCGGCACATCGGCCCGCATGGGTGCCATCGCGTCCCGAGCCGCAGTCTCCAGTACGGCCTCGCGCACCCCGAGGCCTCGGAGCCCGGCCGCCCTCCTGGCGGTCCCGACCGGCGCGAAGGCGCGCGAGATCGTTGACGGCACCTCGGCGACCGGCGGTGCGCTGCCATCCGCCTCGATCACGATGCGCGCGGCCTCGAGCGCCAGCTGGTCGATCCACCACAGCCGCGCTCCCTCGCCGCGCCAGAACCAGTCGATCGCGCCGGCGACTGCCGCGGCGAAGCGCCGCCCGTGCGGGCCGCCGGGGATGAAGACCAGCCCCGCCGCGAGCCGCCGCCAGGGCAGGTAGCCCGAGGCGCTGCGCGCGCGGATCCGCAGCAGCACCTGGTCCGATGCGGCGGCCTGGGCCAGCGCCTCGATCGCCCGCGGGTCCGGCAGCGGTGCGCTGTCCGCGTCGACCAGCAGGACCGAGCATCCGAAGCGCTCCATCACCTCCCGCGCGACGAGGAACCGGGCGCAGGCGTAGAAGGCAATGTCCTTCGCCTCCGGCTCGGCCCAGGTCAGGGCGAGGCGCGTGCCGCAGGCCGAGGCTTCGGCCGCGAGGCCGGCCGCGATCTCCCGCGCGGTCGCCTCGGCCGCCACCAGATGAAGGTGCATGCCGAGCGCCTGCTGCCCGGCCATGCCGCGCACCAGCCCAGGGCCGAAGGCGCGGGCGTAGCGCGCATCGGCCGCCGCGCTGACCACCAGCCGCGGCATGTCGGAGGGCGGCGCCCCGATCGGGC
>NZ_JACADR010000257.1 GCF_016106005.1 Roseomonas rosulenta
GCCCCGGCCCCGCCACCACGCCGCGCGTGCAGTCCGAGAGCCTGCCCGCGCCTCCGCGCGGCACGCGATAGCCGCGGCGCCAAGGGGGCGACGCGTCGCCGGCCAGGCAGGCGTGCGCCACGCGCCGCAAGCTTCGGACGCTCGCCGCGCCCGTGTGATCCGGCAACGCCGGATACCCGCCTTGAGGCATCGCGCCTATGCTCCGGGCCACGTCCCCGGAGGAAGCCCGCCATGACCGACGACCCGCGCTGGCAGCCGAGCCTGCGCTATCCCGACCCCGCCATCGTGGCGCTCGACCCGTCCTTCAAGCGCTACCACCTGGCGCTGTCCGCGGTGGAGCGCCTCTACCACGGCACGCGCTGGGGCGAGGGCCCGGTCTGGCTCGGCGATGCGCGCTGCCTGCTGTGGTCCGACATCCCGAACAACCGCGTGCTGAAGTGGGACGAGGAAACCGGCGCGGTCAGCGCCTGGCGCAAGCCGTCGAACAACGCGAACGGCCACACGCGCGACCGCCAGGGCCGCATCATCGCCTGCGAGCATGGCGGGCGGCGCGTGGTGCGCTTCGAATACGACGGTGCGATCACCGTGCTGGCGAACCACTACCAGGGCAAGCGGCTGAACAGCCCGAACGACGTGGTGGTGAAGTCCGACGGGTCGGTCTGGTTCACCGACCCGCCCTTCGGCCTGGCCGCCTTCTACGAGGGCGAGAAGCAGGCCGCCGAACTGCCGCACACCAACGTCTATCGCATCGACGGCGCGACCGGCGAGGTCACGCTGGTGGCCGACGACGTGGACCATCCGAACGGCCTCGCCTTCAGCCCGGATGAGAGCATCCTCTATGTCATCGAAAGCCGCAGCGAGCCGCGCAACATCCTCGCCTACGACGTGGACGGCGCGCGGCTGACGAACCGCCGCGTCTTCGTCGCCTGCCGCACCGGGGAAACACCGGACGGCTTCCGCGTGGACGTGGATGGCAACCTCTGGTGCGGCTGGGGCATGACGCCGGAATACGACGGCGTGCGCGTGTACAACGCCGCGGGTGCGCCGATCGGGCATATCCATCTGCCGGAACGCTGCGCCAACGTGGCCTTCGGCGGGCGGCACCGGAACCGGCTGTTCATGGCCGCCGCGCAGTCGCTCTACAGCCTCTACGTGAACACGCAGGGCGTGGCGGGCGGGTAGCGCCGCGCGAGCCCGGGCCAGGCCTGCGGCGCGCCCCGCGCAGGCGGATCACGCCGCCGGCGCCACCGCCCGAAGCGCCGCAGCCAGAAGCGGCAGGTCGGCGTCGTCGAGCGCGATCGGGTTGACCGCCAGGATGCCGCGACGCAGGCGCGAGGCATCCACATGCACCGCCGGGTCGCGCGCACGCAGCGTCTCCTCCGCGCGGTCCGCCGCCGCGCGGTCGGCGAAGCGCAGTTCCAGCAGCGGCAGGCCGGGCTTCGCGCCATCAGGCACCAGCACCGCGCCGGGCACGGCATCGCGCAGCGCGACCAACCGCGCGGTCCAGCGCGCGCTACGTGCCGCGGGGTCCTCCGCCAGGAAGCGGCGCAGCGCCGCGATCAGCCCGGCCACTTCCTCCTTCCCAACCTTCGCCACGCGGCCGATGCCGTGATGCGGCAGGAAGCGGAGCTGGTTCAGCGGCGCGAATTCCGGCGGTGCCGCGAACTGCGCCTCCGGCAGGTCGAGGTCGAGCATCTGCACCAGCGCGCTGCTCACCAGGTCCTGCCGCCCTGCCAGGATACCCGAGGCCTGCGGCCCGCCGATCGCCTTGCCGCCGGAGAAGCACACCAGATCCGCGCCTTGCTCGATGAAGCGCCGCAGGTTCGACGCGGGCGGCAACTGAGCCGCGGCATCCACCAGCACCGGGATGCCGCGCGCATGGGCGACGCGCACCACGTCTTCCAGCGGCGGTTCCGCCGCCTCGCCCGCCAGATGGAACACCGCGGCGGAGCGTGGCGTGATGGCCTCCGCGATCTCGCCCGCACTCGCGTCGCGCACGCCGGGGCCGGAGAGACGGTCGGGGATGCCGACCTCCACGATGCGCCCGCCGGCGACGCGCAGGGACCGGTCGTACATGTTGCGCTGGCTGCGGCTGACGATGAACTCGTTCGGCAGCCCGTCGGTGTCCGGCAGGCGGTTCATCGCCGCGGGATCAAGCCGCGCCATGCAGGCGGCAGCCCCCAGCATGAGCGCGGCCGCCGCACCCGCCGTGACGATCCCGGCCTCGGCACCCGTCGCCTCGACGATGGCGCGCGATGCCGCGGCCTGGACATCGGGCATCTCGAAGCAGGACCGCGCGGCCTCGGCCATCGCGGACACCACCTCCGGCGCCATCAGGCCGCCGGACAGGCGCGTGTTGGTGCCATAGGCGTTGATGATGCGGCGCACGCCGTTCATGCGCGGCGCCCGGTCAGCGTGCGCCGCACGGCATCCTGCCACAGGGCGTGGCGCCGCGCGGCCTCCGCGCGGGGCATGGCCGGCGTGAAGCGGCGCTCAAGCCGCCAATGCGTGGCGCCGCTGGCACCGGGCGCAGGCAGCAGCCCCGCCTGTAGGCCGGCGAGATAGGCGGCCCCCAGCGCTGTGGTCTCGCGCACCACGGGCCGGTCGACCGGCGCGCCGAGCACGTCCGCGAGGAACTGCATGGTCCAGTCCGACGCGACCATGCCGCCATCCACGCGCAGCACCGTGCCGCCCGCCGCGGGCCAGTCCGCGAGCATGGCGTCGATCAGGTCGCGCGTCTGGAAGGCCACGGACTCGAGCGCGGCGCGGCAGATCTCCGCCCGGCCGCTGCCGCGGGTGAGGCCGAAGATCGCGCCGCGCGCATCCGCATCCCAATGCGGCGCGCCAAGGCCGGTGAAGGCCGGCACCAGCACCATCTGCTGCGCGGGATCGGCCTGCGCGGCCAGCACGCCGGCCTCCGCCGCGTCGCGGATGATGCCAAGTCCGTCACGCAGCCACTGCACCGCCGCGCCGGCGACGAAGATCGCGCCTTCCAGCGCATAGGTGCGCGCGCCGCCCAACTGGTAGGCGATGGTGGTCAGCAGCCGGTTGCGCGATGCCACGGGATCGGCGCCGGTGTTCAGCATGGCGAAGCAGCCGGTGCCGTAGGTGGACTTCACCATGCCCGGCGTGAAGCAGCCCTGGCCGACGGTGGCGGCCTGCTGGTCGCCGGCCATGCCGCGCACCGGTACCGCAGCGCCGAGCAGCGTGGCATCGGTCGCGCCGAATTCCGCGGCGCAGTCGCGCACTTCCGGCAGCACGGCGCGCGGGATGCGGAAGATACGCAGCAGGTCATCATCCCAGCCGCCGCGGCGGATGTCGAACAGCATCGTGCGTGCGGCGTTGGTGGCATCCGTCGCATGCACGCGCCCGCCGGTCAGGCGCCAGAGCAGGAAGGCGTCCACCGTGCCGAAGGCGAGGCTGCCGCGTTCCGCCGCGGCGCGCGCGCCGGGCACGTTGTCGAGCAGCCAGGCCAACTTGGTGGCAGAGAAATACGGGTCCGCCAGCAGGCCGCTGCGTTCGGTCAGCAATGGTTCGAGGCCCTCGCTGCGCAACCGCGCGCAGTGCTCCGCCGTTCGGCGATCCTGCCAGACGATGGCGCGGTGCAGGCAGCGGCCGGTGGCGCGGTCCCACAGCAGGGTCGTCTCACGCTGGTTGGTGATGCCGATGCCCGCGACGCGCGCCGCATCCCCGCCGGCCTTCGACAGGGCGTTGCGCAGCGTGGACAGCGCCCCGCGCCAGATGTCCTCCGGCTCGTGCTCGACCCAGCCGGGGCTCGGGAAATGCTGCGGCAGTTCCTCCTGCGCGACGGCGAGCGGCGCCAGCGCGGCGTCGAAGGCGATGGTGCGCGTGCTTGTCGTGCCCTGGTCGAGGGCGAGCAGGATGTCGGCGGTCATGCGGTGGCGTTCCTCCGCCGGCAGGATAGGCGCGCTTCGCGCCGTCGGTCATGCCCCGCCGCCAGCTTCCCCTTGCGCTCGGCGCGCGGACGGGGCCGGATGCGTTTCACCACAGGGAGGATCGGCCATGAAGCGTGTTGCAGGCCTTGCCGCGATCGGGATGCTGGCCGCACTCGGCAGCGCCGCGCTGGCGCAGCAGCGCGCCTACAGCCCCGGCCCGCACAACATCGAGCTCCCGGCCGACTGGCAGCAGCGCTTCATCCGCTACACCACGGTGGACCGGCCGGACCGCAAGATCATCCGCAACATGTACGTGAACCCGGAGGCCTTCGCCGCGCTCACCGCCGGCCAGCCGCTGCCCTACGGCACGCTCGCCATCATGGCCGACCAGCGCGCGCGGGTCGACGCGCAGGGCAATGTGCTGCTGGACGGCAATGGCCGGCTGATCCCGGAGCCCGCCTTCATCGCTATCGCAGCGCAGCAGAAGGAACGTGGCTGGGGCGAGGGCTACGGGCCGGAACTGCGCAACGGCGAGTGGGAATATGCCGTGTTCAACCCGCAGACCGGCGCGTGGGTCGACCGGCCGCTCAACGCCTGCTTCACGTGCCACCTGCAGGCGCGCGCGCAGCAGGACTACAGCTTCACCACCTGGGACTACGCGAACCGTGCCCGCTGAAGGAGACGCCCCATGACCGCACCGATGCTGATCCGCGACGCCGCCTGGGCGGTGGTGTGGGACGCGCCGGCGAAGCGCCACGCCTATGCGCGCGGCATGGACGTGCTGATCGAGGGCGGGCGCATCGCCGCCATCGCGCGCCACGACCCCGACGCGCCTCCGCCCGAGGGCGCGGAGGTGGTGGATGGCCGCCGAATGCTGGTCATGCCGGGCCTGGTCAACATCCACACGCATCCGACGACCGAACCGGCATCCCGCGGCGTGCGCGAGGATCACGGCGTACCGGAACAGCAGATGACCGGGCTGTTCGAGCGCCTGCAGGCCTTCCGCATCGACCAGGCCGGCCAGGCGGCGGCGATGCGCCTCGCCTATGCCGAACTCATGTCGGCGGGGGTGACCAGCGTGGTCGATCTCTCGCCACCCTTCCCGGACTGGCTACCCATCATGCGCGAGAGCGGGCTGCGCGTCTGGGCCGGCCCCGGCTTCGCCGCCGCGCACTGGGGCATGTCGGCGCCGCAGACCGTGACCTACCTGTGGAACCGCGAGAACGCCCGCACCCAGTTCGAGGCCGCCAAGCAGGTGATGAAGCAGGCCGAGGCCGACAATTCCGGCCGCCTCCATGGCATCGTCTTCCCCGCCCAGATCGACACGGTGGAGGAGGACATGCTGCGCGAGGCCATCGCCTATGCCGGCGAGACCGGCCGCGGCTTCACCACCCATATCGCGCAGGCCGTCGTCGAGGTGCGCGAGATGATCCGCCGCCACGGCACCACGCCGATCCAGTGGGCAGAGTCGATCGGCCTGCTGACGCCGCGCAGTATCCTGGGCCACGCGATCTTCGTGGACGAGCACGCCTCGATCGGCTGGCACACCGCGAAGGATATCGGCCTGGTGGCGGACAGCGGCGCCACCGTCGCGCACTGCCCGACCCCCTTCGCGCGCTATGGCGAGCACCTGAAGCATTTCGGTAAGTACCGCGCGCGCGGCGTGAACATGGGCTTCGGCACCGACTGCGCGCCGCACAACCTGATCGAGGAGATGCGCCTCGCGATCATCCTGGCGCGCAACGCGGTGCGCGACGTGGCGGCGGCCGATACCGGCAGCGTCTTCCACGCGGCGACGGTCGGTGGTGCCACGGCGCTCGGCCGGCCGGATCTCGGGCGCCTGGAGAAGGGCGCGGCGGCGGACCTGGTGCTGGTGGACCTGGCGCATCCGCTGATGAACCCGCCGCGTGATCCGCTGCGCGCGCTGCTGTTCCATGCCGCCGACCGCGCGGTGAAGCGCGTGCTGGTCGGCGGCGAGACGGTCTTCGCGAACGGCAGGCCGACCCGGCTGGACGTCACGGAAGCCGCGGGCATCCTGGCCGAGAGTCAGGCAAGGATGCTGCGCGACGCGCGCGGGCGCGACTATCGCGGCCGCAGCGGCGACGAGATCTCGCCGCTGGCGCTGCCGCTGCATTGACGGCGCGCGATTGGGTGGTGGTCGGCCTGCTACTGGCCGGCGCGGTCCGGGCCGGCTGGGATCACCTGGCGGCATCGCCGCTCGGGCGCTTTGTCTTGGGTGACTGCGACGCGCGCGGTTCCGGGCGCGCCTTCCGCTGCGAGCCGACGCGGGTCACCCCAGCCGGCGCACCTGCACCGCCAGCACGGCCGTGAGCACCGCCACCAGCCACGGCGCCACGTCGGCGCCGAAGCCTTCCACCGCCAGCCCGATCGCGCCCGGCAGCACCGCGACGCCGACGGTCGCCGCCGCCACCTGGAAGCCCACCGCATGCAGCGCCGCCGCCGCACCGAGCCGCGCCGGCGTGCGCGCCACGAGCGTCGGGAACAGCGGCGAGA
>NZ_JACADR010000258.1 GCF_016106005.1 Roseomonas rosulenta
CCCGGACGCGCCGCTCCGGCGCGCCATGCCAAGCGCACCGCTCCGCCGCCCCACGGCCGGACGCCGCCTCACGGTGGACGCCGCGGTCGCGGCCCTGCGCCCGCAGGAGCCGCTCCACTGCCTGCGCCCGCAGGCGGTGACCGATGCCGCGCGCGCCTTCGTGGCCGCCTTCCCGGGGGACGTGCTCTATGCCGTGAAGTGCAATGCCGAGCCCACCATGCTGCGCGCGATCGCGGCCGGTGGCGTCGCGCATTTCGACTGCGCCTCGGAGGGCGAGGTGCGCCTGGTGCGCAGCCTGTTTCCCGAAGCGGCGATCCACTTCATGCATCCGGTGAAGTCCCGTGCAGCCATCCGCACCGCGTGGTCGCAGCATGGCGTGCGCGACTTCGTGCTGGACACCGATGGCGAGCTGACCAAGGTCCTGGAGGAGACCAGCGGCGGGGCGGGCGAGCTCGGCCTGGTGGTGCGCCTCGCGCTGCCCAAGGGCCCGGCTGCCTATGACCTGTCGGGCAAGTTCGGCGCGGCGCCGGAGGAGGCGGCCGCCCTGCTGCGCGCGGCGCGCCCGCATGCCGCGCGGCTTGGCCTGTCCTTTCATGTCGGGTCGCAGTGCATGGACCCCGCGGCCTGGACGCGCGCGCTTGCACTCGCGGCGCAGGTGATCGCAGCCGCCGGTGTGGCGGTCGAGATCGTCGATGTCGGTGGCGGCTTCCCGGTGGCCTATCCGGGCAGCACGCCACCCGCGCTGGCGCTGTTCATGGACGCGATCCGCGACGGCGCGGCGCTGCTGCCGCCGGGCGTGCGCCTCTGGGCTGAACCCGGCCGCGCGCTTGTGGCAGGCGGGGCCTCGGTGGTGGTGCAGGTGCAGGCGCGGCGCGGCGATGCGCTGTATGTCAACGATGGCGTCTATGGCGCGCTGTCGGATGCCGGCGCGCCGGGCTTCCGCTTCCCGCACCGGCTGCTGCGGCCAGACGAAGCGGCCTCGGCAGTGCTGCGTGACTTCACGCTGTTCGGCCCGACCTGCGACAGCGCCGACGTGATGCGCGGCCCCTGGAGCCTGCCGGTGGATGTGCGGGAGGGCGACTGGATCGAGATCGGCCAGCTCGGCGCCTATGGCACGGCGCTGCGCACGGCGTTCAACGGCTTCGACCGCGCGCTCGTCACGGAAGTGACCGATTCGCCCATGCTCGCCACGGCGGGCTATGAGGCGGGCGAGACCCGCGCCGCCTGACCTGAGCGGGCCGATCGCACGAGGGGCGCATCGGCCCGCCCGAGATGAAAGGACACGACCACGATGAAGCACGCCGCCTTCGACGGCCGCCTGGTGATGCTTGGCTTCGGCTCGATCGGCCAGGGCGTCCTGCCGCTGATCCTGAAGCACATCGCGATGCCGAAGGACCGCATCGAGATTGTCACCTCCGACGATCGCGGCGCGGCCATCGCGGCGGAATACGGCGTGACGCACACGGTGCTGCCGCTGACGCGGGAGAACTACGCAGCCGAGCTTCGCGCGCGCCTGTCGAAGGGCGACTTCCTGTGCAACCTGTCGGTCGATGTCTCCTCGGTCGCGCTGGTGGAGCTGTGCCGCGAGATCGGTGCGCTGTATCTCGACACCTGCGTCGAGCCCTGGGCGGGCGGGTATACCGATCCGTCGCTCACGCCCTCCCAGCGGTCGAACTACGCGCTGCGCGAGAGCGCGCTGGCGCTGAAGCAGGGCGCGGGGCCGACCGCGGTGATGACGCACGGCGCCAATCCCGGACTGGTCTCCCATTTCGTGAAGCAGGCGATGCTCGATATCGCACGCGACACCGGCCACGCGACCGCGGTGCCGACCACGCGCGAGGGCTGGGCGCAGCTCGCGGCCGACCTCGGCATCAAGGTCATCCACATCGCCGAGCGCGACACGCAGGTCGCCGACCGCCCGAAGCGCCGCGGCGAATTCGTCAACACTTGGTCGATCGATGGCTTCGTGGGCGAGGGCAATCAGCCGGCGGAACTCGGCTGGGGCAGCCACGAGAAGGCGCTGCCGCCGGATGGCCGACGCCACGACTTCGGCTGCGATGCGGCGATCTACCTGATGCGCCCCGGCGCTTCCACGCGCGTTCGGTCCTGGACGCCGCTGGAAGGGCCGATGCACGGGTTCCTGATCACGCACAACGAGTCGATCTCGATCGCCGACTACTACACGCTGCGCGATGGTTCGGGCGCCGTGCTGCACCGCCCGACCTGCCACTATGCCTACCACCCCTGCGACGATGCGGTGCTGTCCGTGCACGAGCTTGCCGGCAAGAACTGGCAGATGCAGGACAGCCAGCGCCTGATGATGGACGAGATCACCTCGGGCATGGACGAGCTCGGCGTGCTGCTCATGGGGCATGCCAAGGGCGCCTACTGGTACGGCTCGCGCCTGACGATCGAGGAGGCACGCGCGCTGGTGCCGCACAACAACGCGACCTCGCTCCAGGTCTGCGTCGCCGTGCTGGCGGGCATGGTCTTCGCCATCGAGAACCCGAATGCCGGCGTGGTCGAGGCGGACGAGCTGGACCACGCGCGTGCGCTCGAGATCTGCCTGCCCTATCTCGGCGAGATGGCCGGCGTCTATTCGGACTGGACGCCGCTGCAGGATCGCGGCGTGCTGTTCCCGGAGGCCACCGACGCGGATCCCTGGCAGTTCTCCAACTTCCGCGTCGTATGAGCGATCCCGGGGAGGGGCGCCGCCGCTCTCCCCTCCATACCCGGCAAAGGACCGAACGGCCCTTTGATCCCGTCACGTGAGGGCGCCTATCCTGCAAGCGCAGGAGACGCCCATGACGATCATCCGCCCCAACCGCCCGGCGCCGGTCGGCGCCGAGGCCGTGCCCGACAGCCACGGGCTCAATCTCTATCGTGCCGATCCGACCCTCGCCGCGCTGCTGCCGATCTACCTGCCGCGGGACCTGCTCGCGCATCTCGCGCCGCACCTCGACCGGCTCGGCGCGCGGGCCGGCGGGCGGCTGTCGGACCTCGCAGCCACGGCGGATGTGAATCCCCCCGAGTTGCTGCATCGCACGCGCCGCGGCGAGGACGCGCAGTCCATCGCCTACCACCCGGCCTATCGCGAGATGGAACGCCTTGCCTTCGGCGAGTACGGCCTCGCGGCGCTGTCGCATCGCGGCGGCGTGCTCGACTGGCCCGCCCCCATGCCGGCGGCGGCGAAATACGCCCTCACCTATCTGTTCGTGCAGGCGGAATTCGGCCTGATGTGCCCCGTCTCGATGACCGACAGCCTGACGCGCACGCTGCGGAAATTCGGCGATGCGGCGCTGTTGGACCGCTACCTGCCGATGCTGACCTCGCAGGACATGGACGCGCTGTTCCAGGGCGCGATGTTCATGACCGAACAGGGGGCCGGGTCGGACATCGCGAACACCGCCGTGACCGCAACGCCGAACGCCGACGGGTCCTGGGCGCTGCATGGCGACAAATGGTTCTGCTCCAACGCCGATGCGGAACTGGCCATGGTGCTGGCACGGCCCGAGGGCGCGCCCGCCGGCATCAAGGGCGTCTCGCTGTTCCTGTTGCCACGCGTGCTGCCGGACGGCACGCCCAACCGCTACCGCATCGTGCGACTGAAGGAGAAGCTCGGCACGCGATCGATGGCGTCCGGCGAGATCACGCTGCAGGGTGCGACCGCCTGGATGATCGGCGAGCCCGGCGCGGGCATGCGCCAGATGGCCGACATGGTGAACAATTCCCGCCTGTCGAACGGCGTGCGCGCCGCCGGCATGATGCGCCGCGCGGTGACCGAGGCGCTGTTCATCGCCCATCGCCGCATCGCCTTCCGCGCGCCCATCGTCACCCTGCCGCTGATGCGCCGGCAGCTCGCCAAGATGCTGGTCCGCGCTGAGCAGGCACGCTCCATGGTTTTCCAGACCGCCGAGGCGCTGCGCCGATCCGATGCCGGCGAACCGGGCGCCTACGCGCTGCTGCGCATCCTGACGCCGCTGCTGAAGTTCCGCGCCTGCCGCGATGCGCGCGTGGTGACCGGCGATGCGATGGAGGTGCGCGGCGGCTGCGGCTACATCGAGGACTTCCCCGATGCCCGCCTGGTGCGCGATGCGCATCTCGGGTCGATCTGGGAGGGCACGTCGAACATCGTGGCACTCGACGTGCTGCGCGCCGCGGCGCGGGAGGGATCGCTGGAGGCGCTGGAAGCGCATCTCGCCGCGCTGCACGCGGACACGCCGGATCCAGTGCCGCAGCTGGAAGCGGCAACCGAGCGCGCCTTCGCGCTGGCGCGCCACGCCGGCGGCGAAGGCGGGCCGGTGCTGGCGCGCCAGGCCGCGACGGCTCTCTACAACGTCGCCTCGGCCACCGTGATGGCGTGGGAGGCGCGTGCCGTGCCGCTGCGTGCTGCGCTGGCGGCGATGGTGCTGGCGCATCGCGTGCTGCCGCGCGACCCCCTGGCCGCCTTGGACGAGGCCATTCCGGACGCGCTGCTGCCCGACCCCGGCGCTACGCGCTGATCTCGACCAGCGTGATCTCGGGCGGCACGCCGAAGCGCACCGGCAGGGTGGTGGTGCCGAGGCCGCCCGAGACCACCAGGTCGCGCCCTTCCTCGCGCACATGCCCCCAGGCGTAGCGGTTGCCGTAGCGCGAGGGGATGCGCGGCGAATAGCCCAGCAGCCGCACCTGCCCGCCATGCGTGTGCCCGCAGAAGGTCACGGCGGCGCGGGCCGGCAGGCGCGGGAAGATGTCGGGCTCGTGCACCAGCAACAGCAGCGGCGCATCGCCGGCGACATCGCGCAGCAGCCGCGGGAGGTCGTCGGCGCCGCGTTCGAAGCCAAAGGCCCAGGTGGAATCGAGCCCGCCGACCAGCACAGGCCCCGCGCGCAGCGCGCGATTGCCCAGCACGGCGATGCCGGCCGCCTCCAGCGCGCGGGCCATCGCAGGCACCGCGCCGCGGCTGGCGGACATGGCGACCGGGTCTTCCCACCAGTCATGGTTTCCGGTGATGGCGAAGACGCCATGGCGCGCGCGCAGCGCAGCCAGCCGCCGCGCCACGTCTCCATGCGGCAGAACGCGCGTGACGAAGCGCGAGGCCGGCCCGTAATCGCCGAGCAGCACCGTGATATCCGGCGCAAGCGCGTTGGTGGCGCCGACGATCTGCTCGATCCGCGCCTCAGTCATCATCGGCGCGCCGGCGTGCAGGTCGGCCAGGGCGGCCACGCGCAGCACGAGGCCCGGCGGCCAGCCCGACGGCGTCACGCGATGGTGCTGCACCGCCAGGCGCAGGAAGGGCTCGACGCCGAAGCCATAGGCCGCGAGCCCCGCCCCGGCAGCGGTCATTCCGCCAAGCCCAGCCAGGATGCCGCGCCGTCCGATCATGCGCGGCATCATGCACGCGATCATGGCGGTGCTGCGGCGAGGCTTGCGCGCACCGCCGCGCCAGCCACATGCGCGCCATGCCCGAGATTGCTGCCCCGACCCGCGCGGCCGCGCTGGATCGCCTCGCCGCCTTCGCCCCGCGCATGGGCCGCGCCTATGCCGCCGGGCGCAACCAGGATCCCGGCCCGGGCGCGCGGCGCGACGTCTCGCTGCTCTCGCCGCACATCCGCCACCGGCTGCTGACCGAGCAGGAGGTGGTGTCGGCCGCGCTGTCCCGTCACGGGTTGCCGGCGGCGGAGAAGTTCATCCAGGAGGTCTTCTGGCGCACCTACTGGAAGGGCTGCCTGGAAATGCGGCCATCGGTCTGGACGCGCTTCACGCAGGAGCGCGACCGAGCGCTGGCCGACCCGCCGCCAGGCCATGAGACGGCCCTGCGCGGCGCGACCGGCATCGCCTGTTTCGACGCCTGGATGCAGGAACTGACCGAAACGGGTTGGCTGCACAACCATGCGCGGATGTGGTTCGCCAGCATCTGGATCTTCACGTTGCGCCTGCCCTGGGTGCTCGGCGCGGATGCGTTCCTGCGCCACCTGCTCGATGCCGATGCGGCGTCGAACACGCTGTCCTGGCGCTGGGTGGCGGGGATGCAGACGCGCGGCAAGCACTACGTTGCGCGGGCGGAGAACATCGCGCGCAACACCGGCGGGCGGTTCGATCCGCGCGGGCAGTTGGACGAGGACCCCGCGCCACTCGACGACGGGCCGCCGCCCTCGCCCCTCCCGCTTGCGCCACCCGCGCGCGCACCGGACGGCCCCGCGCTGCTGCTGCTGCACGAGGACGACCTGCATCCGGAGAGCCTCGACCTGGGCGCCACGCGCATCGTGACGGTGGCGGGGGTGGCGGTGCCGCAGGCGCGCTCGCCGCTGGGCTGCGCGCCGGTCGCGGCGGCCTTCACCGAGGCTGCGCTGGACGACGCGCTGGCGCGGGCGGGTGCGCAGTTTGCCGTGCCGGCGCGCCGCGTTGCGGTCGCGGAGGT
>NZ_JACADR010000259.1 GCF_016106005.1 Roseomonas rosulenta
GGCGCGTGCCGCTGCCGCGCCCGAGCCGCTTGCGGCCCGCGTCGCGCGCCTCGAGGCCGCGCTGGCCGAGGCGCGGCACGCTTCCCCATCGCCTCGGGCCGCACCCGCCGCGCAGGCCGACCGCTTCATCGCCGCCGCACTGCTGCTGCAATCGGCGGTCGCGACACCGCGGCCCTGGCTGCGCGAATACCAGGTGATGGTGGCGCTCGCCCCACCCGGTGCGGTGCCCGCGCCGCTGGCGGAAGTGCTGCTGAGCCACGCCGCGCGGGGCCTGCCGACCGAAGCCGAATTGCGCGAACGCTACGCCGTGCTGGCGCCCCAGCTGGTGGCGCGCGCGCCGCGCCAGGGCGATGCATTCGACCAGACCTTCTCGGTGCTCCGTGGCGCGGCGGCAGGCATCGGGCTCGCCGCGCCGCCCGCACCTTCCGACCAGGAACAGGCGATCGCCGGCGTCGCGCAGCAATTGCGACGCGGCAACCTCGCCGCCGCGGTGGCGGATGCGGCCGCGCTGGCACCCAGCCTTCAGCCTCTGCTGGCGGGCTGGCTGGCGCAGGCCAGCGCGCGCCTCGCGGTCGAGCAGGCCATCCAGGAAACCCTGCTGCGCGCCCTGGTGGCCCAGGTGCCGCCGGCATGACCTACCCCGTGTCCAGAATGGAGGCCGCCTTGCGCCATCTCGTCCTCGGCCTGCTTGCTGGGCTCGTTCTGCTCGGCGCTGGCCCGGCCTCCGCCCAGGGCAGCATGACGCTGCGCGACCGGCTGGTGATCGTGAATTCCTCCTCCACCGCGGGGGTGGGGCAGCTGCTCGCGCGCAGCTTCGCCGAGCGCTTCGAGGGCGTGCCGACACCGACGGCGACGACGCTCGGTTCGGTGCGTGCGATGGAGGCCTTCTGCGCCGGCATCGGGCTGCAGACGCCCGACATCCTGCTTGTCACGCGCCGCCTGCCGCGCGCCGTGGTGGATGCCTGCGCCGCGAACGGCGTGCGCGACATCGTCGAGCTCCAGCTCGGCCTCGGCGCCGTGGTGCTCGCGGCGCGCCGCGGCGAGGCCATGCCCGGCCTCTCCTCCCGCCAGGTCTATGAGGCCCTCGCCGCGGAACGCGCGGTCGAGGAGGAATTCATCCCGAACCCGGCGCGCTTCTGGTCCGACCTTGGTTCGGGCCTGCCGCGCAACGAGATCCGCGTCATCCTGCCCGTCGGCGGCTCCGGCCCGCGCGCGCTGTTCGACGACCTGGTGATGGAGGCCGGCTGCCGCTACGTGCGCGACATCCGTCTGCTGTTCGAGGCCGCCTACCGCCGCAGCAAGTGCATCACGGCGCGCACCGACGGGCGGGCGCTCGACGTCCATGCGGACCAGGTGCCCGCGGCGCTGCTCGCTGCCCCGCCCGGCACGCTCGCGGTGGTCAGCTACGACCAGCTGCTCGCCAGCGGGGGCAACCTCGTGGCCGTACCGCTCGACGGCGTCGCCCCCAGCATCGGCGCCATCGGCAGCCTCGACTACGAGCCGGCGCGCACCTTTTTCCTCTATGCCAAGCGCCAGCACAGCCGGAACCAGCAGGGCGTGGGCGTGGTGCGCGGCATCCACGAATTCCTGGTCGAGAGCACCAGCGAGCATGCGGGCGGTCCCGGCGGCTACCTGGCCGGTGCCGGCCTCGTGCCCCTGGTGCCGGCGGAGCGTGCGGCGCAGCGCCGCATCGCCCAGCAGGCCCGGCTGATGTCCCGCTGACCCGCCGCGAAACGGATCCCCCCCCAATGCTCGCCAAGGCCCTTGCCGTGACCGCCCTGCTCGCGCTGCCCTGCGCCGCGCTGGCCCAGCCCGCGCCCCCGGCGGTGATTCCGGCACCGCTGCAGGATCTGCCGTCGGATGACGGCGTGATGGCGCGCGCCGAACGGCTCTGGAGCGGCGTGATGGACAGCTTCGGCATCGGCTTCGGCGCCGGCGGGTCGATCGCGCGCGGCCATGCCGTGGCGGCGGCGCACCAGCAGGCGCGCGACGACTTTGCCTGGCTGATGGACATCGCCGGCTACAAGCTGAAGGAGATCGAATCCTCCATCAGCCTCTTCCCGAGCCTGTCGCTAACCTTCGGCCAGGCGCGCGAGCTCACCGACGCTGACCGCGACTACGTGGAGCGCATGCTGGAACGCCATGCGCGGCGTCACCCCGGCCCCATCTCGGCCCTGCAGCGCACCATCGTGCGCGGCGTGATGGACGCGGGCGAACTCGGCGACTTCGCGGTGGACAAGGTCGAGGTCGACCTGCTGCCGCTGCCGCGCGTGAAGTTCCAGCTCTCGCCCAGCGATGCGCCGCTCGGCGTCAAGGCCAGCCGCATCCTGCGCGCGATCGACCGGCTCAACCAGCGCGTCCAGGCCATGTCGCGCCAGACCGCTCCCGGTGGCCGGCAGACGCTCGAACTGCCCGGCGCCACGCCGGCGCCGCTGCTGCCCGCCACGTCCATCCTCCACTGACCCCGTTCCCTCGACCGCGCCAGCACGGCGCAGACCGCGAAAGGCAGAAGGCCCGATGACCGCGACGGATACCTTGCCCCGGCAGCGCTTCACCGAGCTGGTGAAGCTGCAGCTCCAGGGCCGCCGCTTCCTGGACCGCGACCAGGAACGCCGCCTGCTCGAGGAAGCGATCACCCGCTACGGCCTCAGCCTCGACCAGGCGAGCGGCCTGCTGCGCGGCGCCGCGCAGGAGGAATCGATCGCGCTGGAGGGCGAGCTCGGCGCTTCGTCGCGCGAATTGCTGCGCACCCTCGCTGACCGGCGCGACCGCGTTGCGCGCGATGATTTCCGCCGCGCCGTCGCCTTCTACCGCGCCCGCGCCGGCGGCGACATGACGGAAGCCGAGGCGCAGAGGCGCGTGAAGCGGCTGATGGAGGAACTCAACCTCCAGCCACGCCCGACCGGGCGGATCATCCGCTCGCGCCGCTGGTATCGCGCGATCGAGGCCTGACCATGACCTGGAGCACCCGACCCATGACCCGCATCCTCGCCCTGCTCGCGCTGATCCTGATGGCCGCGCCGGCCGCTGCACAGGCGCCCGGCCCCGCACTGCCGGCGCCGGTGCCTCTCCTCTCGCGCCCCGCGCCGGTGCCGGCCATGCCGCAGATCTCGGCGGGCCACGCCGCAGCCCTGGGCGCCGGCATGTTCGTGGGCGCGCTGGCCGGTTCCGCGCTGATCCATGGTGGCGCGCTGGCCGCGCTGATCGGTGCCGCCGCGGGCATCACGGTCAGCCACTGGTACTGGACCGAGCACCGCGACGACGCCGACTGAAACGCGCTGGCCGCGCAGAATGCGCCGGCCCTTCCACGACCACCCGACGCGCCGCGGAGGATCCCGGCCTTGGACATCCTGCTTCCCCATGGCCTCGCGAGCCTGCCGGCCTGGCTCGGCATGGCCATCACCATCTCCGTGCCGGTGGCGATCGCGCTGCTGCTCGGGCGCGTCATGTACGCGCTGTTCACGGCGGCCGAGTTCCAGGCCAATGCGGTGGTCGGCGCGGTCAAGTACGGCTTCGTGGTCGAGATCTACGCCGTCGTCGCCGCCCTCACGCTGGTCGGCGCCTGGGACACCTACCAGACCGCACGCGACACGCTGCAGAAGGAAGCGTCGGGCCTCTACATGCTGGCGCTGTCGGTCGAGACCTTCAACGGACCCGGCCTTTCCGAGGCGCGCGCCGAGATGCGCGGCGCCATCCGCGCCTATGCCGGCGCGGTTGTGACGCAGGACTGGCCCGCGATGCAGGCGGGCGTCGCCTCGGCCGGTTCCGACGCGCCGTTCCAGCGCCTGACCCGCGCCTTCCTCGATGTCGAGAGCGAACGCGGGGCGCAGCAGGCGCTGCAGCAGACCGCCGGAAGCTGGCTCGCTCAGGTGGCGGAGGCGCGCATCGAACGTCTCTCGGTGCAGTCGCGCACGCTGTCGGGGCTGATCTGGATGCTGGTGCTGACCGTCTCGGTCGCGGTCATCGCCTTCCAGTGGTTCTTCGGCGGCGCGAGCGCGGCGATGCACTACGCCATGGCGGCGGTGATCGCGGTCATCGTGGGTTCGGTACTGCTCGTCTCGGTCAAGCTCGCCTTCCCCTATGTCGGCGACCCTGCGTTGCTGACGCCCGCGCCCTTCCTCGCGATGATGGACCTGCGCTGATGCCCCTGTCGGATTCAGTGCGCCGCGCGCGCGCCATAGCGCCAGCGCTGGAAGGCCAGCAGCGCCAGCGCGAACAGCCAGGGGCCGAGCTGCGCCGCGAACCAACCCAGCAGGTACGCCGCGTAGTGCAGCAGCAGCGCCGTGTGCAGCGCCAGCATCACGAAGGCGCAGATGGCCCGCAGCCGCGCCGTGCCGTGCCACAGCCGCAACACCGTCACGCTGCCATGCAGGACGCCGAGCAGCGCCAGCCAGGCCAGGACGGCAGCAGCGGGATCGGCGCCCAGCAGCGCCTGCGGCAGCGCGGCCAGCGCTTCGGCGCGCGGCAACGCGTGGCGGGCCAGCAGTTCCGACAGGCTGCCCGCCCAGGCACCCTCGGCGTCGAACACGCGCTCGGGCAGGAACATCCCGCGGCCCGGTGCGGCCAGCAGCACCGCCAGGCCGAAGGCGCCGCCGGTGCCGATCGCCAGCAGGCGCAGCAGCGGCACGGCCTCCGCATCCTGGGGCGCGGCGATGGCGAAGGCCGCGCCGGCGATCCGCGCCAGCGCGACCGCGCCGCCCAGCGCCAGCAGCGCTGCCGCGAGCCCACCCAGGATGCTGCCGAGACCGCCGTCCATGCCGTCTCCATAGGCCGCCGCGGGTTGACGCTTGCTTGCCTGTGGATTGCGCTCCTGCTCGCCGCGCCGCTGCGCGCCGAGACCATCGCCATCGCCCCGCTCGGCGGCGACGCCTGCCGTATCCACGCCGCCCCGCCCGGCACCCATGCCGCCGAGCTCGCCGCCCTCGAGGCCGAAGCCGCGCGCATCGCCGGCTTCGCGGAGCGGCTGCTGGGCGATGCGGCCGTGATGCGTCTCGGCCCCGCGCGCGAGGGCGTGCCTGCCTTTGGCGACTGGGCCTATGGCTGGGTGCAGAGCTACGTCACCTCCTATCGCATCCTGCTGCGCGGTGCCGCCGGCCTCGCGCGGTCCGTCACGGCCGAGGACGAGACCCCGCTCGCCGCCCGCCTTGCCGAGGAAATGGCCGAGCCGATCCGTGCCGAGTTCCGCGCCCGCGTGCTCGCGCCCGCGCTGGGCCAGGGCAGCTTCGCCGGCGATCTCGCGCATGTTGCCGCCGCGGTCGATGCCGTCTGGACCGCCGCACTCGCCGCAAGTGCGGCGCGACTTGGCGACCTGCCGCGCGCCGCCGCGCCACCGACGCACCGGATCGACCTCGCCGCCGCGGGTCACCCGCTCGCGCCCGGCATCCTCGCCGCCGCGCCGGCCGACCCGATGGCCCTGCTGGCCGAGGATGGCGCCGATGGCGGCACGGTGTTCCTGCGTTCCATGCGCCCGATGGCCGCGCGGCTCGGCGCCGTCGCGGTCCGGCTCAGCGAAGCGGGGTCGCTCGTCGCCGCCGGTGGCGGGCTCGGTTTCGCCATGGCGGGCATGCCCGGCACGTTGATCGGCCTGGGCGGCGGCATCGGCGCCTCCTGGGCGATCGACTGGCTGATCAACCGGCTGGATGCCTCGTTGAACCGCGCCGCCTTCGAGAGCCAGGCGATCGAGGCCATCGCCCGGGCCGAGCGTCATTTGGCCGAGGGTGCGGCCGCGTCGGTGGCGGCCGCGCTGCGCCAACGCATCGCCGCCCTTGCGACGGAGATGGAGTGCCGATGAGCGACACGCCGCAGGACGTTCCCGCGCCCAGGATCGCGCCCGGCGACTGGACCGGGCTGGTGACGCTGTGCCTCGCCGCGCTGTCGGGGCTGTTCTCGGTGCTGGCGCTGGTGGTCGCGCTGCACGGCGCCCCGCCGCAGGTCACCGCCGCGGCGCAGGCTGCCGCCCCGTCCTGGGATGCGCGGGCGCGGGCCGAGCCGCCGCTTGCCGGCGATGCGCCGCGCCTGCTGGTGGCGATCGAATTGCTGCTGCCGCATTTGCCGCGCGGCGCGCCCTTTCCGCGCGCCTTCGCGGTGGCGGTCGCGCTGGCCTCGGGCGATGCGGAAGCGACCCGCCTTCTGCTGCCGCTCGCACCCGCCGCCGCCGAGGGCGCGCCCACGCTGCGCCGCCTGGCGGAGGATTTCGGCCCCGCCGCCGATGCCGCCGTGCTTGCCGAGATGGGCTTCGGCGCGGATGCTGGCTGGCTGGCGCGCCGCGCCGCGGCGACCATGCGTCTCGGAGCGTCGCTCGGCGCGGCGCGCCAGCCAGCCAG
>NZ_JACADR010000026.1 GCF_016106005.1 Roseomonas rosulenta
CGCCGCGCGAGCGCGCCGCTGCGCGCCAGGCCCCGGCGCCGGCCGCGCCCGTCCTGACCCTGGCCGAGGCCGAGCGCCTGGTCGTCGAGCGCAACCTCGCGGTAGTCGCCGCCCGCTTCGGCGTGGATGCGCAGCGCGCCCAGCGGCTGGTCGCGGGCAGCAGGCCCCCGGCGACCGGCACCTTCGCGACCAATTTCGGACAGTTCTACGAGACCGGCACCGCCTCGCCGCAATTCCTGAGCCCAGGCAACAACGTCACGCTCGGCATCTCGGTGGTGGTGGAGCGCGGCGGCAAGCGATCGCTGCGCGTGCGCACGGCGGACGAGCAGATCAGCGCCGCGGAGGCGCAGGTGCTGGATGCGCTGCGCACCCAGGTCTTCGCGGTGCGGCAGGCCTTCTACGGCGCGCTGCTAGCGCGCGCGAACCTCGAGGTCGCGCAGGCCAACATCGCCTCGATCAACCGCACCGAGGCGCTGCTGCGCCGCCAGGCGGAGCTCGGCCAGATCCCCGAAGGCGACGTGATCCGCTTCCAGGCCAGTCGCCCGCCCTTCGAGGCCGAGGTGGCGGCCGGCCGCCAGGCCCTCGCCGCACGGATCGCCGACCTCACCGCCCTGGTCGCCGGCGATGCCGTGACGGCGAGCGGTGCCGCGGCCTACGAGCCGCGCGGGCGCTTCGAACCAACGCGCCCGCTCGGCCTGACCCGCGCCGAACTTGCCGACGCGGTGACGCGCCGCGCCGACGTGGTGGCGGCGGAGCGCAGTTCGGCAGCCGCGGCGGCAAACCGTGCGCTCGCCGAGGCTGGCCGGTCGCGCGACGTGACGGTCGAGCTCAATGCCGGGCGTGGCGTGGTCGACCGGACCCTGCCCAATGGCGACAACCAGCGCGCGCGACAGAACGTCGCGAGCCTGTCACTGTCGATCCCGCTGTTCACCACGCGGATCGTGGAGGGCAACATCGGCGTGGCGGCGGCGCAGCAGCGCCAGGCCGAGGCCCAGGCCGCCGCGGCGCTTGCCCAGGCGCGCGCCGACTTCGCCACGGCCTGGTCGGCCTACGAGCAGGCCCAGCGCCTTCTCGCCGTCTATGACGGCGGGGCGCTGCGCCGTGCCGAGGAAGCCTATGCCATCGCCGAGCGCGCCTACCTGGCCGGCGGGCGATCGCTGCTCGACGTGCTCGACGCGCTGCGCACGCTGAACGCTACGCGCACCGCAGCTAACGAGGCGCGCCGTGCCTATTCCGTCGCGCTGGCGGATCTCGAGCGCAGCAGCGGGACCTCGGGCATCCTCACCGCCCGCTGAGCGGGAGCGGCCGGAACGCGACCCGCACCCGCAGCCCTGGGCCGGCATCCTCGAGCGTGACGCTCCAGCCGTGGAGGTCGGCCACGGCGCGCACCAGTGCAAGGCCAAGCCCGCTGCCGGGCGTGGAACGCGCCGGGTCCAGCCGATGGAAACGGCGGAAGACGCGTTCGCGTTCCTGCGCAGGGATGCCGGGGCCATCGTCGGTGACGATGATCTCCGCGTCGGTGAGCACCAGCCTGGCGTGACCCCCCTCGCGCCCGTGCCGCACGGCGTTCTCCGTCAGGTTCGCCAGCATCTGCGTGAGCAGCGCCGGATCGCCGGTCACGGTCACGTCCGCGATGATGTCCGTGGTCAGGGACTGCCCGCGTTCCTCGGCAGCCGGGGCATAGACCTCGGCGACCGACTGCGCGATGGCGGAGAGGTCCACGCGCGTGAAGCCGGCGCGCTGCGCGCCGGATTCCACCTGCGCGATGCGCAGCAGCGCGGCGAAGATGTCGAGCAGCGCGTCGGCTTCCTGCTGCGCGGCGGCGATGGTCTCGGCGGTGGGGGCGGCGGCGGCGGCATCGAGGCGCTGGCGCAGACGCGTCAGCGGCGTGCGCAGGTCGTGCGCGATGTCGTCGGTCACGCCGCGCAGCGCGGTCATCAGCGACTGCAGCCGGTCGAGCGTGGCGTTGATGCGCGCCGCCAGGCGGTCGAACTCGTCCCCGCTGCGCCCGACCGCGAGGCGGCGGTCGAGATCGCCGGCCTGCACCGCGGCCAGCGCCGCCTCCATGGCTGCCGCACGCTGTGCCACGGAGCGCCCGATCAGCAGCCCGCCGCCGAGCCCGAGCAGCAGCACCCCGCCGGCGACCCAGCCGGCCACCGAGATCAGCCGCGCCTCAAGGTCCCGCACCGCCGAGAGGTCGCGCCCCACCACCAGCGCGCCGCCGCCGGGCAGCGGCGCGGCCAACATCAGTACCGGCGCCTCGTTGCCCTGCGGAAGGCGGATGGTGCCCTCGCGCCAGCCGGGATCGCGCGGCACGCCGGAGAGGTTGCCGGCGATGCGCTGCCCGTCCGGGCCAGCGAGCAGGTAGAACTCCGCCCCGGTGCGATCGGCTGCCATGCGCGCCTCGATGGACAGCGCGATGCCGCGCGGGCCCGAGAGCGCGCCCGATTGCAGCAGCACGCCCATGCCGCGCTCGATCTCCTGCGCCGCCTGGCGGGCGCCGAAGCCCACCGTAGCCCACCAGGCGCCACCGCCGACCAGAAGCGTGCCCGCCAGCGTCAGCAGCAGGTGCAGCAGCGTGACGCGGAACGCCGTTGTGCGCGCGAAGGTCCAGCGCGCGTCAGCCATCGGCACGGATGACGTAGCCGGCGCCGCGGATCGTGTGGATCAGGTCGCGCTCGAAGCCGCGGTCCACTTTGGCGCGCAGGCGGCTGATGTGGGTTTCGACCACGCTGGTCTTCGGATCGAAGTGGAAGTCCCACACGCCTTCCAGCAGCATGGTGCGGGTCACCACCTGGCCCTCGCGGCGCATCAGGTATTCGAGCAGGCGGAACTCCCGCGGCTGGAGGTCGATGCGCGTGCCCGCCCGGGTTACGGTCCGTCGGATCAGGTCCATTTCGAGGTCGGCGACGCGCAGCACGGTCACTTCCTGCTGCAGCGGCGGGCGGCGGGCGAGGGCGTTGATGCGCGCCAGCAGCTCGGCGAAGGCGAAGGGCTTGGCGAGATAGTCGTCGCCGCCGGCTTCCAGCCCCTCGACCCGGTCGCCGACGCCGGCGCGGGCGGTGAGGAAGATCGCCGGCGTGGCGATGCCCGCCGCGCGCACCGCGCGCACCATCGACAGGCCATCGAGCTTGGGCAGCATGCGGTCCACCACCATCACGTCATGGCCGCCGCCGGTGGCGTGGAACAGGCCGTCCTGGCCATCGGCCGCGTGGTCCACGACATGGCCGGCTTCCTCGAGGCCACGCACGATGTAGGCGGCGGTCTCGGCATCGTCCTCGACAACCAGGATGCGCAAGCAAGCCTCCGGTTCTGCGGTGCGTCAGCATACCGATCGGTAAGGCCCGCGACAGGGGGCGGGGAAGGGGGATGGCGCTTCCTGTGCGCCATGCCCCGCCGACCCGGTGGGGCCCCGTGATCCTGACTGGGAGAGACCAGACATGCCGACCCTCTTCAACCGTCGCCGTCCTGCGGTGATCGCCGGCGTGCTGGCGCTGGCGCTGGGTACCACCGCGCTGACCGCGATCCCCGGCACGGCACAGCAGGCCACGCCCGTCGCCGGCGTGGCGCTGGCGCGCCCCGCGGGGCCGGACTTCGCCGACATGGCGGCGCGCGTCGGGCCCTCGGTGGTGCGCGTGATCACCAGCGAGCGCGCCTCCCCGCAGGAGGAGATGATGATGCGCCGCTTCGGCCGGCCCGCGCCCGAGCAGCGCGAGCGCCGCGCGGGCCAGGGCTCCGGCTTCGTCATCCATGCCGACGGCTTCATCGTGACCAATGCGCATGTGGTCGGCGACAATGCCGAGGTGCGCGTCGAGCTCGCCGATGGCCGCGAGATGGCAGCGCAGGTGGTGGGCCGCGACGTCGCGACCGACATCGCGCTGCTGAAGGTGGAGGCCGGCGCGCCGCTGCCGGCCCTGGCCTTTGGCGACAGCGACCGGACGCGCGTGGGCGAATGGGTGATGGCCATGGGCAATCCCTTCGGCCTGGGCGGCACCGTGACGGCGGGCATCGTCTCCGCCCGCGGTCGCCAGATCGGCGCAGGCCCCTATGACGACTTCATCCAGACCGATGCGTCGATCAACCCCGGCAATTCCGGCGGTCCGCTCTTCAACGCAGCCGGCGAGGTGGTGGGCGTGAACACCGCGATCTTCTCGCCCTCGGGCGGGAACATCGGCATCGGCTTCGCGGTGCCGTCCAAGATGGTGCAGTCGGTGGTGGCGCAGCTGCGCGACCATGGCGCGGTGCAGCGCGGCTGGCTGGGCGTGACCATGCAGCCGCTCGACCGCGACCTGGCGGCGGCGCTGCGCGTGGGCGACGCCAAGGGCGTGCTGATCAACGCCATCGAGCCCGACAGCCCGGCCGCGAAGGCGGGGCTGCGCGCCGGCGACGTGATCACCGGCATCGACGGCCGCCGCGTGGAGAGCCCGCGTGACCTCGCCACCGGCGTGGCCGAGGTGACGCCGGGGCGCACCGCGACGCTGGCGGTGCTGCGCGACGGTGCCACGATCGAGCAGCGCGTCGAGATCGGCACCAACCCGGCGAATGTCACGGCGGGCAAGCCGGCGCAGCTGCGCCTTGGCCTCGGCCTGGCGCCGCGGCCGCAGGGCGGTGTCGCGGTCACCCGGGTCGAGCCGGGCAGCGTGGCCGCCGAGCGCGGCCTGCGCGAGGGCGACGTGGTGCTGCGCGCCGATGGGCGCGAGGCGAGCCAGCCGCGCGACGTGAGCGAGGCGGTGAATGCCGCGCGCAGCGCCGGGCGGCCCTCGATTGCACTGCAGGTGGAGCGCGACGGCGCGCGTCGCTTCGTGGCGATCCCGCTGACCGCGGGCTGAGGTTTCGGATAGCCCGGACGCCAACGATCCCCCGGCGTCCGGGCCGGCTCGAGGGGCGCAGACTTGTCGCCCATGCCCTCTGGCGGCGCGCCCTTCACCTGGCGCAGGTCGGCTTCCCCTGCCGGCCTGCGCCGCTTTTTCTTCAGACGACGGGCGTGCGCCAGGCGGCGTGCGCGTCGGTGGTGCCGCGCACGACGGCCTCGTAGGCGGATTGCAGCTGCAGCGTGATGGCGCCTGGATTGCCGTCGCCGACCGGCAGGCGGTCGATGCTGGTCACCGGCAGCAATTCCTGGCCGGTGCCGCAGACGAAGACCTCGTCCGCCACATAGAGCTCGGTGCGGTCGGCGCGGCGCTCCTGGGTGGCGAAGCCGTTCTCGCGCGCCAGCTCCAGGACCGTGTCGCGCGTCACGCTCTCGAGGATGTCGCTGTCGCGCGCGGGGGTGATGACCACGCCGTCGCGCACCATGAACAGGCAGGCGCCGGCGGTCTCGCTGACCTTGCCGTCACGCGTCAGCAGGATGGGCGTGTCGTAGCCATCGGCCTTGGCCTGCTGCGTGGCGATGCGCCCCGCGTGGTAGTTCGCCGTGGCCTTGATGCGTGCGGGCATGGTGTTGTCGGCGATGCGTGTCCATGACGAGACGCCGGCGGCGAGGCCCGTCTCGCGCTTGGTCGAGCGTTCGCGCGGGATGGCGGCGCAGACCCAGCCGACCGTGCCGGTTGTGGCCATCGAGCCGCGGCTCTCGATGTGCACCTGGAGGCGGATATAGCAGTCGTCGTCCGGCGCGTTCGCCTTGATCGAATCGATCACCCCCTGGCGCAGGACGTCGCGCGATGGCGGATCGTCGAAGCGCATGAACTTGATGCCCTGGTCGAGCCTGACCAGGTGTTCCTCCAGCCGGAAGACGGAGAGGCGCCCTGTGGCCGGGTTCATGTAGGCGCGGATGCCTTCGAACACAGCCGCGCCATAGGCAAGGCCGACCGAGAGCGGGTGGATTCGGGCCTCCTCGAAGGGTATCGCCCTGCCGTTCTGGATGATGGTGTGTGCGGTCCAGGCCATGGTGGCGATCCTTTCGTGGCGTTTCCACCCTGCAGGCTAGCGCCGCGCGGCGGGGCGGCAAGGGGGCGGCGTGATGCGGCTGGCGGGCGGCTTTCGCGGGCCCGCGCCGGCACGCTATGCTCTGCCCAAGGCGCAGAAGGAATGCGACATGAGCGCGGCGAAGGACATGGCGGACGGGGCGCCGATGCTGCTGCGGGAGGATGGCGCTGACGGCGTGTGCGTGCTGACGCTGAACCGCCCTGCGGCGCGCAACAGCCTGTCGTTGCAGATGCTCGAGACGATGGAGAACGCGCTGGCGGCGATCGGCGAGGATGGGCGGGTGCGCTGCGTCGTGCTCGCCGCCGCGGGGCCTGTGTACTGCGCCGGGCACGACCTCAAGGAGATCACCGCGCATCGCGCCGACGCCGACGGGGGGCGCGGTTTCTACGATCGTGCGATGGAGACCTGCGCCCGGGTGATGCAGGCCATCGTCGCGTTGCCGCAGCCGGTGGTGGCCGCGGTGCAGGGCGTGGCGACGGCGGCGGGCTGCCAGCTGGTTGCGACCTGCGACCTGGCGGTGGCCTCGGACCATGCGCGCTTCGCGACGCCGGGGGTGGATATCGGGCTGTTCTGCTCGACGCCGGCAGTGGCGCTGGCGCGCGCGGTGCCGCGCAAGGCGGCGATGGAGATGCTGCTGACGGGCGAGATGATCGACGCGACCGAAGCGCAGCGCATCGGCCTGGTGAACCGCGTGGCGCCTGCCGGTCAGGTGATGGAGGTGGCGCTGGGCCTGGCGCGCGGCATCGCCGCGCGATCCGCGCTGACGGTGCGGATGGGCAAGCGCGCCTTCTACCGCCAGGTGGATCTGCCGCTGGCCGAGGCCTATCGCGAGGCCGCCTGCGTGATGACCGACAACCTGATGGCGCGCGATGCGGCCGAGGGCATCGGTGCCTTCGTGGGCAAGCGCAAGCCGGTGTGGGAAGACCGCTGAGATGGCCGACTACGACACGGGCCTGGCGCGTGGCCCCGCGAACCATCAGCCGCTCACGCCACTGCTGTTTCTCGAACGTGCGGCACAGGTGTTTCCGGACCACCTGGCGGTGGTGCATGGCGCGGTGCGGCGACCCTATCGCGAGTTGCGCGACCGCTGCGTGAAGCTGGCGCATGCGCTGGCGCGGCGCGGCGTCGGGCGGGGCGATACGGTGGCGGCCTTGCTGCCCAACATCCCCGAGATGCTGGAATGCCACTACGGCGTGCCAATGGCGGGCGCGGTGCTGAACACCATCAACACGCGGCTCGATGCGGCGACCATCGCCTATATCCTCGATCACGGCGAGGCGAAGGCGGTGGTGGTGGACCGCGAGTTCATGCCAGTTCTGCGCCTGGCGTTGACGCAATGTGCCGCGAAGCCTCTGGTGATCGAGGTGGCGGACCCGCTGGCGCCTGCCGCCCTGCAGCATGAGACGCTGGGCGGCGTGGCCTATGACGCGCTGCTGGCGGAGGGCGATGCGTCCTTCGCCTGGCCGATGCCGCGCGACGAATGGGATGCGATCACGCTGAACTATACGTCCGGCACGACGGGCAAGCCGAAGGGCGTGGTGTATCACCATCGCGGCGCGCAGCTGCTGGCGGTGGGCAACGTGCTAAGTTCGGGGATGAGCCGGCATCCGGTCTATCTCTGGACGCTGCCGATGTTCCACTGCAACGGCTGGTGCTTCCCCTGGACGGTGACCGCGCAGGCCGGCGTGCATGTCTGCCTGCGCGCGGTGCGCGGCGCCGACATGTGGCGACTGATGGGTGATGAGGGTGTCACGCACATGTGCGGCGCGCCGATCGTGATGGCGACGCTGCTGGCCACGCCAGAGGCCGAGAAGCGCGCCCTGGGCACGCAGGTGCAATTCGTCGTGGCAGGTGCGCCGCCGCCGGAGGCAGTGCTGGCAGCAATGAGGGAGGCGGGCTTCGCCGTCTGCCACGTCTATGGGCTGACCGAGGTCTATGGGCCTTCGGTCGTCAATGAATGGCACAGCGAATGGAACGCGAGGCCCGCGCCGGAGCAGGCCGCGCTGATGGCGCGCCAGGGCGTGCGCTACCTCGCGCTGGAAGGCCTTGATGTCATGGATCCGGCAACGATGCAGCCGGTGCCGCCCGATGGCACGACGCTTGGCGAGGTGATGATGCGCGGCAATGTCGTGATGAAGGGCTATCTGAAGGATGCGACGGCGACCGAGGCCGCCTTCGCGGGCGGGTGGTTCCACACCGGCGACCTCGCGGTGAAGCATCCCGACGGCTACATCCAGCTGAAGGATCGGTCGAAGGACATCATCATCTCAGGCGGCGAGAATATCAGCAGCATCGAGGTGGAGGACGCGCTCTACAAGCACCCGGCCGTCGCTGTGGTGGCGGTGGTGGCGCGGCCCGACGAGAGATGGGGCGAGACGCCCTGTGCCTTCGTCGAGCTGAAGCCCGGGGCAACCGTCACGGCGGAGGAGCTGATCGCCTTCGCGAAGCAGCGCCTGGCCGGCTTCAAGGTGCCGCGGCATGTGGTGTTCGCCGAGTTGCCGAAGACATCGACGGGCAAGATCCAGAAGCACGTGCTGCGCAGCCAGGCGAGGGGCGCATGAGTGATGTAACGGCCGTTCTGGCCCATGCCGCGGCGCGACGCGCGGAGAGCCGCGCACGCTGGTTCGAGTTGCTGCGCATTCCCTCGGTTTCCGCGCAGCCGCCGCATGCGCCCGATTGCCGGCGCGCGGCGGAGTGGGTGCGCGCACAGCTCGCGGGCATGGGCTTCGCCGCGGCCGTGCGCGAGACGGCGGGGCATCCGGTCGTGGTCGCGCAACACCCCGGGCCCACGGGCGCCGGGCCGCACCTGCTTTTCTACGGCCACTACGACGTGCAGCCGCCCGAGCCTCTGGAACTCTGGACCAGCCCGCCCTTCGAGCCAGTGCTGACCGAGGGCCCGAACGGCCCGCGGGTGGTCGCGCGCGGCGCGGTGGACGACAAGGGCCAGACCATGACCTGGCTCGAGGCGCTGCGCTTCTGGCACGAGGCCGCCGGCGGCCCGCCCTGTCGCGTGAGCGTGCTTGTGGAAGGCGAGGAGGAGATCGGGTCGCGCAACCTGCCCGACTTCCTCGAAGCCAATGCCGAGGAGTTGCGCGCGGACATCGCCGTGGTCAGCGACACCAACATGTGGGACGTGAGCACGCCCGCCATCAGCACGCGGCTGCGTGGGATGCTCTACACGCAGATCGACATCATCGCGGCGAAGAAGGACCTGCATTCGGGGCTGTTCGGCGGATCCGCGCTGAACCCGATCAACCTGCTCACGCGCATCCTGGGCGACCTGAAGGACGAGGGCGGGGAGATCCTGATCCCGGGCTTCTACGACGAGGTGCCGGAACTGCCCGCGGCGCTGCGCGCGCAGTGGGATTCGCTGAACTTCGACGAGGCGGCCTTCCTCGGCGGCGTGGGCCTGTCGGTGCCGGCGGGCGAGGCCGGCCGGTCTGCGCTGGAAAGGCTCTGGGCACGGCCGACGGCCGATGTGAACGGCATCTGGGGCGGCTATACCGGCGAGGGCTCCAAGACGGTCATCCCGTCCGAGGCGCATGCGAAGGTCAGCTTCCGCCTGGTGCCGGGGCAATCGCCGGCGAAGGTGCTGGCGGGGTTCCGCGACTTCATCGTCGCGCGCCTGCCCGACGACGCGCAGGTGAAGATCCAGGTCTTCTCCATGAGCGAAGGGATCGAGGTGCCGGCCGACAGCGCCTGGGTTGCCGCGACGGTGCCCGCGCTGGAAGCCGTATTCGGCCGCGCGCCCGTGCTGATGGGCTGTGGCGGGTCGATCCCGGTGGTCTCGAGCATGAAGTCGATCCTGGGGCTCGACAGCCTGCTGGTCGGCTTCGGCCTCGACGACGACCAGGTGCACAGCCCGAACGAGAAGTTCGACGTCTCCTGCTTCGAGCGGGGCATCGACAGCCACATCCGGATGCTGGATGCGCTGTCGAAGGTTCGGGCGCGGTAGGCAGCGGCTTCGGGCCGCAAGGATCGGCGGTGCGGCGTCGCCGATCGGCCACGGGCTGCGCCGGCCTCGATGTTTCCCGGCACAGGCGAGCCGGCCGGGCGATTCTATCCGACCGGAACTTGCGCTAGCCTGCGCGCATGAACCTTCGTCCCGCGCCGAGCCACCGCACCCTCGCGCTTATTCTCGGTGCGCTGGCGGGGATGGGGCCCTTCTCGGTCGACATGTACCTGCCGGCCTTCCCCGCGCTGGGTGCATCGCTGAACGCAAGCCCCGGCGCTGTGCAGGCGACGCTCGCGGTGTATTTCCTCGGCATGGCGGCGGGGCAGGTCTTCTACGGGCCGGTCGCGGACCGCTTCGGGCGGCGCGGGCCGTTGTTCGTCGGGCTCGGGGTATTCACCTTGGCGTCGCTGCTCTGCGCGCTTGCTCCCGACATCGCCTGGCTGACCGGCGCGCGGCTGGTGCAGGCGCTGGGCGGCTGCGCGGGCATGGTGATTGCGCGCGCGGTGGTGCGCGACGTGACGGACGAACGCGGCGCGGTGCGGCTGATGGCCTCGCTGATGCTGGTCATGGGCGTCGCCCCGGTGATCGCCCCGGTGATCGGCGGGGCGCTGCTGCCGGCGTTCGGCTGGCGCGGCATCTTCGTTGTTCTGGCCATCTACGGCGTGGCGATGCTGGCGATGATCCTGCTCGCCCTGCCGGAGACGCTGCCGCCGGAACGCCGCCGCCGCGACGGTGTCTTCGCGACCCTGCGTCTCTGGGGCGGGCTGCTGCGCGATGCGCGCTTCATGGGCTTCGCGCTGGCGGGCGGCTTCATCATTGGCGGCATGTTCGCCTACATCATGGGTTCGCCCTTCGTGTTCATGGAACTGCACGGGGTGCCGCCGGGCCGCTACGGCTTCTACTTCGGTGCGAATGCCATCGGCATCATGGCAGTGGGGCAGGTGGTGTCGCGCCTCGCGCAGAGGGTGGAACCGGCGCGGCTTCTGCCCGTCGTGCTGGCCATCTCGGCGGCGTCCGGCCTGGCGCTGCTGGTCGTGGCCGGCACCGGGCTGTTCGGTTTCGCGGGAATCGTCGCGACGCTGTTCTGCTACGTCGCGATGATCGGCGCGGTGATGCCGCTGACGGTCGCGCTCGGCATGGGTCCGCACGGGAGGATGGCGGGCAATGCCTCGGCGCTGATGGGCACGCTGCAATTCGGCATTGGCGCGGCGGTGGGCGGCGTGCTGGGGGTGCTGCAGGACGGCACCGCGCTGCCCATGGCGGGCGTCATCGCGGCATGCGGTGTGGCAGGCTGGAGCGCGCGGCGCGTCCTGGTGCGCTGAGGCTACCGCCCCGACCGCTCCGCATGCTTCCCCATCGTCGCGTAGGGCGCATAAGGCGGCACCGCGCCGATCGCGCGCATGTCCACCTCGACCAGCGCCGGCCCCGCCACCGCCACCGCCTGGGCCACCACCGCGCCGATGCTCTCCGCGCTGGTGGCCTTGAAGAAGGGAAGCCCTGCCAGCGCCGCGAGCGCCCCGAAATCCGGCGTCAGAAGGTCGTGGCCGAATTGCCGGCCGTCCGCGACCGCATCCTGGATATGGCGGATCACGCCATAGCCGCCGTCGTTCATCACCATGGTCACCAGGTCGGGCTTCTCCTGCGCCACGGTCCAGAGCTCGCACATGCCGAGCGAGAAGCCGCCGTCGCCGCACATCGCGATGGTCTTGCGGCCCTCGGCCGCGATGGCGGCGCCGATGCCCAGCGCCAGCCCCGGCCCGATCGCCGCGCCCACGGGATGCACCGCGGTCAGCGGGTCGTAGATCGGGAAGACCCGGTTGCCCCAGGTCGAATTGGCGATGGTGACGTCACGCACCCAGACGCCGTCGCGCGGCAGCGCGGCGCGGATCGCATCCGGGAAGCCGGCATAGGGGCCGAGCGTCGCCAGGTATTCCTCCCGCGCGCGCGACTTCATCGCCGCGAAATCGGCGGCGAATCCGGGATCGACCGAGGCGTGCCCGGCCAGCCGGTCGGCGATGCCCTCCATCACCAGCGCCGCATCGCCATGCACGAACAGGCTGTTGGCATAGGTGCGGCCATTGGCGGTCGCGTCGCAATCCGCATGGATCAGCGTCTTCGGCAGCTTCAGCGCGAAATCGCCGGTCTCGTGCCCGCGCAGGCGCGACCCCACCACCAGCATCGCGTCCACGCTTTCGTAGAACGACTGCACGCGCGGCGAGCCATTGCCGTGCAGCCCGCCCAGCGTCATCGGATGGTCTTCCGGGATGATGCCCCGCCCGTTCCAGGACGACACCGCGCCGAAGCCCAGGCCCAGCAACCGCTGCGCCGCCGCGCCGGCCTGCGTCGCGCCATTGCCGAGCCACAGCATCGGCCGCCGCGCACCTGCCAGGATCTCCGCCGCCGCGTCCAGTTCCGCCGCGGAAGGCACCAGCGGCGCGGCGATGGGCAGTACCAGCGCATCGAGCCCGGCCGGCCGCGCGATCGGCGCGCGCTGCAGGTCGATCGGGATCTCCACGCTGACCGGACCGCGCGGTGCGGACAGCGCCTCGGCCGCCGCGCGCACCAGCACGCCGAAGGCCTCGTTCGCGCTGCGCACGCGATAGGCCGCCTTGCAGGCTGCCGCCAGCATCGCCGTCTGGCCCGGCACGTCGTGCACCGTGCCGGCGTCGCGGTCGATGTGCTTCGTCGCCGTCTGGCCGGTGATGTGCAGCACGGGCGATCCGGCGAAGCGGGCCTCCACCAGTCCCGGGATCGCATTTGCCATGCCCGGCCCGGTGCTGGTGAACAACACGCCGAGATGCCCCGTCACGCGCGCATAGGCATCGGCCATGTGCGCGCCGCCCATCTCGCCGCGCGCCATCACGTAGCGCAACGCGTTACGCTGGCCGATCGCATCCAGCATCGGGATGTTGTGCACCGAGACGATGCCGAAGACCGTGCGCACGCCGACCTGCGGCAGGAAATCGGCGACCAGGTCGGCGACGGTGTACGGGCTGTTCATGGCGGCGGCGTTCCTCGTTTGCTTGCCGCCACTCTGACACGCCTGGCGTGGCTGCAAAGCCCGCCGGCGCCGAATGCCCTGGCGCTACCGCGCGCGCGCCTCCGCCAGGTGGTCGAAGCGGCGCGTATAGGTGCCAAGGCCCATGGTGAGCGACCGAAGCTCGATGATGAGGTCGTGCAGCTCGGCTTCTGGCACCAGCGCCTGCACCTCGTCCCAGCCCGGCCAGTCCTCCTTCTCCGCATAGCCCAGGATCTGGCCGCGCCGGCTGCTCAGCAGCCGCTGCGCCGCCGCCGTGCCGTCCTGCGGCACCAGGATGGTCACGTGGTCCACGGGCTCCAGCACCACCGGATCGGCCTTCGCCAGCGCCTCCTGCATCGCCATGCGCGTCGCGGTGGCGAAGGCCATGTCTGAGGAATCGACCGAATGGAAGGCGCCGTCATGCAGCGTGACGGTGATGTCGACCACCGGGTTGCCGAGCGGCCCCTTGTGCGTCGCTTCCTCCGCCGCCTCGCCGACGGCCGGGATGAACTTGCGCGGCACGGCGCCGCCGACGATGCGGTCCTCGAAGGCGAAGCCCTCGCCGCGGCTGCGCGGCGCGACTTCCAGCGTCACGTCGGCGAATTGCCCGTGGCCGCCGGTCTGGCGGCGGTGGCGGGCGTGGTGGCGCGCCGCGTGGCGGATGGTCTCCTTGCAGGCGATGCGCGGGCGCGCCGTGGTCACGCGCAGGCCATGCGCCTCGGCCAGGCGCGCGACCGCCTGGCCGAGATGGATGTCGCCCTGCCCGGCCAGCAGGATCTGCCCCGCCTCGGCGTCGTGCACCACCGACAGCGAGGGGTCCTCCTCGGTCAGCCGCGCCAGCGCGGCGGTGAGGCGCACGTCGTCCTTGCGGTCCTCGGTCGCGATCGCCAGCGCGAAGACCGGTGACGCGGCATCGGGGAAGGGCAGGGCAGCAACGCTGGCCGAGGGCGAGAGCGTCGCCCCCGTTCCCAGGGCGTCGAGCCGCCCGAGTGCCACGATCTCGCCCTGCGCCGCCTCGTTCGCCTTGGCGGGCTCGCCGCCGGGCCAGCACGTGATGCCGCCGATCCGCGCGCCGTTCACGCTCGCACCGTCCTTCAGCGTGCCGCGCCAGATGCGCACGCAGGAGAGCTTTCCGCCATGCCCGGCGTGGATGGTGCGGAAGACCTGCGCGACGGCCTCGCCCTCCGGTGCAAGCCCCAGGCGTGCGGCGGCCGCGTCCGGTCCAGGCACGTCATGGCGCAGCGCCTTCCACAGCCGCAGCACGCCGTGCTGCTTTTCCGCCGCCCCGAGCAGCACCGGGTCGAGCGCGCCGGCGGCAATGTCGGCATGCAGCGGGCGATAGAGGTCCTCGGGCGTGGGGACGGTATCCTCCACGACCTTCTCGAGCAGCGCGTCGTCATGGTCGGCCAGCGCCTCGGCCAGGGCGGCGCGCGCCTCGGCCTCGCGCGCGGCGACGTCCTCGGGCATGCGGATGAGTTCGGAGGGCTCGCCGCGGCGCCAGCGATAGGCGCGCTCGCTGACCAGGTCGACATAGCCCGCGACCTCGCCGTTGTTGCGGATGGGCACCTGGCGGAGGACCAGCGGGCGGCGCGAATGCGCCTGCAGCGCGGCCAGCGTGTCGCGCATGCGCTGGTCGCCCAGCGTGTCGACCTTGTTGACGAAGACCATGGCGGGCAGGCCGACGCGTTCGATGGCGTGGAACACCGGGGCGAGGGCGGCGGCGCGCGCCGGGCTCGGCTCGCAGACCACCAGCGCGAGGTCGGCGACCGCCAGCGCGGCCGCCGCCTCCTGCGCGAATTCGACCGAGCCCGGGCAGTCGAGCAGCGCCCAGGGGTCGCCCATGAAGCTGCAATGGCCGATGCGCACTGCGGTGCCCATGGCGCGTGCGCGTGCATCGCCGGGGCGGCGCTGCGGCGGGCTGCCGGCGGCTGCGAGCAGGGCGTCGAACAGGGCGGACTTGCCGCTCCCCTGCGGACCGACCAGGGCGATGGCGCGGGGCGATGCCCCGCTGGCTTGTCTTGACGCGGAATTGGTCATGGTGGCGGGCCTCCCTCGGGTCTCCCGGCCGTGGACCGGCCGTGGCGGACGGCGACCCCGGGCGGGGGGCCGCCAGGGATGCAGACTAGCGCCGCCGCGCCGCCCTGGGGCAAGAACCGCCCGGTGATGCCCGGGATTCCGGCAGGTCGTGGTCAGGTCACAGAGGTGTGGCGCGACCGCCACAGTGCTTTGGAGATATCGGATTGCCGGCACCGGAGGCTGGGTCAGGCGCGCCGGAATGTGGTTAGACTGCGCGCCGAGCCCCTCGTTTGGGGGGAGCCATCTGCACCGGCGCGGTCGGTGCGTCAGTTGGACGCGAGGAATGACAATGAACTTCAAGAAGACGCTTCTTGCCGCGACGCTGCTGTCGCTGCCGATGGCAGCGACCGCGCAGGCGCAGAGCTGGGATCCGCGGGTGCAGGGCATCTACATCGGTGCCGGCGCCGGCTTCAACTACCTGCAGGGCAGCTCGGACACCGTTGCCGGCCGCAGCGTCGACATCAACTTCGAGTGGGGTTTCGCGGGCGTCCTGAGCGTCGGCTATGGCTTCGGCAACGGCCTGCGCCTCGAGCTCGAGGGCAACTACCGCCAGAACGACGTCGACAGCATCAAGGCCTCGGGCGTCGGCACGCTGCCGCGCGCCTCGGGCACCGCGTCGAGCTACGGCGTGATGTTCAACGCGCTGTATGACTTCCGCCTCGGCCCGGTGATGCCCTATGTCGGCGCCGGTATCGGCTACGTCTGGCACGACTACGACGATGTCGGCTTCAGCCAGCGCGCGGCGAACGGCTCCTCGGCCAGCCTGACCTTCGGCGGCAATGAAGGCGCCTTCGCCTACCAGGCGATCCTGGGCGTCGCGCTGCCGATCGACAGCGTGCCTGGCCTGGCGCTGACCGCCGAGTACCGCTTCATGGGCACGACCGGCCACGACATCGACGGGCGTGCGAACGGCACGGTGCAGGTGGGCAACACCCGCATCGCCGACCGCTCGGCCACCTCGCTGAACGTGGACAACTTCAACCACTCCATCATGTTCGGCGTGCGCTACAACTTCGGCCGCACGGCGGCCCCGGTGGCCCCGGCCGCCGCGGCGCCGGCGCCGGCGCGCACCTTCCTGGTGTTCTTCGACTGGAACCGCGCCGACCTGACCGCGCGCGCGCGCCAGATCATCGCGGAAGCCGCGCAGGCCCGCACGCGCCAGGCGGTGACCCGCATCGAGGTGACCGGCCACACCGACACCTCGGGCTCGGCGCAGTACAACCAGGGCCTGTCGGTCCGCCGCGCCAATGCGGTGGCCGCCGAGCTGGTCCGCCTGGGCGTGCCGCGTAACGAGATCACCGCGCGCGGCGTCGGCGAGAGCCAGCTGCTGGTGCCGACCCCGGACAACACCCGCGAGCCGCAGAACCGCCGCGTGGAGATCGTGCTCCGCTAAGCGCGGCGCACCACGCGACCACTGCACGGGAAGGGGCGCCGAAAGGCGCCCCTTTCTGCATTCAGGGCATCGGCAGCGCCGGCAGGCCGGCAACCCGCACCGCGCCGCGCAGGCGGAGTGCGGCGGCCACGATGTGTCCTGCCGCACGGAAGCTCTCCGCCCGCGCCAGCCCGGCCTCCAGCGCCGCCCTCTCCTCAGTGGCAGTCAAGGCGCCGACCGCCACCGTCACTAGCCGCGCACCCAGGTCGCTGTCGGGGTCGATGCTCTGCGCCGGCGCGCGCGTGATCGCAGGACTGTCCGCATCCACCGCATTGGCGATCAGCGTCGCCGCAGCGTCGGCCGTCGCCGCATCGCGCGCCAGCACCGTCACCGCATCGGCGATGCCGAGCGAGAAGGACCGTCCCCGCCGGCCCGAGGTCGCCACCCCACCGATCCCGCTGCCTGCCGTCACGCGCAGCGCGCCATCCAACGCGAGCCTGGCCGGGTCCGCCGCCAGGCCGATGGCGAGCGATCCGCCGTCCGCGACATGCACCGCGATGTCGCCGCCATCATTCACATAGGCGCGTGCAAGCGATGCGACGCGCAGCATCTCGGCCAACAGCGCGTCGGCGACGGCGCCGGCAACCGCCGCCATGGGCGTGATGAAGATCGGCGAGAAGGGCGCGCAGGCGGCGACCATGCGGCGCGCGACGGGATGCGTGACCTGCGGCGATTCCGCCACGGGCCGGCGCAGCAGCGGCAGCTCGGCGGCGAGCCCGGGCAGGATGCCAGGGAAGGCCGCCACTGCCGCGGCCTCGGCCGCGCGTACTGCGTCGGGATCGCCCCAGGCCCGCAGCACCACGTCGATCGGGCCGTGCGAGAGGTGCAGCCGGTCGCCGGCCAGGCGCTGGACGACCGGCGCCTCCATCGGCTCAGCGCGCGAAGGGCCAGGGATTCGCGGGGTGCCAGGTCCCGACGCGGAGGTCCTCGCCGAGGCCGCGCAGCACCGCCTCGACCGGCTGAACCTGGTCCATGTGGCCGCCCAGGCGTTCGTACAGCGCGCGCGGCAGGGTGAACTCGATGGGTGCGACGATGGCGGGCGTGGGCACATGGCCAAAGGCGCGCTTCGGCATGCGCAGCACATCGGCCATGACGGTGATGCCGCCGCCCGGCCACAGGTAGACCGGCGCGCCGCCCATGGTGACGCGCGTTTCCCCGCGCGCGACGGAGCGTGTCAGCAGCACCGGGTTCTCGGTGACGCCGGCGCGCAGCGACCCGCCCGCACCGGCCATGAACAGCACGGAACACAGCGAGGGCTCGCAATTCTCGCCGATGCGATCGACCACGGCGCGCACCGCCGCCGGCATCTCCGCCGCCACGGGGCGCAGCGCATCGTCCAGCACGCAATACAGCGCGTGGTCGCCGGTGGTGCTGGTGAACAGCAGCCGCAGGCCGGGCCAGGCGAGCTTCGGGTCGATGCGCTCGATGATCGCGAGCGGATCGGTGATGTCGGTGCCGCCCCAGCCGAGCCCCGGCTGCGCCACCTGGAAGTAGCGCCCAGGCGTGGAGCGCCGGCCGCGCACCCGTATGCCGGCGGGGCGCATGTCGAGGACCCGCCCCGCCTGGTGCTCGGTCAGCACGCCGGTGATGTGGTCGTCCACCACGATCACCTCGTCCACATGGCCCGCCCATTGCTGCGCGAAGATGCCGATGGCCGCGCTGCCGCAGCCCACGCGCATGCGCGTCTCGGGCGTGCCGTCCACGATGGGCGCCGCACCGGCCTGCACCACTACCGCGTGGCCGCCATCGATGGTGACCTCCACGGGTTCGGCGCCGCACAGCTTCAGCAGCGTGTCGCAGGTGACCACGCCTTCCTTCTTCGATCCGCCGGTGAGGTGCCGCACCCCGCCGATGGACAGCATCTGGGAGCCGTATTCGGCGGTGGTGACGTGGCCGACCTGCTCGCCATTCACGCGCACCGCCGCCGCCTCGGGGCCGAGGTGGCGATCGGTGTCGATCTTCACCTTGACGCCGCAATAGCTGAACATGCCCTCGGTCACGACGGTGACGGTGTCCACACCGTCGTGCGTGCTGCCGACGATGAAGGGCGCGGGCTTGTAGTCGGGATAGGTGGTGCCGGAGCCGACGCCCGTGAGGAAGGCGCGCGCGGGATCCAGCAGCGCGCCGTCCCACTCCTGCTGCGCGAAGGGCACCAGCGGGGCGTTGCTGTCCACCGCATGGGCGAGGGCGACCACCGGATCGGTGCGCACCAGCACGCCATCCTGGTTGGCGTAGCGCGCGCACGCACCCGCGCGGCCGGGGCGGATTCGGCACAGCACCGGGCAGGCATCGCAGCGGATGATGCCCTCGCCCTCCGTCGCGCCGAACTGCGCGCTGCGCGCGGCGCGGCTGGTCATGCGCGGTGCCCCTTCATCGCGGCGTGCAGGCGGTGCGGCAGCACGGGCACCTGCGTGATGCACACACCCGTTGCGTGGCGGATCGCCGAGAGGATGGCGGGCGCGGTCGGCACCAGCGCGGGTTCGCCCACGCCCTTGGCGCCGAAGGGCCCCTCGGGCTCGGGGTCCTCGACCAGGTGGATGCGGATGCGCGGCATGTCGCCGGCAGTCGGGATCAGGTAGTCGTGGAGGTTCTCGGTGCGGCCGGGGATGAATTCCTCCATCAGCGCCAGGCCCAGGCCCTGTGCCACGCCGCCATGGATCTGCCCCATGACGAGCAGCGGGTTCACCGCGCGGCCGACATCCTGGGCCACCACGATCTCCTCCACCTTCACCGTCGCCAGCACCGTGTCCACGCGCACGAGCGCCACCTGCGCGGCGAAGCCATAGGTCGCGTAGGGCACGCCCTGGCCATCGGCATCGAGCGGCACGGTCGGCGGATCGTAGCGTGCCTCCGCGGTGATGTCGGCCTCAAGCGCCGCGAGGTCGGTGACGCGCGTGGTGTGGGCGTCCCGTACGGTCAGCCGCGTGCCGTCCAGCGACAGCGCCGCGCCGTCGCCGGCATTGGCCAGCGCCAGCAGCCGGGCGCGCAGCGCCTTCGCGGCGTCCGCGGCCGCGCGGCCGGACACGAAGGTCTGCCGGGAGGCCGAGGTCTTGCCCGCATCCGGCGTCAGCGCCGTGTCGCCCACCACCTGTCGCAACGCCGCAAGAGGCAGGCCGAGCGCTTCGGCCGCGATCTGCCCGATGACGGTCGTGCTGCCTTGCCCGATGTCCACCGCGCCGTTGAACAGCGTGAGCGTACCGTCGCGCGCGAGCGTGATGCGCATGGTGGACGGGTTGGTCATCGCGGTATTGCCACAGCCGTACCACATGCAGGCGATGCCGGCGCCGAGCCGTTCGCGCGGCTGCGTGGCGTTGTGCGCCGCGACGCGCGCCAGCGCCGCCTCCCAGTCCGGCTTCAGCGCGTCGAGGCAGGCGGGCAGCCCGGCCGAGGCGTGCAACACCTGGCCCGATGGCGTGACGTCGCCCTTGCCGAGCGCGTTGCGGCGGCGGATCTCCCAGCGGTCGAGGCCGAGCTCCTCCGCGATGTCGTCGACCAGGCACTCCGTCGCGATCGCCGATTGCGGCACGCCGAAGCCGCGGAAGGCGCCGGCCGGCGTGTCGTTGGTGTAGAGCGCGACGGACTGGTTCGCGACATTCGGCACACGATAGGGGCCGGAGGCGTGCACCGGCACGCGGTTGGCGACCGTCGGGCCCCAGGAGGCATAGGCGCCGGTGTTGAAGATGGCGTCCATCCCGAAGCCGGTGAAGCGGCCCTCGGCGTCGGCGTTCAGGAAGGCCGTCAGACGCGCGGGGTGGCGCTTGGTCGTGCTCGCCATGCTCTCGCCGCGCGAATAGACCACCCGCACGGGGCGGTTGAGCCTGCGCGCGGCAATCGCGAGCAGAGGCTGGATGGAGACGTCGAGCTTTCCGCCGAAGCCGCCGCCACAGGCGGTGGGGATGATGCGCACCGCCGGCTCGGGCAGGCCGACGACCCGGGCGGTTTCCTCCCGGTCCATGTAGGGCGCCTGGGTGCAGGCGATGACCGTGACGCCCTCGGGGGTCGGCAGGGCGTGACCCGCCTCGGGTTCGATATAGGCGTGCTCGACGAAGGAGGTCTCGACAACGCGCAGCGCGCCGGCCGCGCCGCCGGAGCGCCTGGCGTCGCCCCGGGCGAGGCGCCCGCGCACCAGCACGTTGCGCGGCGCATGGGCGTGGAGTTGCGGCGCGTCATCGGCATCGGCCTGCCAGACGCGCGTGCCGGTGATGCCCGGCAGCGGCTCCCAGGCGATGGGCAGGTCGGCATGGCGCACCGCCTCGACCGCGGCGCGGGTGCCGACCAGCGCCAGCACCGCTTCGCCGCGGAACCGGACCTCACCCTCGGCCAGCACGGGCTGGTCCTTCAGGTTGGGCATGATGCCGAAGGCATTCACGCCCGGCACGTCCCGCGCGGAGAGGATGGCGGCGAGGCCATGTGCCGCCCGTGCCGCCTCGAGGTCCCCCAGCGTGAAGCGCGCACGGGCATGCGGCGATCGCACCACCCGCAGCCACAGCGCATCCTCAGGCGCGGTATCGGCGCCGTAGCGTTCCGTTCCGTCGACCTTTGCCGCGCCATCCAGGCGCGGGATCGCTGCGCCGACGGAAGCTCTGGCTGGAACAGGGGCGGGCGTGCCGCGCGCCGCATCCAGCACGGCCTCGATGATCTGCAGGTACCCGGTGCAGCGGCACAGCACGCCGCCCAGCGCATCCTCCACCGTGGCGCGATCCGGCGCGACGTTACGCCGCAGCAGGTCGAGCGCGGCCATCAGCATCCCCGGCGTGCAGACGCCGCACTGCGCCGCGCCGCGTGCGAGGAAGGCGGCGCGCAGCGCGTCCAGCAGCGGGTCGGCGGCCTCGATCGTGGTGATGGCCGCCCCCTCGGCCTGCGCGGTCGAGACCAGGCACGCGCAGACCTGCGCGCCATCCATCAGCACCGTACACGCGCCGCAATCCCCGGCGTTGCAGCCTTCCTTGGTGCCCGTCAGGCCGAGTCCCTCGCGCAGCGTGTCGGACAGCGGCGCGAAGGGATCGGCGGCGACCTCGTGGCGCGCGCCATTGACCAGCAGTTCGATCATGCCGCGAAGCCCGCCAGCAGATCGCGCAGCAGCGCCAGTGCCGCGTTCTGCCGGTATTCGGTTGAGGCACGTATATCGGAGATCGGCGCGAGCGTTGCGAGATGCGCGGCCCGCGGCACCGTTGCCGCCCGGGCCAGTTCCACGTCGCGCAAGGCCGCCTCCAGTTCCGGCAGGCGTTGCGCCACGGGCGAACAGGCACCGATGGCGATGCGCGCCTGCGCGATGCGGCCATCCTCGCTGCGCAGCACCGCCGCAGCCATGGCGATGGAGATGACCAGGTAACGCCGCGCGCCGAGCTTGACGAAGCGCCCCCGCGCCCCGTCGTCGCGCGGGATGTGCAGGGCGGTGACGATCTCGCCCGGCGCGAGCGCGGTGGCGCGATATCCGGTGATGAAATCCGCGACGGGCATGCGGCGCGTGCCGGTCGTGGCGGAGAGTTCGACGCTCGCGTCCAGCGCCAGGAGATTCGGGATGCCGTCGCCGGCCGGCGAGGCGGTCACAAGGTTTCCGGCGATGGTGCCGCGGTTCTGCACTTGGCGGCCGCCGACCTCCCGCGCTGCGGCGCGCAGCCCGTCAAAGAGCGGCGGCAACGAGGTCTCGGCGATCGTCGTCCAGGTGGTGCGCGCGCCGATGCGCCAGCCCTCGGCCGTCTCGGTGATGCCATCCAGTCCAGGCACGGCCGAGAGGTCGAGGATCGGCGTGCGCCAGGGCTCGCCCCAGGCGGCGCGCGCGGTGCGCAGCGGATGGATGTCAGTGCCTCCGGCCAGGGGCAGCGCGCCGGTCGCGGCGCGGAGCGCAAGCGCGTCTGCAAGGCTGCGCGGGCGGTGATACGGCATCATGCCGCGCGGCCTGCGCGCAGCGTGGCGGTCGCGGCCGCATCGACCGCTCCATTCTGGATCACGACGCCCCACAGCGCCGCCGCCTGCGTCGCGTCGTAGTAGCCGCGCCGCACGTCGCGCGCGACCAGCGCCGGATCGCGCGCGAAGGGATCGCCATAGCCGCCGCCGCCGGGCGTGCGCACCTCCACGCGGTCGCCGGGGGCCAGCGCGATGCCCTGGTCCTTCGAGAGATGCAGCGGGATCGTGGTGGTGCCGTCGCGGTGGATGCGCACCTCGTTCGGCGCGCCGTCGCCGCCGCCGAGCACACCGGGCGGGCCGAAGCGGCCATGGTCCATGACGAAGGATGCGCGCGCCTCGCCGCGCAGCAGTTCCACCTCGTAGTGCACGCCGAAGCCGCCGCGATGCAGCCCGGCGCCGCCCGAACCCTCACGCAGCGCGAAGCGCGTGAAGCGCACGGGGTAGTACTGTTCCATCACCTCGACCGGCGCGGTCTTGCTGATGCCGATGGTCGAGCAGCCGTTCGTGAGGCCGTCCTCCCGCGCATTGCCGCCATAGCCGCCACCGGTGATCTGGTACATCACGTAGCCGGCCCCGCGTGCGGGATCGGTGCCCCCCAGCGCGAAATTGCCGGAGGTCCCGGCGGGCGCGGCCGTGACCTCGTCCGGCAGGGCCTGCACCAGGCAGAGAAAGACGGCCTCGGCGATCCGCTGGCTGACTTCCGCCGCGCAGCCGCTGACCGGGCGCGGGTAGCGCGCATCGAGGAAGGTGCCCTCGGGCCTGATGATGTTCAGGGGTGCGAAGGTGCCGGCATTGATCGGCACGTCCGGGAAGATGTGCTTCACGCCGAGGCAGACGGCGGAGAAGGTGGTGGCCCAGACGGAATTCATCGGGCCTGCGCAAGGCTTCGACGATCCGGTGAAGTCGAAGGTCAGCTTGTCGCCCATGCGTGTCACGGCGAGCGCGATGCGCAGCGGTTCATCCACCACGCCATCCGAATCGACGAAGGCCTCGGCGTGCCAGGTAGCCTCGGGCATGCGACGGATCTCGGCGCGCATGCGCTCCGCGGCGCGTTCGCGGATCAGGGAGATGGCGTCGCGCAGCGTGGCGGCGCCGTAGCGCGCCACCAGTTCGTTCAGCCGCCGCTCGCCGACGAGAAGCGCGGCCGCCTGTGCCTTGATGTCGCCGATGCGCTGCTCCGCCACGCGAATGTTGGACTGGATGATGGAGAGGATCTCGCGATCCATCTCCCCGCGCTTGAACAGCTTCACAGGTGGCAGGCGAAGGCCTTCCTGCTCGACCTCGGTGGCGTGCGCGGAGAATCCACCCGGCACCATACCGCCCGTATCGGGCCAGTGGCCGGTGTTCTGCAACCAGCAGTAGACCTTCCCGTCCACGAAGAAGGGCCGTGCGAAGCGCACATCCATGAGGTGCGTGCCGCCGAGGTAGGGGTCGTTCACGATGTACACGTCGCCCGGTTCGGGCGGCGCCACCGCGCCCTCGCGGATCAGGCGAATGATGTGCCCCGCGCTGTGCTGCATGGCGCCGACGAAGACCGGCAGCCCGCCTTCGCCCTGCGCGATCAGCGCGCCATCCTCGGCCGCGTAGATGCCGTCGGAGCGGTCGTCGGCCTCGGCGATCACGGGGGAGAAGGCGGCGCGGGAGAAGGCCAGGTCCATCTCGTTGCAGACCTGCGTGAGCCCGGCCTGGATGACGGCGAGGGTGAGGGCGTCCATCACGCGCTGATCCTGAGGTTGCCCAGCGCATCGACCACCGCCGTGCTGCCGGGTTCGAGGATGATGGTGGCATCGGCCTGCTGCAGCACTGCGGGGCCTTCGATGCAGGTGCCCTCGTGCAGGCCTTCGCGCTGCCACACGGTGGCCTCGTGCCAGGCGCCGTCGGCGTAAAGACGGCGCGTGCCGAGCCGCGCCACCCCACCGCCGCCGGCGAGTGCCCGAAGGTCGAAGGCCGGGCGGCGGCCGACTGCGCAGGTGCACAGGTTCACGAGCACGGCGCGGATCTCGGGCAGGCGCAGCTGGAAGCGAGCGAAATAGGCCTCCTCGAAGGCGGCCTGGACCTCGGCGCGCGACGGCGCGGCGGAGGCGAGCGGCACGCGGATCAGGTGCGTCTGGGCCCGGAACTGCATCTCCGCCACGTGGCGGGTCTCGATGCGTTCCACCTCGGCGCCGCCGGCCTCGACTGCGGCGCGTGCGCGTTCGGATTGTGCGGCGAGCACGGCGGCGATCTCGCTCTCCGCGATGTCGTCCAGGCCGCGGTTCAGCGTGTTCACCACATCCTGCCGCAGATCGGCCACGAGGCAGCCCAGTGCGTTGGTCAGGCCAGGTCGGAAGGGGGTGAGGACCTCCGGAATGCCAATCTCGCGCGCCAGTGCGACCGCATGCAGCGGGCCGGCGCCACCGAAGGCGAACAGCGCGAAGTCGCGCGGATCATGCCCGCGCGAGAGCGAGACCATGCGGATCGCGCCCGCCATCAGGACGTTCGTCAGCCGGATCACCGCCTCGGCCGCCTGCTCCGGCGTCATGCCGAGCGGGTTGCCTATCTCGCGCGCGAAGGCCTCGCGCACCTCCTCGACGGCGACGCGCCGCCCGGTCGCCAACAGCGCATCGGGGTCGAGCCGGCCGAGCAGCAGGTTCGCATCCGTTACCGTGGGACGCGTGCCGCCCCGCCCGTAGCAGATCGGCCCCGGCGCGCTGCCGGCACTCTCCGGTCCGACGCGCAGCATGCCGCCGCGATCGATCCAGGCGATCGATCCGCCGCCGGCGCCGACCGTGCGCACATCGACCATCGGCAGGTGGATCGGCAGGCCATAGGCGATGGAGAGTTCAGCGGAGACTTCCGGCACGCCGCCCGCGATCAGCGCGACGTCGGTCGAGGTGCCCCCCATGTCGCAGGTGATGGCGTTGCGTACGCCCGATTGCGTGAGCGTCGCGGCTGCCGCCATCACGCCGGAGGCCGGGCCGGACATCACGGTCTTGGCGGCTTCCGCAGCCACGGCACGCGCCGGCACCGTGCCGCCATTGCCGTTCATCACCAGCAGGTCGCGCTGGTGCCCGGCTTCCGCCAGGCGGTCCTGCAGGTGTCGGATGTATCGGTCGAGCACCGGCTGTACCGCGGCATTCACGCTGGCCGTGGTGCCGCGTTCGTACTCGCGGAACTCCGACAGCAGCGCATGGCCGAGCGTCACGTAGCCGTTCGGCCAGAGCGCGCGCGCGATCTCGCCGGCGCGCAGCTCATGCGACGGGTTGGCGTAGGCATGCAGGAAATGGATGACCAGCGCCTCGCAGCCCTCGGCGAGCAGCGCCGCCACCACGCGCTCCACCTCGGCCTCGTCCAGCGGCGTGATCACCGCGCCGCGCGCATCCATGCGTTCCGCGACCTCGCGGCGCAGCTCGCGTGGGATCAGCGGTTCGAAGCTGCCGGTCATGCCATAGGCGCGGGGCCGTGTGCGACGGCCGAGCTCCAGCACGTCGCGGAAGCCCGCCGTGGTGATCAGCCCGACCTTCGCGAGCTTGCGCTCCAGCACCGCATTCGTCGTCGCCGTGGTGCCGTGGACGATCAGGTCAAGTGCTGCCGGCGTGGTGCCCGCGGCTGCGATCGCCGCCATCACGCCGCCCGCCTGGTTCACCGCGGTGGTGGGCACCTTGGCGATCCGGATGGAGCCATCGGCATCCTGCATCACCAGGTCGGTGAAGGTGCCGCCCACGTCGATGCCGGCGATGCGTCGGGCCATGCGTGTCACACCGTCAGCCAGGCACGGCGGACATCCTCGTCCGCCTCGAGCGTGGCGATGCTGCCTTCCCAGCGCACGCTGCCCTTCTCCAGGATCAGCGCGCGGTCGGCGACGGCGGCGGCGAAATCCAGGCTCTGCTCACTGACGAGCACGGCGATTCCCTCCGCCTTCATGCGCAGCACGGCTTCGGCCATCTGTTCCACGATCACGGGTGCGAGGCCCTCCGAGGGTTCGTCGAGCAGCACGGCTTCCGGGTTGCCCATCAGGGTGCGCGCGATGGTGAGCATCTGCTGCTCGCCGCCCGACATCGCGCTGGCGCGACGGTGACGCATCTCGGCCAGGTTGGGAAAGACCGCGAACAGGCGTTCCGGCGTCCAGGGCGCGCGTCCCGGCGGCGCGGCACGGCGGCCGACATCGAGGTTCTCCGCCACCGTCAGGTCGGTGAAGATGCGGCGGTCCTCCGGCACGTAGCCGAGGCCCAGCCGCGCGATGCGGAACGGCGCGGCGCCGGCGATCTCCTGCCCCGCGAAGCGCACCGATCCCGCGCGCGGCGGCAGCAGTCCCATGATGGCCTTCAGCGTGGTGGACTTGCCCGCGCCGTTGCGGCCCATCAGGGCCGCGACCTCGCCGCGCGCCAGGTGCAGCTCCACGCCGAACAGCACCTCGGCCGGGCCGTAGCCGGCGCGCAGTCCCGCGACTTCCAGTACCCGTTCAGACATGGGTACGTTGCGCGCGGGCGGCCGCGCGGGTGCCGGAATGGCCAAGATAGACGCGCTGCACCTCGGGGTCCGCGCGCACCTCGTCGGGCGATCCCCGCGCGATGATCTCGCCGCGCACCAGTACCAGGATGCGGTCGGCATGGGCGAAGACGGCGTCCATGTCGTGCTCGGTGAACAGCACGCCGATACGCTGTTCCCGCGCGATGCCCGCGACCAGCGCCATCAGTGCGGTGCGCTCGGCCGGCGCCATGCCGGCGGTGGGCTCGTCCATCAGCAGCAGGCGCGGCGCCGCCGCCAGCGCGATGGCGAGCTCGACACGCTTCACGTCGCCATAGGCGAGCTCGCCGATCGGGCGCTGCGCCTGTGCCGCCATGCCGACGCGATCGAGCAGCACCAGCGCATCATCGCGATGCAGCGCAGCCGCATCGACCAGCAGCCGCCGCGTCTCGCCGTGATGCGCGATCAGTGCCATCTGCACGTTGCCGAGCACGGTGAAGGACAGGAAGGTCTGCGCCACCTGGAAGGTTCGCCCCACGCCCAGCCGGCACACCGCGCGCGGCGGAATGCCGGTGATGTCCTGCCCTGCCAGCGTCACGCGCCCCGCATCGGGCTTCAACTGCCCGCCGACCATGTTGAAGGTGGTGGACTTTCCCGCGCCGTTGGGGCCGATGATGGCGAGCATCTCGCCGGCCTCGAGCGCAAACGACACATCCTTCGCGGCGAGTACGCCGCCGAAGCGTTTCACCAGGCCCTCGGCCGCCAGCAGCATCATGCCGCGCGCCTCCGCAAGCTGGACCATGCGCCAGCCAGCCCACGCGGGAAAATGAGAACCATGGCGATGATGGACAGGCCGAGGAACAGCCGCCAGTGGTCCGTCAGCGGCATGAAGAAGTCCTTCACCGCATGGAAGGCGGCCGCGCCGGCCACCGGCCCCAGCACCGACTGGATGCCGCCCAGCAGCAGCATGGACAGGAAATCCACGCTCGCGGGGATGCCGAGCAATGTTGGGTCGATCGACCCCTTCGAGAAGGCATAGAGCCCGCCTGCCAGCCCCGCCGCCGCGCCGGCCAGGATGAAGCCGAGCCAGCGATGCATGCGCACATCCACGCCGATGGCGTCCGCGCGCTGCGCCGAATCGCGCGCCGCGCGGAGCGTCGCGCCGAAGGGCGCGTGGATCACGCGGCGCAGCAGGATGATGGCGGTGATCGTCAGCGCCGCGACGATGTAGTGATACACCTCGCGCGAGGCCGCCCAGCGCGAGGGCCAGACGCCGACCAGGCCGTTGTCGCCGCCGGTCACCTCGACCCACTGGAACACGACGGCATAGGCGATCTGCGCGAAGGCGAGCGTGAGCATCGCGAGGTAGATGCCCGACAGCCGCACCACGAAGAAGCCGAACAGCGCCGCGGCCGCGCCGCCCGCGACGGGGGCTGCGACCAGCGCCGGTTCCATCGGCAGGCCGGCCTTCACCACCAGCAGCCCCGCGCCGTATGCGCCGAGCCCGAAATAGGCGGCATGGCCGAAGGAGACGATGCCGCCATTGCCCACCAGGAAGTTCAGCGAGAAGGCAGCGAGTGCGAGGATCAGCACCTCGGTCCCGACCTTCACGGCGTAGGCGTCCAGCAGCGGCAACGCCAGCACGCCTGCGATCGCGACCGCCACCAGCATGCGGCTGGCGCCATCCAGCCGCCCGGGATCGAGGATTCCCTCCGGCAGCACCGCGCGCCCCGCGGCTGCTTCCGGCCGCCCCAGTAATCCCCAAGGCTTTACGACCAGCACGGCCGCCATCAGCAGGAACACCAGCACCAGCGTGATCTTCGGGAAGACCAGCACGCCGAAGGCCTGCAGCAACCCGATCATCACGGCAGCGATGAAGGCACCAGGCACCGACCCCATGCCGCCGATGACCGTCACCACGAACGCTTCGGTGATGACCGACAGGTCCATCTGCGGGTTCGCCGAGACGCGCGGGATCTGCAGCGCGCCGCCCAGCCCCGCCAGCGCCGCGCCGAGGAACAACGTGCCGGTGAACAGCATTGCCTGGTTGACGCCGAGCGCGCCCACCATCTCGCGGTCCTGCGTGGCGGCGCGGATCAGCACGCCGAAGCGCGTCCGATGCATCAATAGCCACAGCAGCCCGAGCACCGCGGGGCCGACGAAGATCAGGAATAGCTCATAGGCCGGGAAGCGCTGGCCGAAGATGTCGACGCCATGGCGCAGGCCTGGCGCGCGCGGCCCGGGAATATCCACCGGCCCCCAGGCCAGCAGCACCAGGTCCTGCACGATCAGCACCACGCCGAACGTCGCGAGCAACTGGAACAGCTCTGGCACACGGTAGATGCGGCGCAGCAGCAGCACCTCCATCACCACGCCGAGCACGCCCACCGCCAGCGCCGAGGCCAGCACGCCGGCGAAGAACAGCCACGGCGACCGGTCGAACTCCAGCAGCCAGGGCACGATGGTGACCGCGACATAGGCGCCCAGCATGTAGAAGGACCCGTGCGCGAAATTCACGATGCGTGTCACGCCGAAGACGATCGTCAGCCCCGAGGCGATGACGAAAAGCGACGAGGCGCTGGCCAGCCCCGAGAGGGACTGGACCAGCAGGAACTCCCACTCCACGCGGGCTCAGGCCGAACGGCGCGCCGCCCGCACCTCGTCCGGCGGGAACATGAAGTCGGCGCCGTCCGCGTAGCGGCTGTTGCGCATCGCGCCTGCGCGGCCGCGCAGCGTCGTCTCGCCCACCCAGGTGCCAAGCGTGCCCTGGTGGTCGATGCCGCGCATCACCACCGGACCGACGATGCTGTCGGTGCTGAGGTCGGCCAGCGCATCGACCAGCGCCTCGTTGTCGAGCGTGCCAGCCTTGTTCAGCAGGCTCGCGATGATCTGCACCGTGACGTAGCCGAGCAGAGAGCCCTTGCGCGGCGTATCGTTGAAGCGCGCGCGGTAGCCCTCGACGAAGGCCTGGTGCGCCGGCATGCCGGTCACCTGGTCCCAGGGATAGCCGGTGACGATCCAGCCCTCCGGCGTCTCCTCGCCGAGCGGAATCAGGTATTCCGGCTCGCCGGTCAGCAGCGAGACGACGGTGCGGCGCTCGAACAGGCCGCGGGTATTGCCCTCGCGGACGAAGGCGGTGAGGTCCGGGCCGAACAGCACGTTGAAGATGCCATCGGGTCGCGCCTGGCCGAGCGCGCCGACCGTGGCACCGGCATCGACGCGGCCGAGCGCGGGGAACTGCTCCGCCACCACTTCCGCGCCGGGAATCGCGGCGGGCAGCAGGCGCTTGAAGTTCGCAGCCGCCGACTGGCCGTATTCGTAGTTGGGGGCGACGATCGCCCAGCGGCGCACGTTGCGGCCGCGGATGGCCTCCACCAGCATGCGCGTCTGCATGAAGGTGTTGGGTCGCACGCGCCAGGTGTAGCGGTTGCCCTGCGCCATGGTCAGCGCGTCGGTCAGCGGCTCGGTCGCGAGGAACAGGCGCTTGCGCTGGTTCGCGAAGTCGGCCACCGCCAGACCGACATTCGACAGGAAGGTGCCGGCGAGGAACGACACATTCTCGCGCGTCAGCAGTTCCTCCGCCACGCGCACCGCGTCGCCGGGCGTCGATCCATCGTCGCGGAAGACGAATTCGATGCGCCGCCCGCCCATCACGCCGCCGGCGGCGTTGATCGCATCCTGCGCCTGCTGCATCGCATTGCGGTAGGGCACCGCGAAGGCCGCCATGCGAGCATAGGAATTCAGCTCGCCGATGCGGATCGGCGCGGGCTGCGCGAAGGCCGGCCGTGCCAGCGGGGCCAGCGCCGTCGCCGCGAGCGGCGCCAGGGCGGCGGCGCCGAGCGCGCGGCGGGAGAGGGTGAAGCGCTGCATCCGAAGGCCTCCTGCATGCGTAG
>NZ_JACADR010000260.1 GCF_016106005.1 Roseomonas rosulenta
GGGGCTCAGCCGTGTGCCCTCCCGTTCCCGGCGCTCGCCGGCCTGCTGCACCTGCCGCCGGCGGCGCTGCTGGCGGCGGGTGGGCGGGCGGCGGGCGACCTCGCGCTGGCGGCACTCGCGGCCTTCGCGGCGATCGCCGTGCTGGACTGGCTCTGGGTGCGCTGGCGCCACCTGCACAGGCTGCGCATGAGCCGCCAGGACCTGAAGGAGGAAGCGCGCGAGAGCGAGGGCGACCCGCAGGTGAAGGGCCGGCTGCGCCGCCTGCGCGAGCAGCGCGCGCGCGGGCGTATGATGGCCGCGGTGCCGAAGGCCGCGGTGGTGGTGACCAACCCGACGCATTTCGCGGTTGCCCTCGCCTATGAGCAGGGCAGCTCGGCCGCGCCGCGCGTGGTCGCCAAGGGCGCCGATGCGGTGGCGGCGCGCATCCGCGCCCTGGCCGAGGAAAGCCGCGTGCCGATCGTGTCCAATCCGCCACTGGCGCGCGCGCTGTTCCGGCTCGATCTGGATGCGGAAATCCCGGCCGAGCATTATCAGGCGGTGGCCGAGATCATCGCCTATGTTTGGCGGCTCGGCGGGCGGGGGCCATCGGCGTGACGGATCGCGACCACGAGGCATCGGCATTCCGGCGCCTGTTCGAGGCGGAGGAGGCGGCGGGCCTCGCGGTGCTCGACACCGAGGGGCGGATCCGCCTCGCCAATCCGGCGCTGGCGGAATTCTGCGGCGCGGCGCCGGCGGCGGGGCTGCACGGGTCAGCACTCTTCGTCGAGGATTCGCGCGCGGCGGTGGCGGGTGCGATCGCCGCCGCGCTGGCCGGCCCGCCGGCGCCGCCCGTCGTTGCGGCGCGCATCGCCAATGCCGCGCTGCCCCCCGATGCCAGTTTCGAGGTCGCCTGCCGCCCGCTGCGCGGCGAGCCCGGCGCGCTGATGCGCGTGGTGGACGTGACGGCGCGCCGGCGCATGCAGGCGCAGATGGAGGAAGGCGCGCGGCTGCAATCGATCGGCCAGCTGGCCGGCGGGGTCGCGCATGACTTCAACAACCTGCTGGCGGCGATCTCGGGCGCGGCGGAGGCGGCGCTGGCGCGCGGGCCGGAGGCCGAGACGGCGGAGGACCTGCGCCAGATCCTCGACAGCGCGGGGCGCGGGGCGCGGCTGCTGCGGCAGTTGCTGGCCTTCGCGAGCCGGCAGGCGCTCGCACCACGGGTGGTCGCACTCGGTTCGGCGGTGGAGGCGATGGCGCCGCTGCTCACGCGGCTGCTGGGGGCGCGGCATGCGCTGGTGCTGGAGCTCGACCTGCCGGGGCCGCGCGCGCGGGTCGATCCGTCGCAGCTCGACCAGGCGCTGCTGAACCTGGTGGTGAATGCGCGCGACGCCATGCCGGAGGGCGGGACCATCCGCATCGGCCTCGCGGCCATCGACCTGGCGGCGGAGGAGGTGGCGCAGGGTGCGGTCATCCCGCCCGGCCCCTGGGCGGTGCTGAGCGTGGCCGACCAGGGCGGGGGCATTCCGCCCGCGCTGCTGCCGCGCATCTTCGAGCCCTTCTTCACGACGCGGCGCGGACAGGGGGGCACGGGGCTCGGGCTGTCCACCGTGCTCGGCATCCTGCGGCAATCGGGCGGGCATGTGTCGGTGAGCTCCGAGCCCGGGCGCGGCACGGTCTTCCGGCTGTGGTTCCCGCGCAGCGAGGCGGCCGTGCAGGCCGAGGCCCCGCCGGCCGTGGCACCCGCCGGCGCCGTCGCGCGGCGCGTTCTGCTGGTGGAGGACGAGGCGCCGCTGCGCATGCTCACGCGCCGCGCCCTGGTCGGCGCGGGGCACGAGGTGCAGGCGGCCGAGGATGCCGAGGCGGCGCTCGCCGCGGTGGATGACGGCTTCGTGCCGGAGGTGCTGGTGACCGACGTGACCATGCCGGGGGAGATGGACGGGCTGGCGCTCGCGGAGACGCTGCGCTTGCGCCTGCCGGGGCTGTCGGTGGTGCTGGTCTCGGGCTACGCGGCGGCGGCGGTGGGGGAAGGGTTAGCGGGAAAGGGCGTGCGCTTCCTGGAGAAGCCCTTCCGGATGGCGGAACTGGCGGCGGCTGTCGCCGCCGCTTAGATTTTGTGTGCCCTCAGACGGCGGGCGCCGGCCGTCCGGCCGGCTTGCCTTCGCGCCGTGTACTGGTGCGCCCGGCGGGGATGATGGTTTGGGCGCGGTCGCGCATGCGCGCTCCCGGATCGCGGCGTGGCCGCGCTCCGCGGGGTGCGGAAAAGCGCCTGACGAAATGTTCTTAATCTGTTCTTGATGCCCGGGGCGGTTTCGCGCATGCTTGGCTTGCGTCGAATCGCCCCGCCATGCGCGGGTGGGGCGGGACAGGGACTTGTCGGGTCCCTCATGTAATGGGCGATAGACGCCTGAAGGAGATCGCCCTATGGTTGATAAGCCATCGCTGGAGCGGGGGAAGGGCATGGATAAGGGAAAGGCGCTGGACGCCGCGCTGAGCCAGATCGAGCGCGCCTTCGGCAAGGGCTCGATCATGCGCCTCGGCGCGAAGCAGTCGCAGCAGGGGGAGATCGAGGTGGTGTCCTCGGGCTCGCTCGGGCTCGATCTCGCGCTCGGGATCGGCGGGCTGCCCAAGGGGCGCATCATCGAGATCTACGGGCCTGAATCCTCGGGCAAGACCACGCTGGCGCTGCATGTCATCGCGGAAGCCCAGAAGAAGGGCGGCACCTGCGCTTTCGTGGACGCCGAGCACGCGCTCGACCCCGGCTATGCCAAGAAGCTCGGCGTCGATGTCGACAACCTTCTGATCAGCCAGCCCGATGCGGGCGAGCAGGCGCTCGAGATCGCGGATACGCTGGTGCGCTCGGGCGCGGTGGATGTGCTGGTGGTGGACTCCGTCGCCGCCCTGGTGCCGCGCGCGGAGCTCGAGGGCGAGATGGGCGACAGCCATGTCGGCCTGCATGCGCGCCTGATGTCCCAGGCGCTGCGCAAGCTGACCGGGTCGGTCAGCAAGTCCAACACGCTGCTGATCTTCCTGAACCAGATCCGGCTCAAGATCGGCGTCATGTTCGGCAACCCGGAGACCACCACGGGCGGCAACGCGCTGAAGTTCTACGCCTCGGTCCGCATGGAGATCCGCCGCATCGGCGCCATCAAGGACCGCGACGAGGTGACCGGCAACCACACCCGCGTGAAGGTGGTGAAGAACAAGATGGCCCCGCCGTTCCGCGAGGTCGAGTTCGACATCATGTATGGCGAGGGCATCTCCAAGGTCGGCGAGCTGATCGACCTCGGCGTGAAGGCCGGCGTGGTCGAGAAGTCGGGCGCCTGGTTCTCCTGCGACAGCCAGCGCATCGGCCAGGGGCGCGAGAACGCCAAGCAGTTCCTGCGCGACCACCCGGAGATGGCGAATTCGATCGAGCAGCGCATCCGCAGCCAGGCCGGGCTGCTGGTGGACCAGATGCTGGTCGGCGAGAGCGCCGGCGACGACGAGGCGATGGCGGCCGAATAGCCGGACGCGCCGCGCGGAGGAATGGGGGCGGAACCGCAGGGTTCCGCCCCTTTCGCCGTGCTGGCCCCTTCACGGCCCGCGTGTCGCGCGCTACCTGTCCGTCCCTTGGGTCAACACCTTGCCGGTGCCCGGATTTCCGGGGGTCGCTACGGATCGGACATGACGAGCAGCAACGACATCCGCGCCACCTTCCTCGACTACTTCGCCCGCAACGGGCACGAGGTGGTGGAGAGCAGCCCGCTGGTCCCGCGCAACGACCCGACGCTGATGTTCGCGAACTCCGGCATGGTGCAGTTCAAGAACGTCTTCACCGGGCAGGAGACGCGCCCCTACAAGCGCGCCACCACGGCGCAGAAGTCCGTGCGCGCGGGCGGGAAGCACAACGACCTCGACAATGTCGGCTACACGGCGCGCCACCATACCTTCTTCGAGATGCTGGGGAACTTCTCCTTCGGCGACTACTTCAAGGAACAGGCGATCCCCTATGCGTGGGAGCTGCTGACCAAGGATTTCGGGCTGCCCAAGGACCGGCTGCTGGTGACCGTGTTCTCCGAGGACGAGGAGGCGCCGGCGATCTGGAAGAAGGTGGCCGGGCTGCCGGACAGCCGGATCATCCGCATCAGTACCTCGGACAATTTCTGGCGCATGGGGGATACCGGGCCCTGCGGCCCGTGCTCCGAGATCTTCTTCGACCACGGGGACAAGATCCCCGGCGGGCCGCCGGGCAGCGCGGACGAGGATGGCGACCGGTTCATCGAGATCTGGAACCTGGTTTTCATGCAGTTCCTCGAGGAACCGGCGGGCACGCGCAGCCCGCTGCCCAGGCCCTCGATCGACACCGGCATGGGGCTGGAGCGCTTCGCCGCCATCCTGCAGGGCAAGCACGACAACTACGACACGGACACGCTGCGGGCGATCATCCTGGCCAGCGCGGAAGCCACCGGGCAGGAGCCCGACGGGCCGTTCCGCGTGAGCCATCGCGTGGTGGCGGACCACCTGCGCGCCGGCGCCTTCCTGATCGCCGATGGCGTGCTGCCGTCGAACGAAGGCCGCGGCTACGTGCTGCGCCGCATCCTGCGCCGCGCGATGCGCCACGCGCACATGATGGGATCACGCGATCCGCTGATGCACCGGCTGCTGCCCGCGCTGGTTCGGCAGATGGGCGCGGCCTATCCGGAGCTGGTGCGGGCCGAGGCGCTGATCTCCGAAACCCTGCGCCTTGAGGAAACCCGCTTCCGCTCGCTGCTGGAACGCGGGCTTGGCCTGCTGGCAGAGGAGACGGCGCGGCTGGGTTCGGGCCAGACGCTGCCGGGCGAGGTCGCATTCCGGCTGTACGACACCTTCGGCTTCCCGCTCGACCTCACGCAGGATGCGCTGCGCGCCGAGGGCCGCCCGGTGGACGTGGAGGGCTTCAACGCCGCCATGGCCGAGCAGCGCAAGCGCGCCCGCGCCGCCTGGGCGGGTAGCGGCGAGGCCGCGACCGAGAGCGTCTGGTTCGACCTGAAGGAGAAGGTCGGGGCCAGCGAGTTCCTCGGCTACACGACCGAGAGCGCGGAGGGCGAGATCGTCGCGATTGTGCGCGACGGCGTCCCGGTCGATGCCGCGCCGATCGGCGCCGAGGTCGCGGTGCTGCTGAACCAGACGCCCTTCTACGCCGAGAGCGGCGGCCAGGTGGGCGACACCGGCATCATCCAGGCCGGCCCGGCCTGCACGATCGCGGTGCGCGACACGCAGAAGAAGCTGGGTGCGCTCTATGTGCACATCGGCACGGTCATGGAAGGCGAGGCGAAGGTCGGCCAGGCCGTCACGGCCGAGGTCGATCACGCGCGGCGGTCGAAGATCCGCGCGCACCATTCCGCGACGCACCTGCTGCACGAGGCGCTGCGCCGGCGGCTGGGCAACCATGTCGCGCAGAAGGGCTCGCTCAACGCGCCGGACCGGCTGCGCTTCGACGTCTCCCAGCCCACGCCCATGAGCGAGGAAGACCTGCACTGGGTCGAGGCCGAGGTGAATGCCCGCATCCGCGAGAATGCCGAGGTGGTCACGCGGCTGATGACGCCCGAGGCCGCGGTGGAAGCCGGCGCCATGGCGCTGTTCGGCGAGAAGTACGGCGAGGAGGTGCGCGTCGTCGGCATGGGCCATGACCCGGCGGCGGTGGAGAAGCACGGCGTCTACTCGCTCGAGCTCTGTGGCGGGACGCATGTGCGGCGCACCGGCGATATCGGCCTGTTCAAGATCCTGTCCGAGGGCGCGGTCAGCGCCGGCGTGCGGCGCGTGGAGGCCGTCACCGGCGATGCGGCGCTGGCGCACATCGCCGGCATGGAGGAGAGCCTGATCGCCGCGGCCGCGGTGCTGAAGGCGCAGCCGGGCGAACTGGCGGGGCGCATCGCGGCCCTGGTCGAGGAACGACGCAAGCTCGAGCGCGAGGTGGCGGAGCTGCGCAAGAAGCTCGCGACCGGCGGCGGCGGCGCGGAGGTCGAGACGGTGTCCGGGCTGCGCGTGGCACTGCGCGACCTGGGCGAGGTGCCGCCGCGCGACCTCAAGGGCCTGGCCGAGGCCATCCTGAAGGGCGGCACCGCGGATGTGGTGGCGCTGGTCTCCACGGCTGAGGGCAAGGCGAGCATCGTGGTCGCGACGGGCGAAGCCGCGAAGGGTCGCACCGACGCCGTGGCGCTGGTGCGCGTGGCGAGCGCGGCAGTGGGCGGCAAGGGCGGCGGCGGGCGGCCGGACATGGCGCAGGCCGGCGGACCGGATGCCGGCCGCGTGGCCGAGGCGCTGGCGGCGGT
>NZ_JACADR010000261.1 GCF_016106005.1 Roseomonas rosulenta
GAATGGAGCCGTAAGTGGAGTTCAAGCCAGCGCTCTTCCGATCTGGCTGGGACGGTCGCTGCGGGGCCGTCGGCGGCGCCAGCACGGCCTGCGGTGGCGCCGCGCCACGGCCGGCCGCCAGCACCTCCTCGCGCATCCGGTCGCGCGGCGGCAGGCCGCGGTCTCGGGAATCGGCAGCATGCCGGGCCGCGACGTCCAGATAGGGGCGCAGATCCGGCATGCCGCGCGCCTCGGTCTCGCTCGCCACCACGCCGGCCTCGGTGGTGAGCGTGGCGCGGTCCGCGCTGCGACCGAGATCGGCGACGATGCGCGCATAGCCATCGAGCGACAGTTCGCGCTCGACCCGCAACTGCTCCAGTGCGCGCGCCCAGCCGGCGCGCATCTCCGGGCTCGCCTGCACCACGTCGGCGCCGGCGAGCAGCGGCTCGATCCCGTCCATGCGCCGCTGCGACTGGCCGGCCGCGCGCGCCAGCACGGCGGCACCCTCCAGTTGCGCGCGAATGCCCGCCCGTTCCTGTTCGAGGCGCGCGCGCTCCGCCGCCATCAGGCCGGCTTCCAGCCGATCGAGACCCTGGCGAAGCCGCGGATCCGCCCCTTCCCGCAGGGCAGCGATCTGGCGGCGGGCGTTCTCGGCCTCCGTGCCGCTCGCACGGCTCTCGGCCTCGAAGGCGCGGTTCAGCGCCTCGGCGCGGCGCAGGCTGGTGGTCACATGCGCGGCCAGCGCCACGCGGAAGCCCACCGAGGCGAGGCGCGTCGGCTGCCCATCCGTCGCGTCATAGGGCGGCACCTCGATGCGCAGCGAGGACCGCAGCGCCGCCTCCGGCGTGCGGTAGTCGCCACCCTTCACGACCACGCCGCCGGCCTGGCCGTGCAGCCGCCCCACGCGCACCGCGCGGAAGGGCTCCAGCACCAGCTCGCCAACATTGCCCAGCATGTCGTGCAGTCCGAGGGGATTGGGCTCGAGCATGCCGATCGGCTGCGCGCGGCCCGAGGCCGATCGCGGCCCTTGGAACCAGGCATAGCGCGACGTGCCCTCGGGCATCGGGAAGGTGCGGCCGAGGAAATCGAGTTCGCTGACCGACGCGCCGCCGCGCACCGCGTATTCCCACTCCTCCTCGGTCGGCAGGCGGACGAAGGCGGGCGTGCCGTCGGCCTGCGGCAGGCGCGCCGCCGCATTGCGCAGCAGCCAGGTCGTGTAGCGCTGGGTGAAGGCGACGGCGTCGAACCAGGACAGGCTCGCGGCAGGCAGGCGGCCGGCGGCGGAGGATGCCGGGCAGCGTTCCTCCATCACCGCGGCATACTGGTCGCGCGTGACCTCGTATTTGCCGATCCAGAACAGCGCGACGTCGCGTCCCGGCGCGGCGAAAGGGCCGGCCACCGCATCGCGCCGCGCGAATTCGGCGATGCCGCCGGCCGGGTCCGTGGTGCCGAGCGTGACCGGCCGGTCCTCAAGCGCGCCAGGCCCGGTCGGCGTCTCGACCGGACGAAAGGCCATCGCGGCGCCGCAGGGCATGGGCAGCAGAAGGTCGCGCTCGGCCGGGCGCGGGTTGGTGAATTCCTCGGGCCAGGGCGCCTGCGCCTGGGACGGGGTGACGAGGGCCACGCCGCAGGCCAGCGCGGTGCATGCCACGCGCGATGCCGTCGTGGCGCCGGCGCCGCTGCGGGCGCGCGTGCCAAGCCAAGCCCAGGATAGCATGCGCGCCATCATCCCTCCGCCAGACCTTCCGCCGGCGCGACGCCGGCCGCACGCAGCCCTGCCAGCATCGATGCCACGACCCCGCCCGCGAGGGTGATGCCGGCGGCACCCGCGCCCATTGCCGCGCTCAGCAGGCAGACCGGCCGCTCCCCCGCCACCGTGCCGGCGAAGGCGCGGTTCAGCACGCCGGCCACCGCCGCCGCCACCGCGAAGGCGCAGAGCGCGCCCATCAGCGCCACCGCCGACGCCTGGATCAGTGGCAGCATCAGCAGGGCCCGACGCTTCAGCCCGAGCAGCGACAGCAGCGCAAGGTCGCGCCGCTTGCGCTCCACCTGCGCCCAGAGCCCGACGCCGAGGCTGACCAGGTAACCCGCCCCCCCTGCCCCGGCGAGTGCCAGGAACAGCAGCGCCAGGTTGCGGTCGAGGCGCAGCAGCCCGGCCACCGCCTCGGCGCGCGAGGCGACCTCTATGCCCGTCAGGCGCAGTTCGCGATCGAGCGCCGGCACGTCCTCGAGGCGCGCGGCATGCAGCCGGAAGCCGGCGAAGGGGCGCGTGCGCGCGGCGTCCTCGCTGGTCGGGCGCGCCTGCGGGCCGGCCGCGCCGTCGAGGAAATCCTCGACCAGCAGCAGCACCGGCAGGGTGGCGAAGGCCGCGTCGCGCGTCGCTGCGGAAAGCGGTGCCGCACCGGCGACGCTCATCGGCAGCGTCAGCACCTCCCGCTGACCGTCGCGGCTGCGCGGCACGGAGGCCAGCACCGGATCCCCGACCCGCAGACCGAGCCGCTCCAGCGCCGTCGCCGAGAGCACAAGCGCGTCCGCGCCGAGGCCGTTCGAGTCCGGCAGCAACGGGTCCCGCGCTGCGGTCGGCAGCAGCTCCACGCGCAGGCCGCTCGCCACGCGCGCGGGGTTCTCCAGCACGATGGTGGACGAGAGCGCGCGTGTGCGCGGCACCACGAAGGCGACGCGTGGATCGGCGGCGAGACGCTCGAACAGCGCAGGCTCCAGCGTGCGGTTGACGACCGAGACCACCTCCCGCGCACGCGGGTCCTCCAGCAACTCGGCGCGCAGCCCCGCCACCACCCCTTCGCGCAGGCCGAACAGGACGATCAGCGGCGCCAGCACCGCGGCGCAGCCGAGCACGGAGCAGAGGAAGAGCACCCTTTCGTGCCACAGGTCGGCCAGCGCCAGGCGCAGCATGGTCAGGCCGCCTGCGCGAGCGATGCGCGCGCGAAGATCGATCGCGCGATGCCATCCGTGCCGGGCGCGCGCGTCTCGCAGGCCAGCACCGGATAGCCGGCGCGCGCGGCACGGTCAGGGTCGTGGGTGGCCACCAGCAACGCCGCGCCGGCGGCGGCGCATTCGCGCTTCAACAGCGCCAGCACGGCATCGGCGAGTTCCGGATGCACCGAGGCGGTGGGTTCGTCCGCCAGCACCAGCGCCGGGCGATGCGCCAGCGCGCGCGCGATCGCGACGCGCTGGCGCTGTCCGACCGAGAGCTCCGCCGGGCGCTTGCCGAGTTGCGCGGCGATGCCGAGCTCCTCGGCCAGGAGGCGCACGCGCCTCACATCGGGGCGCCCGGCGATGCGCTGCGTCAGCGCGATGTTGCCCTCGACGCTGAGGTAGGAGAGCAGCCCACCGGTCTGCGGCACCACGCCGACGCGCCGCGCGCGCAGTTCCGCGAGCGCGTCGCGCCGCCCGGCACGCCAGTGACGCGCGATGTCCTGCCCCGCGAAGACGAAGCGTTCCGCCGCATCGGGCGGTGCCGCCAGCGCCAGCATCATCAGCAGCGTGGACTTGCCGCTGCCCGAGGGTCCGGCGAGGGCCAGGGCCTCGCCTTCATCAAGGTCGAAGGCAGGCACCTCGAGCGCGAAGGGCGCGGCATCCCCGCGATAGGCGCGCGCGACGCCACGCAGGGAGAGCAGCATGGTCACGGCAACGCTTCCAGCGGCACCGGAAAGAACGCCTCGCCCCCCGGCCGCCCGTCCAGCGTGACCCACAGGTCCGGCCGCGCGGCGAATTCCTGGTAGAGGCGCAGCTTCGCCTCGATGCCGTTGATCAGCTCGCGCTGCGCGGCGGCACCCATGGCGAGCCATTCCTGCTCGGTCAGTTCCATCACCTGGGACTGGTAGGGCAGTCCATCGAGGTATTCGCCCAGCGCCTGGCCCACGCGCGCGAGGTTGCCGAGCCGCGCCGGGTCCCGCGCCGTGGCCGCGAAGGCCGCGCGCAGCTGTCCGAAGAAGGAGCGCGGATCGGTGCGCCCCGCCAGCCCGGCATCGAGAATGCGCGTGAGCGCCTGCGACAGGTCCGAGAGCTGGTTGCGCGTGAGCAGCACGCGGACATCGAGCGCCGCGACCGTCGGGTCCCGCAGGTCGCGATCCGTGGTGAAGGACCGCACCACGTCCGGCGCCGTGGTGCCCCCCTCGCGACCGAGATAGGCGAGGCGCATCGCGGTCGCGACGATCTCGACCTGCTGCGCCATGCGCTCGGCCTCTGGCGTGCGCGCGGGCTCGACGCCCCCGACCGGGCGACCGACCGTGTCCGCCACCTGGCGGAACAGCGCGTTGGTCAGTCCGTTGACCACGCGCTCGAAGGCCTGCGGGCTGCCGCCCTCGACCGGGAAATAGAGCGAGCCGGCGGCGCCATAGCGTGTGAGCTCGGTGTACTGCGCGCGGGCATGGGCGTGGTTCGACCGCCCCTCGGGCGTCTGCAGGTGGATGGCGAAGAGTGCCACGCCGCGCGCCTCGGCCAGCGCCTTGATCTCGGGGATGCCAAGCCGGGTCTGGGATTTCGGGTCGGTGGCGTCGAGCGCGCCGGCATCGGTGATCAGCACCACGTAGCGCCCGCCGAACTGCGCCCAGTCCACCTGGTCGATCGCCATGCGCAGCCCGGCGATGGCGTCCTCGTCGAACTGCTCGGTCGAGACGGTGGCGGCGCGCACGCTCTCGAGCGCGGGCAGGATGGACGCCGGCGGCTGCGACAGGTCGGGCGCCGCCACCAGCCGCGTGACGTATTCCAGCTGCGGCCGTGCGCTGATGTCGGCGCGGTAGGCCACCATGCCGAAGCGGAAATTGTCGCGCACCGCAGTGTCGCCGATGCGCGCGATGATGCGCCGGATCGCCTCCCGCGTGCGGTCGATATAGGGCTGCATCGACACCGTGCTGTCGATCACGAAGACGATGCCGCCGCGGAAGTCGCGCAGGCGCGACGGGTCGGCCTGCTGCGGCGCCTGGCGCAGCTCGGCGGGAGCGGAGATGACCTCTAGCGCGCGCATCTGCGTGCCGTCGCGGCGCTGGATGGTCTCGGCCTCCAGGATCGGCAGCAGGTAGAAGTTGCGCTGGATGTCGATGAAGGTCTCGGGCTCCAGCGCCAGCACCGGGCTGCCCGGCTGGCCCGCCGCGGCGCGCAGGGCCAAGGCCTGCTGGGTCATGTCGGGGGCGGCGAGCAGCCCGCGCAGGGTGGCGACGTCGCGCAGGAACATGGTCCGTTCGCGCCCGGCCGGATTGGTGAAGGCGCCGACCATGGTGTGGCGCCAGTCGATGGCGCGGTCCTCGCGTACCCAGCCATCGACGGTGCCATCCGCCTCGCGCCCGATCTCGATCCAGCCGTCGCGCCGGGCATAGACATGGGCCACGCTGAAGCCTGCGACTGGGCGGCCCTGGGGCGCGTTGGGCTGGGCGTGCAGCGTGGCGCCGGGGCGCAGGATGACACGCTGGAACAGCGTGGTCTTGCCGGGGATGAGCAGCGGCGTGCGCGACGCGGTGCGGATGCCGCGTTGCTGCGCCTGGGCCATGTGCGGCAGCAGCGCGGCGGTGGCCAGCAGCAGGATGCGGCGCGGCGTCATTGCCAGAAATCCCTGATGGTCAGCGGCGCGTTGAGGTCCCCTTCCCGTGCGCGGTCGTCGAGCCATTGGCGCAGCCGCGCTCGGGGCTCGGCAGCGGCGGGATCGCCCGCCGTCACCGCCTCGCGGTAATGGCGCGCAGCCTGGCGCGGGTCGGGGTCGCGGAAGGGCCGGCCGGGGGTGAAGCCGACCGGGTCGTAGAGCCCCGCAAGGCGCGTGAGCGACGCAGCATTGCCCGCGCGCGCGGCTGCTTCCCAGAGCAGCAGCGCATCGTCGTAGCGCCCGGTCTGGTAGCGGCGCGCGGCTTCCTCGGCGATCGCGGCGGGGGATGCGGCGCGGGCGATCACCTCCGGCACGGCCAGGCCATCGAGGGTGACGGGCGCGGCCGGTTCGGCCTGCGGTCGCACCGGCGGCAGCACGGGGCGTTCGGGGCGCGGCAGCGGTTCCGGCGCGATCACCACGGGCTCGCTGGTGGGCGGCGCCTCCGGCGGCGGTGGGGCCGGCTCGCGCAGGTAGAACCACCAATAGGCGCCACCGCCCGCCGCGGCGAGCAGCAGCAGCGCCAGCAGGATCCCCGGCAGCGCGGAGCCGCGCTTCGCCGCCGCCGCGGGTGCGGGCACCGACAGCGCAGGCGGTGCGGGCGGCGGTGCCAGGCGCGGCGCGATGGCGATGGTCGCGTCAGGGTCCTCGATCGGCAGCGGCGGCGGCAGCGGCGCTGCTGATCGGAAGAGC